>NZ_JAKVME010000001.1:0-329510 GCF_022483985.1 Acetobacter sp. | reverse complement strand
TGCTGAAGCCATCAATGAGATGCTTGATCGCATCAAGCGCCTGATGGACGGAGTAAAGCAGGTTTCAAACGCGATTGCCCACGATCTGCGCACTCCGATCACGCGGGCCCGCGCCCAGCTTGAATATGCAGCGCTGCACGCCAAGGATGAAAACACCCTGCGTGCCGCCATTGAAGAAGGCGTCAGCGATCTCGACAACATTACAGCCGTGTTCGAAGCTCTTCTGAGAATTGCCCAGATCGAAGCCGGTTCCAGACGGTCTGCTTTCGCAACATTCGATCTCATGCCTGTGCTCAGCGATATTGTGGAACTCTACGAACCTCTGGCGGACGATCAGGGCAGCAGAATTGTGCTGCGCGCGCCGGAACACCTTCAGTTCTACGGCGATCGATCGATGATCCAGCAGGCTGTTTCAAATCTCATTGATAACGCCATCAAATTTTCTCCACAGAATGGCACCATTACCGTTGCTGTCGCCACCGGCTTCAATCCCGCTTCCGCCGACCGGGCGGGCGGGCGCACCATCACGATCGACGTCAACGATCAGGGTCTGGGGATGACGAAAGCCGACATGGAAAGAGCATCCGAGCGCTTCTTCCGGGCCGATGCCGCCCGCAACACACCAGGGTCGGGCCTGGGACTTTCGCTTGTTCAGGCCATTGTCCAGTTGCATGGCGGGATGCTGCAATTTTATCCGCGCAGTCCCGGTCTCTGTGTGAGAATGTATCTGCCGCTTTCTGAAGAAGATGGCAAAAAACAGGGTGCAGATATGACGGAGGTTTCACAGACTTACCATCCGCAAGACAGACCTGATCTGCTAATGTCTCAATCATGATACGAATCATACTGATCATTGCAGCGCCTCTTCTGCTCATTGGACTGTGTGGAGTGGCGGCTGCGCAGACGGAAGAGCAGCCGGTTCGTACGCTCTTCACCAGCAGGCCCCTGAATGAGGGCGAGGCGTCTCATGGCACGGATGTCGCCTCCATGATCCAGACCCCGGAGGCGGATGAAGCGTCGACAACGGAAGTCGGCATGGAAGTCACATCCGACAGCCGGGATTACTGTTCCCGTCTGATGCGCACGATTGACCAATATAACGTGCAGTCACACCCGGAAAATGATGTCACAGCACTCCGGAAAGAGGGCCAGCGCCTGTGCAGTCAGGGCTATGTCCGACTGGGCGTCACGCGGCTGAGAGAAGCCCTCGCCATTCTCAAAGGCAGGAATAGTCGTCAATGATCCAGTCAAAATCATTATATCTTGCAACATGCGGCGTCGCCTTTCTCGGAAGTATCTCCAGTGGAGCGGTTTACGCCGCTGCGCCCGCAGACTCCGATGCGTCAACGCGTCTGAATGTAACGGGGTCCGGATCGGTTGATGCTGCCCCTGATCTGGTGACAGCAACGCTCCTTGTGCAGAATGAAGCGGCGAAAGCCGTTGAAGCGCAGGCAAAAACAAATGACGCCGCGCGCAACGCCGTGACAAGAGCGGAAAAGGTTGTCGGCGTGACCGTTCTGACCGATTCCTACGATGTTTCGGAAAACCGCAAGGACAATAAACCCTCAAGCTGGACGGCCCGACAGACGATCCAGATCAAGGCGAAAGATGCTTCTGCGCTTCTGGACCTGGTCGGCAAGCTTCAGGCGAGCGGACTGCTGCTGGAAGGCGTATCATGGTCCCTGTCTCCCGAACATCAGAAAGAACTGCATCGGCAGGCTGAAAAAAAGGCTGTCGAGGATATGCGCAACCGCTCGAACGACATTGCCGGTGATCTTGGCCTGAAAGTCTCTTCAATCGCCTCGATCTCGGTGGATGAATCACTGATGGTTCGACCGGTCGCCTTCATGGCGCGCGCCGCAATGGCTGCGCCGACCATGCGCTCGGAAGACCAGACGGTGAGCGCCACCATCCGCGCAGAGGTCATTCTGAAACCGAGATAACAAAGAGCCACCATCTCGTGTCAGGTCGGGAATAAAAAATGAGCTGTTAATATTTATCTGACATCACGACCTCAAGGAAAGGAGATCAGGATGTCAGAACTATCCTCAGTCGCGAGGACTTATATTTTTATCGATTATGAAAATATTCAGCCAAAAACACTCCCCTCCTTGAATGATGAAAATATAAATATCCTTGTTTTTGCTGGAAAAACTCAGGATAAAATTGGCTTCAATATCGCAAAATCTTTACAATTGATTGGGAAAAGAGCCCGGTACATCAAAATAAATGCAATCGGAAATAACGCGCTCGATTTTCATATCGTCTATTACATTGGTCTACTTTCTGGTGTGGATAAAACCGCGCGCTTCCATGTCATTTCAAAGGACACTGGCTTTGATCCTCTTATAGCCCATTTGAAGACCACAGGCGTCCAATGCACCCGGTCTGCGAGTTTTCCCGGCTATCATGAACCCGAAGACATTACGGAGAAACTCCCGGAAGACAAAATAATCGCACATTTAGAAAAGATAAGAAAAAATCGGCCCAGCACAGAGGAAAAACTCCGGAACATGATCAGCGCAGTATTTAAAAACGATATCCCTATTCAGAACGTCACTCCACTGATCGAGATTCTGAAAGAGAAAAAGATCATACAGATCGATAAAAATCGGAAAATTCCTTATCTTTCATAAAAAATGGCGGCTCTCATTTCGAGAGCCGCCATGAATCCGTTCCCCTGCATCCGGGATTACGGAGAAACACTTGCTCCCAGAACCTTCAGGAATTGAGCCAGCCATGCCGGATGCGCGGGCCATGCCGGGGCGGTCACAAGCTCTCCATCCGTAATAGCCTCTGTCACAGGAAGATCGACATAGGTGCCGCCGGCCAGTTCCACTTCCGGACGACAGGCAGGGTAGGCGGAAACCTTGCGGCCTTTGACAATTCCGGCCGCCGTCAGAATCTGGATGCCATGACAGATACAGGCCATAGGCCTATCTGCAAATGCCCTTACGATATCAAGCACCCTCTGGTCGAGGCGAAGATATTCCGGCATCCGTCCGCCGGGCACAATCAGACCGAGATAGTCATCGAGAACAACCTTGTCGAAGTCTGCTGTCAGTTCGAAATAATGACCGGGTTTCTCGCTATAGGTCTGGGCGCCTTCAAAATCATGAATGGCTGTAATGACCTTGTCGCCCTTCTTCTTTCCGGGCGATACGACATCGACAGTGTAACCAACCATGGTCAAAGCCTGATACGGCACCATGATTTCGTAATCTTCGACGTAGTCACCAGCAAGCATCAGGAGTTTGATATCATCGGCCATATCATCTTTTCCTTTATCGTTCCTGCAGACGCGGCATAAGTTCCACAAAATTACAGGGCATATGACGACTGTCGAGCTGGAAAACCAGAATATCGTCCCACCCGTCCTTTACTGCTCCAGTCGAACCCGGAAGGGCGAACAGGTAGGTGCCTCTCGCCACCCCTGCCAGCGCCCGGGACTGGATCGTGGAGGTGCCTATTTTCTGATAGGACAGCATCCGGAACAGTTCACCAAAACCTTCGATACGTTTTTCAATCACACGTTCGAACGCTTCAGGCGTGACATCGCGTCCGGTGACGCCGGTGCCGCCATTTGTAATCACAACGTCAATTTCGGGATCAGCGATCCATTCTTCCAGACGCGAGACAATCCTGTCAGCGTCGTCGGGTTCGATCGACCGGGCTGCCAGCACATGTCCGGCGGCCTGAAGACGATCGACAAGACTCTGGCCGGACCCGTCCGTTTCCAGAGTGCGTGTATCCGACACCGTCATCACGGCAATCCGGACAGGCAGGAATGGTTTTGATGTATCAATGCGCGTCATGCGCATAGCATATCTTCAGAGAATGGCGGGGCGTCAACAACCGCCCCGCCATACCTGCTCAGATGTAATGCTCAGCCAGCGGCGCGAAGCCGTTGAAACGGGTCGCGCAGTAGGTCGAGACGTAAGCGCCGGTGCCCAGAAGCTCGACGCGATCACCGGATTCGAGCGCCAGCGGCAGCTCGTAGTGGGTCTTCTCGTACATGATGTCCGCGCCATCGCAGGTCGGGCCAGCGAGAGCCACAGCTCCTGCCTGACCACCATCACGCGGCGTGCGAATCGCGTAGCGGATCGCCTCACCTTCCGTTTCGGCCAGACCACCAAAACGGCCGATGTCGAGATAGACCCAACGGGGACCACCTTCACGTCCACGCTGGCTGACCAGCACGACTTCAGCCGAAACCACACCGGCGGCACCGACAATGAACCGGCCCGGCTCGATCAGCATTTCCGGCAGCGCGTTGCCGAAGTGCTTTTTCATGGCTGTCGAGATCGCCTCACCGAAATCGTCGATGTGCGGCACGTCCTCGCGGTAACGGATGGGGAATCCGCCGCCAAGATTGACCATCCGCAGATCGAGACCAGCCTCGGACAGGTCGGACACCAGAGCCGCGACACGGCTGATCGCCATCTCATAGCTGCCGGTCTCAACCTGCTGGCTTCCCACATGGAAAGACAGGCCGTAAGGGTCGAGACCAAGGTCACGGGCCTTCAGCATCAGTTCGCGGGCGCTTTCGACCGTCGTGCCGAACTTGCGGGACAGCGGCCATTCCGCGCCGTAATTGTCCACCAGAAGACGGCAATACACTTTCGAACCCGGTGCGTGCTGGGCAAGCTTGTTCAGCTCTTCCTCGCAGTCAAAGACGAAAAGACGAACGCCAGCAGCATAGGCCGCCTTGATGGCGCTGACTTTTTTCACGGTATTACCAAAAGAGATATCATCCGCGTCCGCGCCTGCGTTCAGGCACATCTCGATCTCTTCCCACGAAGCGGCGTCGAAGCTGGAACCCAGCGATACCAGACGGCTGAGGATCGCATCGGCCGGATTGGCTTTCACGGCGTAATAGATGCGGGCCAGCGGGAGAGCGACCTGAAGGGCGCGATAACGGTTTTCAACCTCATCGACATCAACGACGAGGCATGGGGTTGCGGGCTTCTTTTCCGCAAGAAATTGAGAGATTTTGGGTGTCATCGCACCTATCCCTTGCTGGCCTGCCAGATAAGGAGCCGTGGCAGGCTGTGTTGCGAAACGGTCTAACGGACCAGCGACCAAGACTGAATCCCGGAGGATCCCAGTTGCCAGAACGCTTGACGTCGTTGCGTAACCTCAGTGGGCCAGTGGCACGTGCGTTGCTGCGTGAGGGGGCATATGGGGTGTTTTATCCCCGAATGCAACAGTTTTTTTGTTACATCGAAAAAGCTGGAAAATGCTCCCCCTCTTCCTTTAAGACAGCCATAACCGTTTTTCACGAAACAGAAATCTTTATAGAAGAATTCTGAGACTCTGGTGGGCTGGCTTCGCCATCCACACTTCATCAATGCGCCCTCCTCAACGCCAAGGCGCACCTGCACCGCACAGACGCTGCAGGATTCACCGAACATAGCTTGAGGCTGACGACATCTGATGAGTTCCTCCCTGTCCAACGCTCCGCCTGAGCCCGAGCTTGAAGCGGCGCCGCTTGCCGGAACACCCGGTCAGACCGATAAAACAGACAGGCCTTACCTCCTTTCCTCCCCTTTCGCCCTGGGCGCGGCTGACTGGAAAGCCGTCTGCAAATCAACGATAACGTCTCTCATCGCGGGTCCGACAACCCTGATCGCCGCAGGATGCGCCTTCTACGGCACTCTGGCGCTGTTCCCCGCCATCAGCACCCTGATCTCGATCTATGGGCTCGCCTTTGACGTCCAGAGCGTCGCCACACAGCTCAATTCCATCAGGCAGTTGCTGCCGCCGTCGGCCTTCTCGATCATTGAGAACAGGATCAACGAACTCGTATCGGTTCCTCACAGTTCGCTGACCATGAATCTGATCATATCCACATCTATCGCGCTGTGGTCAGCCTCTGCGGGTATCAAATCCATTCTCTCGGCCCTGAACATTGCCTACGGCACCACTGAAACAAGAAGCTTCATCGCATTTCAGGCGCTGGCGCTTGGCCTGACACTGTCCGCCATTCTGGAAATCTGCCTTGGTGTGGCGATCATGGTCGCCGTTCCTATCCTGTTTCAGTTGCTGCCGGTGATCCTGCGCATCGACCCTCCGCCCGGCTCCATTGAACTTGGCGTCCGTCTGGCGGGACTTGGGATCATGTCGATCCTGATCATCCTCGCCTACATGCTGCTCTACCGTGTGGGACCAAGCGGCCATCATGCGCAATGGCGATGGGTCATTCCGGGGGCGGTCACCGCGACCTTCATCTGGATTCTCGCAGCTTCAGGCTTTTCCTATTACGTCGCCAATATTGCGAGTTATGGCTCGACCTATGGCCCCCTGGGTGCCGTTGTCGCCATCATGATGTGGTTCTTTGTCAGCGCGTGGGTCGTTCTGCTGGGCGCGGAATTCAATGCCGAACTGGAGGCGCGCGCGCAATCCACCACACGGGAAATCATGAGGGTCTGATCGGAGAACATCTGATCAGAACGCCATAAAAAAAGGCCGGACGCGCACTGAGCGTATCCAGCCTTCCAGTCCAGAGACCGCCGTAAAATCCAGACAGATACGGCTTATAATCAGGTGAAAGACTTACTCGGGAGCCTGCGCCACCTCAAGAGCCTCTTCTTCCGTCAGAGGGCTAACCTCGACATGCGCGACACCTTTGCGCAGCATCCCCAGCTTGGCGGCGGCTTCATGAGACAGATCAATCACGCGCCCTCCCTTGAAAGGGCCACGGTCGTTCACTGTCACAACGATCTGCCGACCAGTCTCCTCGGAGCGGACCAGCAGCTTGCTGCCAAGCGGCGCGGAAGGATGAGCGGCCGTCATCTCGGACGGGTCGAACCGCGTCCCGTTGGCGGTGCCATGATGGGCGAAACGACCGCCATACCAGCTCGCCATGCCATGCTGGATATGGTGGGCCAGCGATGCGGCTCCTGAAGCCCGCTTCGCGAGAGCCTCCCTGACTGACGCCGCCCAGCTTGTGTGAACGGGTGATGCCGAAAGAGCGGAATCATGTGTCTGCGTGGCAGCTTTGGCGTCTGCGACCCCGACTGTCCATGACAGCGCAAGTATCGCAAAAAGCCCGGAGCTTCTTTTTTCACGCAAAAACAGCACGCATTCACCACATCTCTGTTGATACCGCAGCCAGTAAAACCGATTTTTCGGAGAAATTCAACCCTGACAGACAGATCAGGCGGTTGAGTGGTTATAGTCGCAACAATCACAATGTGACACGCACCATCCTTTCAAAAATTTTTACTTCTACAAAACAAGCGCAATTACAGTATGTTATTTCAGTAATTTTCAAGACAAAACCAAGAGCGCTTAATTTACACCAATATTCCGCCATTTATTTTCCATAAAGAAATTACATAGCGAAACATATCCTGCAAAAAATGAACGCCCGACTCTTGGAGTTAAGGAATGGGCGTGCTAACGGCGCGCAGTTATGGAACGTCCCCTCATCTCCGTTCTCAACGGTCCCAACCTGAACATGCTCGGCCTCCGCCAGCCGGAGGTCTACGGCAGAACAACGCTCGACGATGTCGAACAGCTCTGCGCGCAGCACGCGGAAAGACTGGATGTCGGTATCGATTTCCGGCAGACCAACGGTGAAGGCGAGCTGATTTCCTGGGTACAGGAATGTCGGGGGCGGGCGCAGGGCATCATCATCAATCCGGCAGGCTACACACACACGTCCATCGCCCTGCTGGATGCGCTGCTGGCCGTCGATCTGCCTGTGATCGAAGTCCATATCTCCAATATCCATCGTCGTGAGCCATTCAGACATCATTCCTATGTTTCGCGCGCTGCGGTGGGCGTCATCTGCGGTCTGGGTGTGCAGGGCTACGCACTCGCACTTCAGGCAATGACCGACATTCTTTTGAACGAGGAAACACAATGAGCCGACTGCTCGTAGACGCAGATGCCATACGGGCACTCGCCGATATCCTGACGGACACCGGACTGACCGAGATCGAGGTCGCTGAAAAGGACAGCCGCATCCGCGTTGTTCGCGCCGCGGCTCCGGTCGCCGCAGCTCCGGTTCAGGTGGCCGCCCCTGTCGTCCAGACACCGGCTCCCGCCGCCACTCCGGTTGCCGCCGCTCCCGCCGACCTGTCCAAGCATCCGGGCGCGGTCAACAGCCCGATGGTCGGCGTCGCCTATCTCAGCCCCGACCCATCCTCTCCGCCGTTCGTCACGGCAGGTCAGACCGTCACTGCGGGTCAGACCCTGATGCTGATCGAGGCGATGAAGACCTTCAACCAGATCAAGGCGCCCAAGGCCGGCACCGTGACGCAAGTCCTTATCGCTTCCGGCGATCCTGTCGAGTTCGGCCAGCCTCTCGTCATTATTGAATAATGTTTTCCAAAATCCTCATCGCCAATCGCGGCGAAATCGCACTCCGCGTCCTGCGCGCCTGCCGGGAAATGGGCATCCGCACGGTCGCCGTTCACTCGACCGCAGACGCGGAAGCCATGCATGTCCGCCTCGCTGACGAGGCGGTCTGCATCGGACCGCCTGCGGCCCGCGACTCCTACCTGAACGTGGCGGCGATCCTGTCGGCCGCCACGATCACGGGCGCGGAAGCCATCCATCCCGGCTACGGCTTCCTGTCGGAAAACGCCGACTTCGCCGAGACGGTCGAGGCGCACGGACTGGCCTTCATCGGCCCGACCGCCGAGCATATCCGCACCATGGGCGACAAGATCAGCGCCAAGACCACGATGGAGGCGCTGGGCGTTCCTCTGGTTCCCGGCTCCGACGGTGAACTCCTCAATATCGAGGAGGCCTACGAGGTTGCTGACCGTGTCGGCTATCCCGTGCTGATCAAGGCCGCCGCCGGTGGCGGTGGTCGCGGCATGAAAGTGGCCCATACCCGTGAGGAACTGCCCGAGGCGTGGAGCGTCGCGCGCACGGAAGCCCTCGCCGCCTTCGGCAATGACGCGGTCTATCTCGAAAAATATCTCGACAAGCCGCGCCATATCGAATTGCAGATTCTGGGCGACACACACGGCAACGTGGTGCATTTCGGCGAACGTGACTGCTCGCTCCAGCGTCGTCACCAGAAGCTGCTGGAAGAGGCAGGCTCCCCTGCCCTGACAGCGGAGGAACGTGACGCCATCGGCGCGACGGCGACGGAAGCCCTCGCGAAGATGGGCTACCGCAATGCGGGCACGCTGGAATTCCTGTATCAGGACGGACAGTTCTGCTTCATCGAGATGAACACCCGTCTCCAGGTCGAACATCCGGTGACGGAAATGGTCTGTGACGTCGATCTCGTCCGCGAGCAGATCCGCATCGCCGCTGGCGAACCGCTTGGCTACGGCCAGAAGGACATCACCTTCTCGGGCCATGCGATCGAGTGCCGTATCAATGCGGAAGACCCCGACACGTTCATCCCAAGTCCGGGAACCGTGACGGTCTATCATCCGCCCGGCGGACTCGGCGTACGGATCGACAGCGCCGTTTATGCCGGTTACCGCGTCCCCCCCTACTACGACAGCATGATCGCCAAGCTGATCGTCCATGCCCCGACACGCGCCGCCGCCATCGCCCGCATGAGCCGGGCGCTGGATGAACTGGTGGTCGAAGGCGTCAGCACAGTCGTTCCCCTGCATCGCCGTATCCTTGCGGATCCGGAATTCCAGAAGGGCGAATACACCATCCACTGGCTGGAAAACTTCACAGCCCGCGGAAAATGAACAACCGAGGCGCAGCATTGCAGAAGCAGGCTGCGCCTTTGTTCTGATCAGCAGACCGGGAAAATCAGCCTGTTTTCCGTCCGGATCATTCCCGGACTTTTTGCCGTTACGGTTGCTTCATCGCAACCATTTGACTAAGCACGCCGCCAACGACGCCAGACCGCCGTTTTTGATGGACTCCTTCGCGAAAGACCCGACTTCGATGAGCCAGACCAGCCTGTTGCCTGTAAAGCGCGCCCTTCTCTCAGTCTCCGACAAGACGGGACTGATCGAGCTGGGTCGCGCCCTTGCCGCTCAGGGCGCAGAACTCCTGTCCACCGGTGGCTCAGCGAAGGCCCTGCGTGACGCTGGACTGCCGGTCGTCGAAGTTTCCGACCATACCGGTTTTCCCGAGATTCTCGACGGTCGCGTCAAGACGCTGGTTCCGCAGATTCACGGCGGCATCCTCGGTCGTCGTGACCTCCCGACTCATGTCGCCCAGATGAAAGAGCACAAGATCGCGCCGATCGATCTGGTCGCCGTCAATCTCTATCCGTTTGAGGCAACCGTCGCGTCCGGCGCAGCCACAGACGACTGCATCGAGAATATCGACATCGGCGGCCCTGCCCTGATCCGCGCCGCCGCCAAGAACCACGGCCACGTCGCCGTGCTGACCAGCCCCGATCAGTATGGCGCCATCATCGAAGCGCTTCAGGCGGGTGGCACCACTCTGGAAGCCCGCCGTGCTCTGGCTGGCGCGGCCTATGCCCGCACCTCAGCCTACGACTCCGCCATCGCCACATGGTTCGCACAGGAGCGCGGCGAGACTTTTCCGGAGCGTCTCACCGTCTCAGGCATGCGTCAGGAAGTCCTGCGCTACGGCGAGAACCCGCATCAGCAGGCGGCTTTCTACACGGATGGCACCAACCGTCCGGGCGTCGCTACGGCGCGTCAGGTGCAGGGCAAGTCCCTGTCCTACAACAACCTGAATGACACCGACGCCGCCTTCGAAGCAGTCGCCGAGTTCAGGGAACCGGCTGTGGTCATCGTCAAGCACGCCAATCCGTGTGGCGTGGCGACAGCCGCCAGCCTCAGCGCCGCATGGGACAGCGCCCTGCGTTGCGATCCGGTGTCGGCTTTCGGTGGCATCGTGGCCCTGAACGGCACGCTGGACGAAGAAACAGCCCAGAAGATCGCCTCCATTTTCACGGAAGTCATTGTCGCGCCTGACGCGACCGAAGCGGCGCAGGCTGTTCTGGCCAGCAAGAAGAACCTCCGCCTGCTACTGACCGGCGCCCTGCCCAACCCCACCGAAGGCGGCGTGATCGTCCGTTCCGTTGCCGGTGGTTTCCTAGCCCAGACACGCGACAACGGCCGGATCGAGGAAAGCGCCCTGAAGGTCGTCACGAAGCGTGCGCCGACCGCCGAGGAGATGCGTGACCTCATCTTCGCCTTCCGCGTCGCCAAGCACGTCAAATCGAACGCCATTGTCTACGCCAAGGATGGCGCGACCGTTGGCGTGGGTGCGGGCCAGATGAGCCGGGTGGATTCCGCCCGTATTGCTGTCAGCAAAAGCCTTGAAGCCGCGAAAGCCCTCGGCCAGTTCGAACCGCTGACCCGTGGCAGCGTGGCCGCGTCAGACGCCTTCTTCCCGTTCGCCGACGGGCTGGAGACCATTGTCGCCGCCGGTGCTACCGCCGTGATCCAGCCGGGTGGCTCCATCCGTGATGATGAAGTCATCGCAGCCGCCGACAAGGCCGGAATCGCCATGGTGCTGACCGGTATGCGTCATTTCAGGCACTGATCCGCATACGGAAAGGCTTGTCCGGATACGTCACTCGTGGCGATATCCGGGCTACCTTGTGTTTTGCGCTTTTCCGGCTGGTTCGCTCTCTGGCAGCAAACAGCCAGTGAACGATTGGACCAGCCATGCGCCACCTGTTTTGTCTTGCTGTCATCGCCGTCGGTTCCGCCGTAGCGCTCAGCGCTTCTCCCGTTCTGGCAGCCTCATCATCAGCCGGAAATGGACCTGTTTCCGTCTATGACCTGTCAGTGCTCCCCGCCTTCAGCGGGACGGTGTCACAGTATATCCCCTCGGCTGGCGGCGGTGTGACCGGTCTGCTGCTTTCTGACGGCACGCAGGTCATTGTTTCGCAGGACCTGTCCTGGGATCTCCCGAAAATCGTCAAGCCGGGCGATAAGCTGACCGGCACCGGCCTGAAGGGTAAGACCCTTCCCATCATTCATGCCTTTTCGCTCAGTGGGCCGCGCGGCAGCCGGGCAGAAGATGTCGGCATCGCCATGCCTCAGCATTCTCCTGAAATGGTTGCTGGCGCCGACATCGTTGTGCATGGCGAGATTTCCTATCCGCTTTACAATATTCAGGGCGTGCTGGTCGGAGCCATTCTGAAGGATCACACGGTCATCCGGGTTCCGACCCGTGACGCCTCAAAGATTGCGGCATGGCTGAAGCCGGGCGCCATGCTGTATGCAGCCGGGCCGGGCGCCACCGGTGTTTATGGAACAGCCATCAACGTGCATCAGATCGGGCCGGACGCACAGCAACTGCTTTCCGTGACGGCGGACGATCTGCCGCCACCGGGGCCACCGCCGGGCTCAGCGGGCTATGATGTGATCAAGTCCGCTGAAACGCACTGACAGGCATATACGACGTGGGTGGCCAGGTTTTGCGCCACTCCACGACAGAGACAACGCTGTTCATCTGGTATTTGGAAGCTGGTCGAGCTTCTAACGCTGGAAGAGCTGTAATGGCAGCCCAGATTGACTGTTCCGACAAACAACGTGTGGAACAGTCCGACCATTGTCATGAGATCAATAATTTCCGGGCGTCTATTGGCAAAAACCGCCAATTGTTATTTCGACAAACGCCAAGATATTGCGTGAGTGAGTCACTTCCCCATCTCTGGACCTGTGATAGTCATCAAAAGAAGTTTTTGGTGAAGCTTTTTCCAAAAAGCTTCATAGAACGCCGCCCCTCTGAAAAGAGGACGGCATCCACCACTTTCACTGCTTCAGACTGTGCCAGCGTAACCTCGAAAGCCCTTCCGGGACGCTACTTCCGCACAAACGTCCAGTACATCGGCTGACGTCCGGCCCGGATCGCCTTCGCCTCATAGCGCGTCGGAGGCCAGCCTTCCGGACGCTCAAGCGCAGGAGGAGCCGTTTCGAAGAAATCCTGCTTGCCCATGACCTCTTCGACCCACGCCTGATAGGTCGGATCATCACTTGCCACGCGCCAGATGGCGCCCGGCTTCAGCGCACGGGCCACAAACGGCAGATTGCCGGGATGAACGAAGCGACGCTTGGCATGACGCTTTTTCGGCCAAGGGTCCGGAAACATCAGAAACATGCGATCGAGCGAGGCTTCCGGCAGATTCTGGAGCAACAGACGCGCATCATCGTTCCACAGACGCAGAAGCGGCGGCAGGGGAGAAGTTGCTTCCTCACGTGACGGAAACAGTGGCGCGAGAAGCGAGCAGAGGCCGTTCTCAAACACTTCCGAGGCGATGTAGCCAACGGAAGGATGCATCTCGATCTGGGAGAGAACATGCTCTCCCCCACCAAAACCGACTTCCAGCCAGACCTGTTCGGGTCGGGTGTTGAAAGCCGCTTTCGGATCAGAGGCCTTGTCTTCCGGAAACCGTATCCGGGGCAGCGCCTCGTCCATCAGGCGCTGCTGGCGGTCACGCAGCGGATGGCCGCGCTGACGCCCGTAGAGACGCTGAGCCGGTGGCTTCAGAGCGGAAGCGCTTTTCTCCTCACTCTCATGCGGAGCAACCGCGCCACCTTTCTCTTCCACCGTGCTCATAAGCTGCCTTAGCGGTTGAACGCGTTACGCAGCGCGTCGACAAGGTCCGTACGCTCCCAGGGGAACGTGTCACGGGCCTCGTCAGGCGTGCGACCGAAGTGACCGTAAGCAGACGTTTCGGTGTAGATCGGACGGTTCAGACGCAGGTGCTGACGGATGCCGCGCGGAGAAAGGTTCATCACCTCGCGCAGAACCTTCACCAGCTTGGCTTCATCGATATCCTTGCCTGTGCCGTCGAAATCGACATAGACGGACAGAGGATGCGACACGCCGATGGCGTAGGACAGCTGAAGCGTGCAGCGGTCCGCGAGACCGGCGGCCACAACGTTCTTCGCCAGATAGCGGGCGGCGTAGGCTGCGGAACGGTCAACCTTTGTCGGATCCTTGCCGGAGAACGCGCCGCCGCCATGAGGCGCCGCGCCGCCATACGTGTCGACGATGATCTTGCGGCCTGTCAGACCGGCGTCGCCGTCCGGACCACCGATCACGAAGATGCCTGTCGGGTTGACGTAGAATTCCTTGTCAGCCGGCATCCAGCCTTCCGGCAGCACGTCCTTGACGATGGCGCGCAGCTCGTTGCGGATGACGTTCTGGTCCATGCCCTCGTCATGCTGCGTCGAGATGACGACGGAGGTGGCCTCGACCGGCTTGCCGTTGAGGTAGCGCAGGGTCACCTGACTCTTGGCGTCCGGCTGGAGACCTGCCGCACGCGGATCGCCAGCGCGACGCAGATCACGCATCGTCTTGAGAATCTTGTGGGAGTAGTAGAGCGGCGCCGGCATCAGCGTCTCGGTCTCGTTGGTCGCGAAACCGAACATGATGCCCTGATCGCCAGCACCCTCGTCCTTCTCGCCCGCGCTATCGACGCCGACAGCGATGTCAGCGGACTGCGCGTGCAGGTAGTTGCTGATCTCGGCGTTCTTCCAGGAGAAACCTGCCTGATCGTAGCCGATGTCACGGATGGCTTCACGGGCCGCTTCGATCAGACTTTCCGACGTGACGGACGCCGGACCACGGACCTCACCGGCGAGGACGACGCGGTTGGTTGTCACCAGCGTTTCGCAGGCAACGCGCGCTTCCGGATCTGCTGTCAGATAAGCATCCAGAACCGTGTCGCTGATCCGGTCCGCCACTTTGTCGGGATGGCCTTCGGACACCGATTCCGAGGTAAACAGGAACTCGCCTTGCTTGAGCATGATTGCGCTGACTGCCTCGCTGTAAGATGAAACATTCGCGTTTTGCGAAGTTCTCGGTATTGAGAGTTCTGTCGTTTGGCGGATGACGGCGGCGGGGTCAAGTTGCAAGACCCCGACTATACCGATCTGTCACATATCCGCCGGTCGCCTCAGGTGAGCCCGAGCACGTCTTCCATATTGTAAAGGCCTGCTATTTTGCCGCTCACCCATTCAGCGGCCTGCACCGCGCCATCGGCAAAAACACGGCGATCGAAAGCACGATGACCGAGGGTGATCTGCTCCGTGGCGGACGTGAACAGCAGTTCATGCTCGCCGACGATCTGTCCTCCGCGCAATGCAGCAAAGCCGATTTCGCCCGTCTTGCGCGCACCACACTGCCCCTCCCGCACCGGCGCCCGCACATCGGACAGCTTCACGTCGCGTCCCTGGGCAACCGCCTCACCAATGGCCAGCGCCGTGCCCGAAGGCGCATCGACCTTCTGGCGATGGTGCATCTCGACAATCTCGGCGTCGAACCGTTCAGCCGAAAGCGCCATGCCCATTTCCCGGGCCAGCCGAAGCATCAGCGTGACACCAGCCGAAAAATTCGCCGCCTGCACAACAGGGATCAACTGAGCCGCAGCATCCACCGCGCGCTGGTCGCTCTCCGAGAGCCCGGTCGTGCCGAGAACCCATGCGACGCCCACGTTCTTCAACGTTTCAGCGTGACCGATCACTGACGAGACATGCGTGAAATCGATCACCACATCCGAGATTTCTGCGAGCCGGGTCATATCCGCACAGAGCGCGATCGAACCATCTCTGGTCAGTTCGGACATGGTCAGGGAACTCGCCTGCGGATCACGGCAGGTGCCTCCGACCACAGCGCACCCCGCATCGAGCGCGCTCCGCACCAGTCCCTGCCCCATCCGCCCTGAGAGGCCCGCAATCCCGACGCGCAAGGGAGAGGAAGTCATCACCACACCACACTTCTGTTTATCTGTCCGACAGAGCGTCTGTCTGCGCCATCCCAGACCCGATCCCCGTCATTTCTGGCGTTTTCCTACGCTGTTTGACATGCCAGTTCAACGACCGCACCGATGATCGCGCCAGTGGTTCGCTCCAGCGGTTTCAGGCGCTCCCTCAGAGATAAGGCGAGAACAGCCTCATCGCGGCGTCGCGGAGCTTGACCACCAGAAATCGCTCATCAAGATCATGGTGAGTCAGTCGCCCTTTCCGATGACTGTCTATGAAATCATCAATCTGCTCCGCAAACGCGGCCCGGTAGCTTTCCACGTTGATCTCAAAGTTGAGCCGCAGACTTCGGGCGTCAAGGTTCGAACTGCCGACGAAAGCCCATTCCCGATCAACCACCATCAGCTTGGCATGGTTGAATGGTGGTCCGCTCAGCCACACACGGCAGCCAGCGTCCAGCAGAGGGTGAATGTCAGCGCGACAGGCCCAGTCCATGACACGATGATTGCTGCGACCGGGAATGACCACATCCACCTGCACACCACGCAGTGCGGCCAGAGCCAGTTCAGCCTGAAGACGTGTGCCGGGCAGAAAATAGGGTGTCATCAGCCTTACGCTGTGGCGGGCCAGCGTGATGGCCTGCAGGGCGGTATATTCAATTTTTTCGAGATCCGTGTCCGGTCCGGCAGTCACGACACGGAGAAGTTCCTCCCCCTCCTCGGCAAGAGGGGGGAACCAGATCTCCCCCGCGAGTTCTTCCCCGCAGGCGAAAGACCAGTCCCATGCGAATGCCTCGGCCAACTGTCTGACGACCGGGCCGCGCACACGGAAATGCATGTCACCGACACGCTTCCTGAGAGCGGTCACATTACAGTTTTCATCGCCGATATTGAGTCCGCCGATAAAGCCGGTGGCCCCGTCAACGACGAGGATTTTCCTGTGATTCCGCAGGTTGATGAACGGCATACGCCAAGGCAGCATGGAGTGCAGAAACCGCTCGCACGGCACCCCGACGTTACGTAACGTTTTCGCTGCGCGACATGCGAAATAGCCCGCACCAACGCCATCGAGCAGAACACGCACGGCAACGCCGCGCTGGTGCGCCTCGGTCAGTGCCGAGACGAAGGTTTTTCCGGTCTGATCGTACCGGAAAATATAGGATGACAACATGACGCTGTGCTGCGCCTGCCGGATCGCCTCCAGTATGACAGGATAGGCATTGTCCCCATCAATCAGGATTTCGAGATGGTTGCCACCCAGCAGGGAGCGTCCGGTTATCCGTCCGACCATGCGGGAAAGTGGTCTGAAAGCGCCTGTCACCGTCCGGCTCCACCGGGTCGCCGCTCCCGCCCCGCTCTCCTGCGGATTGCGGTCACGCACAAGCTTCCGCGCCAGACGGTGGACACGATTGATGCCGAACAGCAGATACAGACACACGCCGAAAAACGGGATGACAAAAACAGTCCCAATCCAGCCGATCGCCGCCGAAGTGTCCCGTTTTGTCAGCAGAATATGCCCGGCCGCCAGTGTGGCTACGGCGCTATGACTGATCAGGGCTCCATTGAGCAGCAATGACGCAATATCCGTCAGCTTCACGCCTCCCTGTCCGTTCGTTCAGAAAATTCTTACCTTAATGGAAGACACTCTGGATAATGCAAAAACATATCTCCATGACACGACGCCCGGAACGCGGCCTTACAGCATGGCAACAGGGCGTAAAGGCCGAATTTATCGCCGAGCAGGCGCTGGTATCTCATGGATGGCGCATTCTCCTGCGTCGGGCACGAACGCCTCTGGGAGAAATCGATCTCGTGGCCCTGAAAGCCGGAGAGCTGAGCTTCATCGAAGTCAAGAAACGGGCGACATATTCCCACGCTGCGGAATCCATCAGCGAAAGGCAGCGTTCCCGGATCATGGACGCAGCGGAGGTTCTGCTGGCCACACATCCTGAATGGATCTACGAGACGGTGGTGTTCGACGTCATCCTTGTGGATGGGACGGGTGTTCCGCGCCGGATTCGGAGTGCGTTCTGGCAGAGCTGAACGGAGATTCAGCCAGAAAAAAAGCCACCGGACAGAGTCAGGCGGCTTTCAACTTTCACACCAAGGCGGGGAAACTCAGGTGCGGCTGCGCGAATGCACGGCATGGGTCGCTTTCTTCGCGACGTGAAAAGAAACCAGATGCACCATCGGATGGGAAGACTGTGCGCGGGAAGCGACCACGGTATGACGGCCAGCCGTCGCTACGGCGTAATGATGGGCGGCAGCGTGATGCACAACAGGATGATAGACAGGCACGGCGGTCAGTGACTCAAGGGTCAGCTTGCTGGCCTCGTAATCGGAAATGATCCGTTCGGCATGCGCCGGGTTTGCATGGACGACCGCGACAACCGCAGAAATTCCTGCCGTGATAATCGTCAGCTTCCGCAGTACTGTTCTGATCATTTCCATCCCCGGATTTCGTTTCTCCATGCGAGTATACGTCATTAGGTGACACTCACAACCCGCAGAATGGGCCTAATCGCTCTAAATTACTATTTCATTTCTACCATTCGCCGAATGTGCGAAGGATATATACTGGGAAAAAAGAACAAATCAGAAACGGAATCCTGCAATATCATGGCGACACGATATTGCAGGCGGAAAGCGTCAGGCCGCGGCGCTGGCGATTCCATTTTCCTTCAGAAGAGTCTGCAACTCACCGGACTGGGCCATTTCCATCACGATGTCGCATCCGCCAATGAACTCGCCCTTGACGTAAAGCTGCGGGATCGTGGGCCAGTCGGAGAAAATCTTGATGCCTTCGCGCAGTTCAGGATCGGCCAGAACATTTTCGCCCTTGAACGGCACACCGAGATGGTTGAGGACCTGCACAACGCGGGCAGAGAAACCGCACTGCGGGAAATCCGGGGTGCCCTTCATGAACAGCATGACGGGGTTTTCTTCAATCAGCGCCTGAATACGCTGTCCAGCAGGTGTAGACATCTGTGTAACTCCAGAGTGTTCGTCCCGGGGCTGTCAGCAACGCCCCTCAACAAAAGGATTTCCGTCAGAACTCTATAGGGGCCTTACGGCACCGCCGTTTTCACGGCAAGCGCATGAAGCGTGCCGCCCATGTGCCCTTCAAGCGCATTATAAACCAGTTTGTGCTGTTTCACGCGCGGTAATCCACGAAAGGCTTCACTGACGACAGTGCAGGCATAATGATCGCCGTCACCCGCCAGATCATCGATCGTCACTTTTGCGTCAGGAAAGGCTTTGAGGATGTAAGCCTCGATATCCGATGCACTCATGGCCATGACCGTTCTCCTTGATCCGGTAGTCTGGACCGCCTCTCAGCGCTCCATCAGGTTCGGGAAAAACGCGCTGTTCGCAACCGTCAGGCGGGCCGCTGAAACAACGGCCCCACTGGGAAGCGTCAGCCCCTCACCACCAATGGTTGCCGCCACACGCGCCGGAACGCCAGCCTTTTCCGCTGCTGACAGGAACGCCACGCCGTCCCCTTCGACCGCCACCAGATAGCGCGACTGATCCTCGCCGAACCAGAACGCTTCCGGACGCATGCCGGACTGGGCCGGCTCAAGCGTGCAGCCGTTGCCGGTCGCCATGACCATCTCGGCGACGGTGATCAGGATGCCACCATCCGCCACGTCATGACAGGCTTTCACGGCGCCCGACTGGATCTGCTCACGCACGAAGTCGCCGTTGCGACGCTCGGCAGTCAGATCAACATCCGGCGCGTCACCCGTTTCGCGACCGAGAATCTCGCGCAGCCAGAGCGACTGGCCGAGATGGCCTTTCGTCTCACCGACGAGAATCAGCGTGCCATTCTCAGGCATGCCGAGACCGACGTTTTTCGTGACGTCATCCAGAACACCCAGACCACCGAGAGCCGGGGTCGGCAGGATGGCCGAAGTGGTGCCGTCCGGATTGCGGGTCTCGTTGTAGAGCGAGACGTTACCGCTCACGATCGGGAAGTCGAGCGCACGGCAGGCGTCACCGATACCTTCGATAGCGCCGACGAACTGCGCCATGATCTCGGGCTTCTCGGGGTTACCGAAGTTCAGGTTGTCCGTCACGGCCAGCGGACGCGCGCCGGTCGCCGTGATGTTACGCCATGCCTCGGCCACCGCCTGCGCGCCACCCTTCTTCGGGTTGGCGCGGCAGTAACGCGGCGTGCAGTCCGTGGTCAGCGCCAGACCAATGGACGTGTCCTCGATCTTGACGATAGCGGCATCCGCCCCACCCGGACGGCGTACGGTCTGACCGCCGACCGTGCTGTCATACTGGTTCCAGATCCAGGCGCGGGATGCGAGATCCGGACAGCCGACCAGACGGATGAGCGTCTGCTCCAGACCAAGCGGATCATGGATGTCACCAACCGGCTCCGGTGCGGGCAGAGGCGCGGTCGGACGATCGTAGACCGGCGCCTGCTCCGCCAGCGGGTCCAGCGGAATCTCGGCTTCGACCTGTCCCTTGTGGCGCACGACGATGTTGCCGGTGTCGGTCAGATGACCGATGACCGCGAAATCCAGTTCCCACTTCTCGAAGATCGCACGGGCGACCTCTGTACGTTCCGGTTTGATGACGATGAGCATGCGCTCCTGACTCTCGGAGAGCATCATCTCATAGGCCGTCATGTTCGGCTCACGCTGCGGCACGGCGTCGAGGTCGAGGTCGATGCCGACCCCACCCTTGCCTGCCATTTCGACAGACGAGGAGGTCAGACCGGCAGCGCCCATATCCTGAATGGCGACGATCGCATCGGTCGCCATCAGTTCAAGACATGCCTCGATCAGCAGCTTCTCGACGAACGGGTCGCCGACCTGCACGGTCGGGCGCTTGGCCAGAGCGTTCTCGTCGAACTCGGCGGAGGACATGGTCGCGCCATGGATACCGTCGCGGCCCGTCTTGGAACCGACATAGACCACCGGATTGCCGATACCCGCCGCAGCCGACAGAAATATTCTGTCCTGACGGGCGACGCCGACCGTCATGGCGTTGACCAGCGGGTTGCCGTCATAGGCCGGGTGGAAGTTCACTTCGCCGCCCACCGTCGGCACGCCGACGCAGTTGCCATACCCACCGATACCGCGCACCACACCGTCCACGATCTGACGTGTGCGGGGTGTTTCCGGCGAACCGAAACGCAGGGCGTTCAGGTTGGCGACCGGACGCGCGCCCATGGTGAACACATCACGCAGGATGCCGCCCACACCCGTCGCCGCGCCCTGATAGGGCTCGATGAAGGACGGGTGGTTGTGACTTTCCATCTTGAAGATGGCGGCCAGTCCCTGTCCGATATCGACCACACCGGCGTTCTCGCCGGGACCGTGAATGACCCACGGCGCTGTGGTCGGCAGGGTCCGCAGCCACTTGCGGGATGACTTGTAGGAACAGTGCTCGGACCACATGACCGAGAACACACCCAACTCCGTGAAACTCGGCGTACGGCCCATGATGGCGAGGACGCGATCATATTCCTCAGCCGACAGGCCGAATTCACGCGCCAGATCGGCGTTGACCGCTTTCTGCTTGCTGCTCATCGGACCAGCGCCTCCACCAGACTGTCGAACAGGGGCTTGCCGTCTTCACCGCCCATCAGCGGATCAACGAGGTCTTCCGGATGCGGCATCATACCGCAGATGCGGGAATTGGGGCTCAGGATACCAGCGATGGCGTCGAGGCTGCCGTTCGGGTTGCAGTCGCGGTCAGCCGCGTCCACCTTGCCGTTCGGCGCGGCATAACGGAACGCCACGCGATTTTCGCCCTGAAGCGCCTTCAGCGTCTCGGCATCCGCGACATAGTTGCCGTCACCGTGGGCGAGCGGCGTGCGGAACACGTCGCCTTTCTTCCAGCGGGACGTGAACGGCGTTTCGGCGTTCTCGACGCGGAGATGACAGTCCTGCGACAGGAAGCGCAAACCAGCATTCTTCAGCAGCGCACCGGGCAGCAGGCCGGTTTCCGTCAGGATCTGGAAGCCGTTGCAGACGCCCAGAATGTGACCACCCTTTTCGGCAAATGCACGGATTTCCCGCATGATCGGTGAATGCGCGGCCATCGCGCCACAGCGAAGATAATCGCCATAGCTGAAGCCGCCGGGCAGTACGACGAGATCAAGCTCGGGAAGCCCGGTGTCCCGGTGCCAGAGGATTTTCGGAGCGTGACCGGTCACCGCCTTCAGGGCGATCGCCATATCGCGCTCCCGGTTGGTCCCCGGAAAAACGACGATACCGGCTTTCATTTCTTCTGTTCCGCAGGCTTGGAGGAGGCAGCGCAGGGGTAGGAATCATGCAGCGCGGCAAAGACGCCTTCACCAACAGGTTTCTGCAGAACGTCCTTGTGCGCCTTCAGCCAGGTGATGACCTTGCCGCGCATGGTGGCGCTCGTTTCTGTCGCCGGAACACAGAACCCCGCAGGAGCGTTCGGGTCGCCCTCGTTACGGTCATTGATCTTTGCCAGAGCGCCTGCGTCCGCAACGCCGGAAATATAGGCGTCACACACGGAAGCGCCAGCAGGGCGCGTGCAGATGCGGCCGAAATTGCCGGACGTCATCGGCGAGACGCGCTGCGCCATGGCGGCATCAGCGGCGAACAGACCGGATGCCAGAAGAAGGACAGTCGAAAACGCGGAAAAACGGTTCATTTCACCACCTCCACTGCAAAGTCCTCGATCACTTCATTGGCGAGAAGCTGCTTCGCCATCTCGGTGGCGCGCGCCTCGACCTGTGCGGCGTCCGAGCCATCGACGTCCAGCTCGATCACTTTACCGACCCGGACTTCCTTCACTTCCGGGAATTCCAGAACATGAAGGGCGTGGCCAATGGCCTTCCCCTGCGGGTCAAGCACACCCTCTTTCAGAGAAACAGTCACGCGAACCTTCATACCGCCCTCCGGCCTTCCGGCCTTACTCTTTCAAACACACCCTGAACGGCGTGCTTACTGCATTGTTTCAGAACCTTTGAGATCGCCATTGCCAGCCTCGGGCAGAATGCCGAGACGACGGGCGACCTCCTGATAGGCTTCCTCGACCTGACCCATATCCCGACGGAAACGGTCCTTGTCGAGCTTCTCATTCGTCTTGGAGTCCCACAGACGGCAGTTATCGGGAGAGATTTCATCCGCGAGGATGATGCGCATCTCCTCGTTCTCCCAGACACGTCCGAACTCCAGCTTGAAATCGACCAGCGAAATCCCGACACCCGCGAACAGGCCGGTCAGGAAATCATTCACCCGCAGCGACATGGAGACCATATCATCCATATCGTGCGGACCGGCCCAGCCGAACGCGGTGATATGTTCCTCGGCGACCATCGGGTCATTGAGGGAATCATTCTTGTAGTAATATTCGACGATGGCGCGCGGCAGGCGGGTGCCTTCAGGAATTCCCAGACGCTTGGCGATGCTGCCCGCAGCGATATTGCGGATCACGATCTCCAGCGGAATGATCTCCACTTCACGGATCAACTGCTCCCGCATGTTGATCCGGCGGATGAAGTGTGTCGGGATGCCGATCTCCTGCAACCGCATCATGATATATTCGCTGATGCGGTTGTTCAGCACACCCTTGCCGGTGATGATGCCATGTTTCGCGCCATTTCCTGCCGTGGCGTCGTCCTTGAAATACTGCACGAGGGTTCCGGGCTCCGGACCTTCAAACAGGATTTTGGCTTTACCTTCATACAGCTGGCGGCGGCGGGCCATGATCGTCTTTGCTCACTTTCGGCTTGCGGGAAGACTGGAACAGACCCACCCGCAGTTTTCCGGCCCGATACAGGCCTCCTGCGGCTGCCTCTTAGCAGCCTTCTAAGCGAGATGATACAGCCCGGTTGGATAAACGCGCCCGTCCCCGTCCTGAGGAACCGCGCCAGAATTTAAAATGTATATTTTATGCATGTTATTTTACACCGAAAGCCGGTCGAAACGGCACAGAATCGGCTTAAAAAGTCAAAAAACCGGTTCGATCGTCCACAGTGATGGGCCGTATGACCCGACACGGCACACCCGCCGCGATGACGTTGGGCGGAATATCCTTCGTCACAACACTCCCCGACCCGATAACGCTGTTATCGCCGATCGTGACGCCCTGATTGATGTGGACACCGGCCCCGATCCAGACACGGTTGCCGATCACCACGGACCGGGCGTAACAGGCCCCGGCGGCGCGCTCCTCCGGATCAATCGCGTGATTGGCCGTGTAGATACCAACCCGAGGGCCAAACAGCACATTGTCCCCGATGGACACCGTCGCGGCATCAAGAATGATGCAGTCGAAATTGGCGTAGAATTTTTCACCGATGGAAATATTGAAGCCGAACTCGCACCGGAAACGCGGCTCGAAATGAGCTCCATTGCCCACATGATGCAGGAGCGTTCGCAGCAGTTGCTCACGCTCATCCTGCGGACGACCAAGACTGTCGTTATAACAATCCGAGAGACGAACGGCACGCGCTCGTGCCTCAACCAGCTCAGGCGTCAGATCATTGTAACAGGAACCTGTCAGCATATGCCGACGCTGTTCGATCAGATTCATCCGAGATCGTCCACAATCACGCACCACCAAAAGCCTGAACCGCCTTTACAGAAAGACGGTTCAGGATCAATCAGGCCTGCGGACCCGCTTCGCCGAAGATCAGTTTGTAACGCTCATCAACGGCTTTCAGATGAGAGCGGCTGTCCATGGCGGCATCCAGCACTTCCGGCGCGATCCGTCCGGCGATTTCCGGATCAGCGTCCAGATTCTCGCGGAAGGTCCTGAAGTCCGGCTTACCGAGCTTGGTCCATGTCTCCATCGCGCAACGCTGCACAATACGGTAGGCGTCCTCACGCAGCACGCCCGCACGGGCCAGAGCCAGCAGCACCTCGCCGGAATGCACGACACCACCAAGGCTTTCAATGTTAGCGGCCATCTGGTCCGGATAGACCAGCAGCTTGTCCATCATGCCCGCCAGACGGGCCAGCGCGAAGTCGAGGCCGATCGTCGCATCCGGGCAGATGTTGCGCTCGACCGAGGAGTGGCTGATGTCGCGTTCATGCCACAGCGCCACATTCTCAAGCGCGGGGATGACAGCGGCACGCACCAGACGCGCCAGACCTGTCAGGTTCTCGGACAGGACCGGATTCCGCTTGTGCGGCATCGCGGAGGAGCCCTTCTGACCCTTGTGGAAGAACTCTTCCGCCTCGCGTACTTCCGAACGCTGGAGATGGCGCACTTCCGTCGCCAGACGTTCGATCCCGCTGGCGATGACGCCCAGTGCGCAGAAATAGGCTGCATGACGGTCGCGGGGA
The DNA here is from genome assembly GCF_022483985.1 of Acetobacter sp. Classification (NCBI taxonomy): domain Bacteria; kingdom Pseudomonadati; phylum Pseudomonadota; class Alphaproteobacteria; order Acetobacterales; family Acetobacteraceae; genus Acetobacter; species Acetobacter sp. The sequence continues at coordinate 304,592 of NZ_JAKVME010000001.1, read as the reverse complement.
ATGACCTGCGTGGAAACCGGCTCCGCCTGAAGGCCCAGCTTGTCGGCGACATAGGCTTCAACACGCGGATCGAGATGCGCGAACGTGCCGACAGCACCGGAGATGGCGCAGGTGGCGATCTCGGCGCGAGCCGTCACAAGACGCGTCCTGTTGCGCTCGAATTCGGCGTAATGACCGGCCATCTTGAGACCGAACGAGGTCGGTTCGGCATGGATACCGTGGCTACGGCCGATGGTCAGCGTGTATTTGTGTTCGAAAGCCTGCTTCTTCAGCGCGGCCAGAACCGTATCGAGGTCAGCCAGCAGAAGATCGGTCGCCTGTGTGAGCTGGACCGAGAGGCAGGTGTCGAGCACATCGGACGATGTCATGCCGAGATGCACGAAGCGGCTGTCCGGCCCGATCTTTTCCGCGAGCCACGTCAGGAAGGCGATCACATCGTGACGGGTCTCGGCCTCGATCGCGTCGATACGATCGAGATCGGCCTGTGAGAACGCGGCCATCGCGGCGTCGCCCTTCTCGCGGATGGTCTGCGCTGACTCTTTGGGAATCTCGCCCAGTTCGGCCATCGCCTCACATGCCAGAGCCTCGATTTCGAACCAGATCCGGTAACGGTTTTCGGGGGCCCAGATAGCCAGCATTGCGGGTCGTGTGTAGCGAGGCACCATGGGCGCGCTTCCTCTTTCTGCTCAAAATCCGGCTGTGACGAGCCTCATCATGTCGACCATTGGAGAGCAGCGAGGTCATCGCAAGGCCTTCGCGCGGTCCAGCGCGATGCAATGACTGAACGGACACGCTCCATATGGTCTTTGGAGCGTCCTAGAACATTTCGCCTTGCGACGGAATGGCCTGCGCGGTTTTATCGTGGTTTGCAGCCGCTCCACTTCATCGACCCTTGTCGGCGGATCTGGCTGTCGAGGAGCGCCTGATAAAAGCCGCGCCAGACCCGTCTCTTCCGCAGTGAAGAGAGCGGGCGTTCGGTGGGATCAGGAACCGGCACCCTTCACGAGGAATCCGGCTTCTATAAATCGAAGCGGGCGCTCAGCGTTACAGTACGAGGCGCACCGGGGAACAGATTCCGGTTCCCCCGGCTCAGCCAGTAGCGCACATTCCCGATATTCTCGACGGCCGCGCGGAAGACCATCGGATGTCCACCGACATTCACGGCGTACGAGGCTCCCACATTCCCCACGATGTAGGATGGAAGGCGGATTGTGTTGGCGGCATCAAGCCAGTTCCGGGAGACAAAATTGAAACCGGCGTTCACGCTGAGCCCCTTGACTGGCCGTATCCGGTAATCGGCGTTGAACGCCGCCTGAAAAGGCGCGACGGCTTCCAGCTTGTGGCCTGCGTAACCGGCTGCCGCTTTCACGTAACGGGCATCCAGATAGGCAAGGCTCCCGTTGACGTTCAGATCCCGTGTCAGCAGCCACGACGCGGATGCCTCCACACCCTGATAGCGGGACTTGCCATCCTGCACGTAATAATTCTGGGCATTCGTATAGGCGGCACCTGTATCCATGCGAAAAACAGCGAGTGTACCACTAAATGTTTTTCTCTGGACCTTGATACCCGCCTCGTACTGATCGCTCCGCATCGGCCCGAACACCTGCAGGTAGTTCACATTGCTCGAACCAGCCTGCCCGCCCGCCTGCATGGCCTGCACCCAACTGAAGTAAGCATTGATTTCAGGCGTGATCTTATAACTCAGCGAGACGATGGGCGTGACCGGATTATTACGATGGGCTGCCGTCCGACTCCCTGTTTTCGAATAATCGTTCTCCAGATAATCCGTGTAACGGGCTCCCGCCATCAGGGACCATTTTCCATAGCTGAACGTATCACTCCAGAATGGCGCGACCTGCTGGTAGTCAATGTAGCGATACATGCGGGGATTGAAATGCGCCGCATTCGTGATGATTGGTCGCCCGTCATGGATATTGCCGTATTCAAGCGGACCTAGCGCACCTGAATTGGCATCCGCATCGAACATCTGCCTTAACCAGGTAATCCCGACGATGACATCATGACGGATCGGCCCGGTCGTGAAATGTCCCTGCGTGATGGCGTCCACCTGATGATAGGTCAGGACGCGCATCTGCTCGAATGCCTGATTGTAGTAATTTCCGTTAGGGTTTGTGAAGGTAATCTGGTTGGACGGAAACTGCTCATTGAGGTGAGTGTAGCCATAGGTCAGGGCAGCAGACCAGTTTTTTGCAAACTCCCAGTCAAAACCAGTACTGAATCGCTTCATGTCGTTTGTTTTCCATGAATCCTTCGCACCGAAGACGGATCGTCCGCTGACTGTCCGGATGGCTCCCACCCCGTTGGCGGATGCAATGGTGTTGACCATGCCTTTCTGCAGGGTGTTCATATAAAAACTGTTGAAATGCCAATGCAGTTTGTCAGTAATCCGTACATCGGTCGTAAATGAGGTCGAAAGATTCCTCACGAAGCTCGAATTGTACTGATTTCCGACCTCACTGGCGAACGTCAGCCGCGTCTGGACCCGATGGGCAGAATCAAGGGAGCCGCCGACATCAAGCATCTGCCGGAACACAGCATCCGAACGGTAGCCCGCCTCCACCGTGACCTTTCTGTTTTCCACCGGGGCTTTCAGACGATAATCCAGAACACCACCCGGCGATCCAAAACCGTACATAAAAGCGGAAGCACCCTTGAAAACCTGAATGGTATCAAAATTTGCGACAGGCAGATCGATATACCAGTAAGGGATCGCCATCCCGTCTATCTTGTAACCGTTCGTCCAGTCCAGATTGAGACCACGCACGCGGACACTGGAGCCTGAGGCCGTCGATGTTCCGTTGGAATTGGCCTGCACGCCGGGCTCATACCTCATGACATCGTTGATATCGGATGCCTGCATCGCCTCAATTTTGGCGGCAGAAACAGAGCTGACGGAAAAAGGCGTGTCAAATTCGGATTTGTTTCCAAGCGCCCCCAGAGGAACATGTCGGGCAAGGCGGGGCGCATTACGGACAGTCCTGACCGTGATGACTTCAGCCCCACCCGTGACATGCCTTGGTTTTACAGGAGGTTTATTGACAGGCTGCGACACTGACGCCGTTTGCGGACTATGTTTACGTGCTGCCTGTCCTCCTGACACATGAGGCGTTGTCGCATGTGCTACAGAAATACCGGATAGTGAGGCGACCAGAAGAGAACGCAACCCAATGTGGGCCATAAAGATTATCCCCGAAAAACAATGACAGAAGAGTGTGTTTTTGAATATTCTATGATTCTATCTTCCACATCGCTCTTCACGCTCAACAAGCGCCCTCACGCGGGGGATCAGGTCGTTTCCATAAATCAGGGCATCGGAAAGAGGATCAAACCCACGGATCAGAAAAGTCTCGATTCCGATCCTGTAATAATGGAGCAGGCTTTCCGCGACCTGATCCGCGGTTCCGACCAGCGCCGTGGAGTTCCATCGGCCACCAGTCGCCTGAGCAACACCCGTCCAGAGCCGTTCATCATGGCGGTTGCTTCTGGATGCAATTTTCTGAAGACGTCTTGATCCTTCGTTCGTCGGCAGATTTTCGGAAGACGGTTTCCGGCCAGCGCGATCAAGACCAATCCCTGTCGGTTCCTGCGTTTCTTCCTGCCTTTTCTCAAGAGTTTCCTGAATGGCGGCGGCCCGCTCCCATGCAAGCTCTTCCGTCTTTTCTATGATCGGCCGGAAGGAAACAGAAAATCTGATCCGCCTTCCATGTCGGGCGGCTGCGCTTTTCACCTGCTCCACAAGTTCACCTGCCTCCCTGAGAGGCTCGCCCCACAAGGCATAACCGTCAGCATACTGGCCTGTAACAGCGATGGCTTCAGCAGAAGCCCCGCCAAAATAAATCGGGATGCCGCCAGCATTGAAGGGCAGAACAGCCGACTGGGCGCCCCTGACCTGATAGTAATCGCCGTGATGATCAAACGGCGCTTGCGCCTGCCATTCCTGACGGACGATCTGGATATATTCGGCAGCGCGGCGATAGCGCTCCACTTTCGTCAGGTGATCGCCATCGGCCTGCAATTCCCTGTCATTTCCACCTGTAATGACGTGCATGGCGACACGTCCACCGGTCAGTTGATCCAGTGTTGCGAACTGACGGGCCGCAAGGGTGGGCGCAACAAAACCGGGACGATGAGCAATCAGCAACCCCAGCTTTCTTGTTGCGGACGCAGCGTGCTGTGCGACAAGCAGACTGTCGGGCGAAGTCGAGTGAAACGCGACCAGCGCCCGATCGAAACCGCCCCGTTCCTGCAGAAGGGCGCTTCCGGCAATATAATCGGGATCGACAGCAGGCCCATTGGGGCCAACAACCTCCGTTTGCTCCTGAGCACTGACATAACCAATAAATTCGACAGGCATTATCCGATGATCCTGAGAGAAACACGCCCCTCAAGAATGAATTGGATCACCGTGAAAATCACATCAGAAATGCTCACATATATTATAATGGATTTTTATATCAGGTTATTTACAAATATAGAAAAATAAAAATCAATAATATTCTATTTTTTACCTGAAAACCAAAACAGAGCACAGAAAATATTTCTGACTCCCAACCCTGTTTTCGGGATGGCAGTTACGCTTTTCAATATCTATCCCTGCGTTTCCTGTAGCGCTACAGAGTTCAGGAATGGAACCAAGGAGCATCAATGAGCGCTACATGGGGTGATTTTCAGGCTGTGATCCAGCTTTCAGCCGGTCTCAACGTCGCCATCCTCAGCTTTGTCGATATCAGCCTTCCCGCCATCAAGGAGCGACGCCGTGTTTTCGCCAAGGCGCGGCAGGAACTGGAGATTCATCGCAAAAATCCCCACAAGCGAACGGCGGAGGAAAAATCCAGCCACGCCGACGCCGTTGGCGACATTGACCGCAGACTGTTCGATCTCTGGCGGGAAACCTCAGCCTTTGAGGCCATTGAGGATTCCCTGATGAGATCGACTGGCGTTTTCGGAATCTTCGGCGCGGTTCTCGGGCTCGGACTATTGTGGTATTCGGCCACGCATTACGATGCCGGGATTCCTCTTCTGGGAGAAATCCTCACCATTCTTTCATTCTTCTCGCTTGCGGGCGCTTTCCTGATCAATTTCTTTACGGCGTCAAAAGCATCCACCTACGCCAAGCGGTGCAACGCATTACGGGATCACATGCGCAACCATCTTTGAGCAGCGCCAATGAAAGCCGAATAACAGACGCAAGACCCTGCCATTTTCAGGTCCGATAGGCGCTCATCCCTCCACCCTGAACGCCGCCCGCAATGCGCGTCCACTCTCACGCAGGACGCGACGCGCCTTTCTCATCATGGGATAGAACTGAAGAAAGCCGTGCAGCGTGCCGCGAACGCAGATAAAGCGGACCACGTTTCCGGCCTCGGCAAGCCGTCGGGCATAGAGCGCGCCCTCATCCCTGAGCGGATCACATTCTGCGGTCATGATCCATGCAGGCGGAAGGTCTGAAAGATCGTCCCGCAGGGCTGGCGCAAAGTCAGGATTGAGCAGATCCTCCTCTGACGAAGCATATTGGCTTCCGTACCATTCCATCATGGCTTTCGTCAGAAAATATCCGTCAGCAAAACGCTCACGAGACAGCGTCTCCTCCCGCCCAAGCGTCGCCGGATAATAAAGTACCTGCATGACAGGAGCGGGGACCGTCGGCCCCGCACCCGCCCGGCGTCTTTCCCGCACTTTCTGACACAATACAGCCGCCAGCGTTCCACCAGCGCTATCTCCTGCGACAGCGACCGGACCACCCCAACGCCAGGCTTCCGACGTCAGCCAGTTGAAAGCCGCCAACACATCGTCCACGGCGGCAGGAAATTTATGTTCGGGCGCAAGACTGTAATCAAATGACAGGACAGCAGCACCGGACGCATATGCCAGGCGACAGCATATCCCGTGATGGGAGTTGAGGCCGCAATGCACGAAGCCGCCACCGTGCAGGAACAGAACAGCCCCCCTCACCTTTCCATGAGGAAGATAAAGACGCGCGGGCCTGAGTGCCGACGCACCGGGCACGCGCAGTTCGATAATCCGTCTGAGAGGAAGCGCGGACAGACGCATGGGAAACGATGGGCGATTGGTGAGACGCCTTATATAAGCAAGCGATGCTGCCGATATGGTGTGTGATGCCACCGGGGCCGCCGCATGATGCGTTTTCTGGCTGCGCCTGCGTCTGCGCTTTCGGCTGGCGACATGCAGCCCCGTCAGCAGAAGGCGAGAGGTGAAATCCGGCATGTCGCCAGCGCGATGGCCGACGGGCTTTCCGGCGGACTGACGTTCCGTGAGCTTTTCAATCTTCAGCATGGCCTGAACAGGCTGTGGCGTACGTCAGAATATGTCCAGTCGTATCTTGACGGAACAGTCCTGCACGCGCAGGGTCCGCGCCTGCCAGACGGTCGGGCGATCGCTGTTGCCTATATCAGGTGATGGAGGAAAGTCCGGGCTCCACGGGAGAACGGTGCCGGCTAACGGCCGGCGAGGGTGACCTCAGGGAAAGTGCCACAGAAAACAGACCGCCTTCCTGGCCTGCTCGCAGGCTGGAGGTAAGGGTGAAACGGTGCGGTAAGAGCGCACCGCGCTTCCGGTAACGGCGGCGGCACGGCAAACCCCACCGGGAGCAAGACCGAATAGGGACGGTAGGCAGCCTGACTGCCAAAGGTTCTCCCGCCTTCCGTCCGGGTTGGTCGCGTGAGGCGTGTCGCAAGACACGTCCCAGAGGAATGATCGTCACGGTCTCTTCGGAGAACGGACAGAACCCGGCTTACAGACCGTCTGGCACCTCTCGATCCCTTAAAATTCACTAAAGAAACGAGTCGCGTTTTCCGGAGGAAATGGGCGGCTCCCGATTCTTTCCGATGCTTCGGTTTTTAATATAGCGATAAGAAACACACCAAAAGAACATAACGAGAACACTCGTTCTTGTTAACAGATACCTGCCTTCTGGAAACCTTTTAGGAACGAAGTACGACAAACTTGTCTTTTTTCGCGGTTTTCTGCCAGTTTTTATTACAGATTCATTTGACGTCCCATAAAATCCCATGATATCCCAGAATCAACCAAACGGCCCCAACAACCGCGGACCGCAACCCTGCGCATGAAGGATTCCTCACCCGGTGAGCGTGTTTCTCGGCACACACCAGAATCGAATCGACGCCAAGGGGCGCGTTTCGATTCCAGCCGGGTTTCGCACGGTCCTGCGCAATCAGACTGTGGAAGGTGAGGCTCTGATGGTTCTGCGCCCTTCCCACACACAGCCCTGCATCGAAGCATGGCCTTCCGCCGCTTTCGCTTCACTGGCGCAACCGCTCGACAGGCTCGACATGTTCTCGGACGAGCATGATGACCTCGCGGCCGCTCTGTATGCCGACGCCTACCCGATGGACGCGGATCGTGAAGGCCGCATCATCATTCCCGACTTTCTGAGGGAGCACGCCGGTCTTTCCGATAGCGTCGCGTTCATGGGTCTTGGCCGCATCTTCCAGATCTGGGAGCCGAAGGCCGCCGAACAGCGCCGCGCCGAAGCGCGTCTCCGCTCCCGTCGTGTAACGCTTCCGGGCAACCGCAACGGCGAGACGGGAGGCGCTGCATGAACGCGATGAACTCTCCCGTCGCCAGTCGTCCGGACTACGATCCCGGCCATGTTCCGGTCATGCGGAACGAGGTGCTGGAGTGCCTCGCACCCGGAGATAGTGAAGTCTATGTGGACGGCACCTTCGGCGGCGGCGGTTACACAAACGCCGTGCTGGCGGCGGCAAACTGCCGCGTCTGGGGAATCGACCGCGATCCAGACGCCATCGTGCGTGGCGAGACTCTCGCCCGTGTCTGGGGCGCGGGCCCGGACGGCACGCCGCGCCTGCGGATGCTGCACGGCGGGTTCAGCACGATGCAGGACATGCTGCACGCCGCCGGGACCGATCATGTCGATGGCGTGATGCTGGATCTTGGCGTGTCCTCCTTCCAGATCGACGAGGCGGAGCGCGGCTTCTCCTTCCGCCATGACGGCCCGCTCGACATGCGAATGGGAAAAGCCGGTCGTTCGGCAGCGGATATCGTCAACACGGCCTCCGAAGCGGAACTGGCTGACATCTTCCATTATTATGGAGAGGAACGGCATGCACGCCGCGTGGCGCGCACGGTCGTTGAAGCCCGCAAGACCACGGAACTGAAGACGACTCTTCAGTTGGCCGAGGTCATCCGCTCCGTCGTGCCCTCCGACAAGTCGGGGATCGACGCGGCGACACGCAGTTTTCAGGGACTGCGGATTGCGGTGAATGACGAGCTTGGGGAAATCGAGCGGGGGCTGGAACAGGCTCTCGCCCTTCTCTCTCCCGGCGGACGTCTGGTCGTTGTGTCTTTCCACTCTCTGGAAGACCGCATCATCAAACGCGTCATGGCGGCGGCGGCGGGTCAGGAGCCCGGCCTCTCGCGTCATGACCCGCGCTCCATGAGTCGCGGAAAGAAAGCAGCGTCGTTCAGTCTCCTCTTCCGCAAGGCGATAAAGCCCTCGGACGAGGAGTGCCGACGCAATCCACGGGCACGAAGCGCCAAGCTGCGCGCCCTGAGTCGGCTCGGATCGTCAGATGACTGTTTGGGTTCACAGACCGTGCATGCGGAACCGCAGGCGAATGTCGGCGCCGGTTCCGTAAAATCCTCCGACAAAGGGACAGTCTGATGTTCAGGCCTTTCACTTTCTTCTGCGCGTTGCTGGCCGGTTCGTCGGGCATGTACCTGTATACGAAGAAGCATCAGACGACTGTTCTGGATCAGCAGATTTCCAGAATTGTCAGTGATACACAGCATATCCGCCAGCAGACGGCGGTGTTGCAGACCCAGTGGGCGCTGCTCAACCAGCCTGACCGCCTGAACCATCTTGCCTCCCGTTTCGACCCCACTCTGAAACCGATGGAGCCGAAGCAGTTCGTGCGCATGACGGATCTGAAGCAGCACCTGCCTGCTGTCGTCAGCGTTCATGATGTCGCCGTTGCGCGTGCCGATGCGCCCGTTGCTCCGCCTGCTTCACCCGACACAGCGGAATCCCATGTGGCTGCGACGGCTGTCATGGCGTCCAGCAACGCTCCGGACCACGACCATCTTCACGATGTCGCCGTAAAGCCGACAGCCTCTGTTGTAGCGGACGCTCCTGTCAGAAAAGCGCCTGTCGTTCTGGCCAAAGCCGAGACCCCCGCCCTTCCGCTCCATACGCATGAGGCTCGTGTGACGGAAGTTCATACGGCTGGTGAAGCACGCAGGCTGACGAGCGAGAGCCCCAAACCGCAGATGCTGGCTCTGTCCGACGCGACACCGGCGGTCACGCGCAAAGTCCCGCATCATGCGACCGCTCCCGCATCGACCGACGCGCTGGCTCTGGCGCTGGGCGAAAAGCCTGAGACCACAGCCGTTCATCACAGCGCCCGCACGGTCGTCGCCGACAACAGCGTGATCCGGCACACAGCTTCGCATGACGCAACCGACCTGAGTGGTGTCGCCCCCGCCACCCATCATACGGTGACGCGTGTGGCCATCAGCGATACGCCGCATCATACGACGGCGCTCTCGCCGGTCACTGTCGCCGCATGGCGTCCGACAGCAGCTCCGCGCTATGTGGAGGCGCGCGCGACCTATAGCGGTTCGCTGCTTGGACGCTCCGCTATCGGAGGAGGACTTCCCCCGCCGATGCCGGTTTCAAACTAAGGCCACAGTTCTTCGTTTCAATAGCTTCGTGCCGGTCTGACCGGCACGGACCTTTTTTCAGCCCGTCATTCCGGCACACGTGTTTCCAGATGTTTCCGGGCCCTCGAGGATACGCCGCCCCTCATGCCGCGCCAGTCGTCACCACCCGAGTCTTCCGCATCAGATCACGAACATCCCCCACAGGATGTGCGGATCACGAGCGCAGATCTGCGTGAACGGGCGCATCTGGAGCGGATGCATGTGCGGCTGCTCGGAGTCGCCGCCGGGTTCTGCCTGCTGTTCGGGACGGTGGCGCTGAAGGCCACGTTCGCCACCATCATCTCGCCCATGGCTCCCGAGGCGCGGCAGTTGCGTCCGCAGGTGCCGGACATTCCCAAGATCGATCCGAAAAGCACGCTCACCAGCACCCTGACCATGCCGCAGGTCAGACGCGCCATGATCGTCGATCGCAACAATCAGGTGCTGGCGGTCTCACTGCCGGTCGCCCAGCTTTACGCCAACCCGCGGGAACTGATGGACCCGCAGGACGTCGCGAAGAAGCTGAAGTCCGTTCTGCCGCAGATGAATGAAGAAGAGACGGTCAGACGTCTCTCGATGGCGAAACAGTTCGTCTATCTCGCGCGTAACATCACGCTCCAGCAGGAACTGGCGATCAACAATTTCGGTATTCCGGGCATTTACTTCGAAGCCGGGGAACGCCGCCATTATCCACAGGGTCAGGTCGCGGCCCAGATTCTCGGCAGCGTGGATATTGATGATCACGGCATCGCCGGTGTCGAGCGTTACTTTGACAAGCGTCTGATCAACGACAAGAATCCACTGAAACTGTCGCTTGATGTGCGCGTGCAGGGCGTGGCGCGTGAAGAACTCGCCGCCGCCATGCAGACATTCGAGGCAATCGGCGCCTGCGCCATCGTCATGGACGTCAATAGCGGTGAGATCATCGCCATGGTCAGTCTGCCTGACTATGACGCCAACGATTTCGCCCATGCGTCCAACGACGCCCGTTTCAACCGCGCCGTGACAGGCATGTACGAGCCGGGCTCCACCTTCAAGCTCCAGACCGCGGCCATGGCGCTCCAGCTTGGCGTCGCCCATGTCTGGGACCGTTTTTCCTCCATTCCCATTCATATCGGCCGGTTCACCATCGCCGACATGAAAACCGATCATTTCGCGCCATGGCTGTCCCTGCCGGAAGTCATGGCGTTCTCCTCCAATCCCGCCGCCGCCCATATCGCGCTGGATGTCGGCGCGCAGAGGCAGCAGGACTGGCTCAAGGGCATGGGCTTCTTCGCGCCGGTACCGGTCGAACTGCCTGAAGCGGGCCGTCCGATCATCCCGGCGCGCCGGAACTGGGGCATTTCAACCGTGATGACGGTCGGCTTCGGCCACGGTGTAGCGGAACCGCCGCTCGCCATCGTGCGCGGCACGGCGGCGACGGTGAACGGTGGCATTCTGATCAAGCCGACCCTCCTCGCCCGCGATGAGGACGCCAGCGCACGCACCATTCCTGCCAGCGCCACGCCTGCTCTCGCCACGCCCGACAGGGAGGCTGGTCCTTCCATCTCAGGTGGCCCTGAAAACGGCGATGCCCCCTCCGATACGGCAATGAACACGGAAACCGCCGATACGGTCGACGTCCCCGTCACACCCGAGGGGCAGCGCGTTTTTTCACCCGAAATTTCCGCAACTCTCCGCAAGATCCTGCGGCTGGACGTCAAGCTCGGCACCGGCAAGACGGCAGAGGTTCCGGGCTATTTCGTCGGTGGGAAAACAGGCACCGCCGAAAAGATCGGTCCACATGGCGGCTATCTCAAGCATGTGAATATTGCCGCCTTCACCAGCATCTTTCCCATGAACGCACCGCACTACGCCGTCTATGTCATGCTCGACAGCCCTAAGGCGACGGCGGCGACGCACGGCTGGACGACCGCCGCGTGGAACGCCGCTCCGACCGTCGCCCGGATCATCTCCCGTATTGGTCCCATGCTGGAAGTGTTCCCGGATACGGCGCATGAAGCGCAGATTGATGCGGCGCTTTCCATTCCCATGCGTCCCTCGCCCCCAAAAGGTGTAAAGCCGCTCGGCCCCGGCAACGATCCCGGCGACCCGCGTCACGTCGCCGAAGAAAAACGGGCTGAGGAAAAGCGAGTAGAAGAAACCGAGAAGAAAAAGCCTTTGAAGACGGGCGATGCGAACGTCATGAAACATGCGGCAAGCGGACAGAACGGTTCCCAACAGGAAGGCGGACAGGGTTAGATCATGAAACTTTCCTCTCTCCTTTCCCAATCAGGTCTTTCCCAGTCGGGCCTGACATCGGACGCCCTGACGGCCAACGACCCGGAGATCACATCCGTCACCGCTGACAGCCGTCAGGTCGAACCCGGTTCCCTGTTTGTAGCGCTGCCGGGAACGCAGGAAGACGGCAGCCGCTATATTCCCGATGCGCTGGCCGCAGGCGCATCCGCCCTTCTCGTGCCGGATGGAGAGCAGGCCGCCGAGGGGCAGGCGCCAACCGTCTTCACCAAGACACCGCGTCGTTCTCTCGCGATTCTGGCCGCGACCCTTGCCGGTCCACAGCCTGAGCATATTGTCGCCGTCACCGGCACGAACGGGAAAACAAGCACCGTCGATTTCCTGCGTCAGATCTGGCAGGGCATGGGCCGCATTTCCGCGAGCTTCGGCACGCTGGGACTGATTTCTCCGGTGGAACTGCCGTTCCGCATTCCCTCCCTCACCACGCCGGACCCGGTGACGCTGGCGAAGGCGCTTGCCGCTCTCCGTGAACGGGACGTGACGGATGTGGCGATGGAAGCCTCTTCCCACGGGCTGGACCAGCGCCGTCTGGACGGGGTGAAGATCGCCGCCGCCGGTTTTACCAACCTCACCCGCGATCATCTTGATTATCATGGCTCGCTGGAAGCCTATCGCACGGCCAAACTGCGCCTGTTCGACACGCTTCTCCCCGGCGGCGGCCTTGCGGCGGCCAATGCCGACATGGATGAGGACACGCTCGACGCCCTGCGCGATATCCAGCGCCGTCGTGGTCTCGACCTTCGGCTGGTCGGGCGCAAGGGCAACACGATCCGTCTTGTCGCGCACAAGGCCCTGCCGAACGGGCATCAGCTTCTGCGGCTTGAACTCGGCAAAAAGGAAAGGGATGTGACCCTGCCGCTGCCGGGTCGTTTTCAGGTGGACAACGCCCTGCTCGCCGTGGCTCTGGCGGGACCGGACAGGGCCGACATGGAACAGGCCCTGACCCTGCTGCCGACATTGCGCGGTGTGCGCGGACGCATGGAACAGGCCGTCATGCTGGCCAACGGCGCTTCCGTCTATGTCGATTATGCCCACACGCCGGACGCGCTGGCGCGGGCGCTGGACAGCCTGCGTCCGCATGTCAAAGGCCGCCTGCTGATCCTGTTTGGCGCGGGCGGTGACAGGGACAAGGGCAAGAGACCACTCATGGCGCAGGAAGCCACACAGCGGGCCGATGTGGTGTTTGTCACGGACGACAACCCCCGCAGCGAGGACCCGACGGCAATCCGCCGCGATATTCTGGCGGGCGCTCCAAAGGAAGTCATTGAAATCGCAGATCGCCGAAAAGCCATAGGCGAGGCGCTGCGCCAGCTTCAGCCGGGTGACGTGCTTCTGGTTGCGGGCAAGGGGCATGAGCAGGGCCAGATCATCGGTGATGTCGTGCAGCCGTTCGACGATGTGAGTGTGGTGAAAAATCTGGCGGCGGGACTGTGAGCATTCTCTGGACAGGCGAGGAATTGGCTGCCGCGACCCAAGGATGTTTCGCTGGGGCACGCTCCGGAGAGGACCGTGCGATCACGGTCTCCGGTGTGTCGATCGACACACGCACGCTTGAGGAAGGCGATTTGTTTATCGCCCTTCTGGGCGAGAACTCGGACGGTCACGCCCACGTCGCCGCAGCGCTGGAGAAGGGCGCGGCAGTGGCGCTCGTGCATCGCACGGAAGGGCTGGAAGGCGTTGATCCCACTGATCCACGCCTGCTGAGTGTCGGTGACACGATGGTCGGCCTGTGGGATCTGGCGCGTGCGGCGCGTGCCCGCTTCACAGGCGATGTCATCGCCGTGACAGGTAGCGTCGGCAAGACCACGACCAAGGAAATGCTGCGGGTGGCGCTCGGTGCGCTCGGCATGACCCATGCGTCCGCCGCCTCCTACAACAACCATTGGGGCGTGCCGCTGACCCTGGCCCGACTGCCGCGTGACGCCGCGTTCTGCGTCAGCGAAATCGGCATGAACCATCCCGGCGAGATCGCCCCGCTGGCTGAACTGGTGCGGCCCGATGTGGCCGTCATTTCCACAATCGGCTCGGCACATCTGGGGCATATGGGCAGCCTTGAGGCCATCGCACAGGAAAAGGCGTCGATCATCGCGGCACTTCCACGCGGTGGCATCGCCATCGTGCCGGATGATGCGGCAGGTCAGCCGATCTTTACTGACGTCGCGCAGGCTTCTGGCGTTACTCTCTGGAAGTCCGGTTTTGCCGGAACCAGCACAGCGCGCATCACCGATCTTGAGCTTTCGGGTGAAGGAAGCCGGTTTGTCGCCCATGTGGCGGAGACAGCCGTTCCTGTCGAAATTCGTGCGCCCGGCGAACATCTCGCCCGCAATGCCCTGTCCACTCTGGCGGTCGTCGCGGCCCTGCATGGCGGCGGCCCGGAACTCAGCCGGGCGGCTGTGGCTCTTGCCGGTTTCACTCCCGGCACGGGACGTGGCGCGGCCTCCCCCATTCTCGGCGGCGAGGCTCTTCTGCTGGATGAGAGCTACAACGCCTCCGTCCTGTCGATCAGAGCCGCCCTTGGCGTGCTCGCGCTTCTGCCGGCCAAACGCCGCATTGCCGTGTTGGGAGACATCCGCGAACTGGGTGACTTCGCACGCGAGGAACATCTCTCCCTTGAGCCTGCGGTCAGCGCCGCGGCCGACCTTGTTTTCTGTTGTGGACCGCACATGAAAGACCTGTTTGACGCCCTGCCCTCTTCCCGTCAGGGAAGCTGGGAGGAGAACTCCACTGCGCTTGCGCCGCGTGTGCGGGAAACCCTGCGACCGGGCGACGCCGTGCTGGTCAAGGGCAGCTTCGGCAGCCGTATGAAGATTGTCGTGGACGCGCTGAAAGCGGAGAGCCTCTGATGCTGTATCTGCTGGTCGCCCATCACGCACACGGTCACACGACGTTTCTCAACCTGTTCCGCTATCTCACCTTCAGGGCTGGCGGAGCCTGCCTGACTGCGCTCGCCATCGCCCTGCTGCTTGGCAATCCGGTGATCCGGGAACTCAAGCGTATCCAGCGTGAAGGGCAACCCATTCGCGCGCTCGGCCCGGAACGCCACATTCTGGAGAAAGCCGGAACGCCGACGATGGGCGGTATCCTGATCCTGATCGCGCTATTTGTTTCGACGCTGCTCTGGGCCGACCTACAGAACGGCTTCGTCTGGGCCGTGCTGTTCGTCACCGGCTCTTTCGGCGCGATCGGTTTCGCGGATGACTATCTCAAGCTGTCCAGACGCAATACGGATGGCGTGTCGAAGAAAGCCCGCCTCACCTGCGAGTTCGCCACCTCCCTGATCGCGGGCTGGTGGATGCAGCATATGATGCCGCCTGAACTGGCCAATCATCTCGCTTTTCCATTCGTGAAGGATTTCCTGCTGCCGCTCGGCATCGCTTTCCCAATATTCGCGATGGTGACGATCGCCGGTTTCGGCAACGCCGTGAACTTCACGGACGGACTGGATGGGCTGGCGACAGTTCCTGTGGTGATTGCCTCACTTGTGTTCGCCCTGATCGCCTATCTGGTCGGCAACCATGTCTTTGCCGACTATCTCCAGCTTCACGCGGTTCCGGGAACTGGCGAACTCGCCATCTTCTGCGCGGCGCTGGTCGGCGCGGGACTGGGCTTTCTCTGGTTCAATGCGCCGCCTGCCTCCGTGTTCATGGGCGATACCGGCTCGCTGTCCCTCGGTGGTGCGCTGGGAGCCGTGGCCGTGGCCACCAAGCATGAACTGGTGCTGTGCATCGTCGGCGGTCTGTTTGTGGTCGAAACGCTGTCTGTTGTGATTCAGGTCTTCTGGTACAAACGCACCAAGCGCCGTGTGTTCCTGATGGCCCCGCTGCATCATCACTTTGAAAAGAAGGGCTGGCAGGAACCCAAGATCGTCGTCCGGTTCTGGATCGTCTCCGTCGTGCTGGGGCTGTTCGGCCTCGCCACGCTGAAGCTGCGCTGAGGAGACCCCGCCTTGTCCGCTCCGTTGTCCGCCAAAACCTCATTCCCTGCCGATCTGTTCGCTGGCCACCGTTTTGCGGTGCTCGGGTTGGGCCGCAACGGCACGCCGGCCGCAAAGGCGCTGGCGAACATGGGTGCTACCGTGCAGGCGTGGGATGATGGCGAGGCCGGACGGGCAGCGCTTGCAGGATGGAAGACCTCTTCCGGCACACTGACCGTCTCGCCGCTCGACAGTCTGGACGGATTTGACGCGCTGGTCATGTCGCCGGGCATTCCTCATCTCCTGCCAACCGTGCATCCGGTCGCAGCCATGGCGAAGGCGGCTGGCGTGCCGATCCTCTCAGACGCCGACCTGCTGTTTCAGGCGGTTCGCAAAAGCGGATCGAAGGCCCGGTTCGCGGGCGTCACCGGCACGAACGGCAAGTCCACCACCACCGCCCTGCTGGCCCATCTGCTGCGTCATGCCGGACTGCCTGTGGCGGAAGGCGGCAATCTCGGTCCCGCTTCCCTGTCCCTGCCTCTGCTGCCGGACAATGGCGTCTATGTGCTGGAAATGTCGTCCTACATGCTCGAACGGCTGGCGACCCTGCATTTCGACACGGCCTGCCTGCTCAATCTCACGCCGGATCATCTCGACCGACACGGCGACATGGCGGGCTACGCCACGGCCAAGACACATATCTTCGACCGGATGACCGGCTCCGATCTGGTGGTTATCGGCAACGGGGACACGTGGTGCCGGGACATCGCCGCCAGCCTGAAAGAGCGGGACATCTCCGTCGAGACCATTTCAGGCCTGGACGACGAGACCGCTGATTTTCATCTGCATGAAGGCGCTGTCGTCAGCCACGGCATGGTCATCGCCCGCCCCGGCGCAACATTGCCCGGCGCGCACAACGCGGAGAACGCATGCGCGGCGCTCGCCATGGCGCTGCGTCTCGGCGTCGCTTCCAGCAGTCTGGCCAGCGGGATCGGGGATTTCGCCGGGCTGGCGCATCGTCAGAAACATGTCGCGGATATCGACGGTGTGGCCTATGTCGATGACAGCAAGGCGACCAATGCCGACGCTGCTGCCCGTGCGCTCGGCTGCTACAGCAAAATCGTCTGGATTGCGGGCGGCGTGGCCAAGGCAGGCGGCATTTCCGACCTCGTCCCGTATTTCTCCCGGATCGCCAGAGCCTTCCTGATCGGCAAGGATGCCCCGATACTAGCGGAAACGCTGGCCGCGCATAAAGTGCCTTACGAGATTGTGGGTGATCTGGAGCACGCCGTTCCAGCCGCCCGACAGGCCGCTGCGGCAGAGAACGCCGAGGTCGTGCTTCTCTCTCCGGCCTGCGCCAGCTTTGACCAGTTTCCGGGGTTCGAGGCGCGCGGCCTCCGCTTCGCCGCACTGGTGCACGCGCTGAAGGATCACGCCTGATGGCCCGGTTTTCCCGCATTGACAACTCGGCGCTCGGGCGCTGGTGGCGCAGCGTCGATCATGTGACGCTGGCCTGTGTGGGGATTCTGATCGGCTTCGGCTACATCCTGATGCTCGCCGCCAGCCCTGCCGTGGCCGTGCGTATCGGCGCGTCCCGCAACATGTTCATCTTCAAGCAGGTCTTCTTCCTCACGCTTGCCGGATGCGTGACCATCGCCGTGTCGATGCTCTCCCGCAAGGGCGTGATCCGGCTCGGCTTTATCGGCGGTGCGATCGCCATTGCGGCAACAGTCATGACACTGGTTCACGGCATCGAGATCAAGGGCGCGCGCCGCTGGATCGCCCTGCCGATGATGTCCGTGCAGCCGTCAGAATTTCTCAAGCCATGCTTCGCCGTGATGACGGCATGGCTGTTGGCGAAGCGGCACGAAATCCGGCGTTTTCCGGGGATGCTGCTGGCGCTCGCCTGTTACGCGGTCATTCTGATCCTGCTGAAATCCCAGCCGGATATCGGCATGCTCACCGTTGTTTCCACCGTGTTTCTGGCCCAGCTTTTCGTGGATGGGCTCAACCTTATTCTGGTCGCGGGCGGTGTCGGCATCATGATCGCGGCTGGTATCGCGGCTTTCTTCCTGTTCCCCCATGTGCATTCCCGCGTGGAGCGGTTTCTGCATCCGGATGTGGGCGATCACTATCAGATCGACACTGCTCTCCGGGCTTTCGGCAATGGCGGCCTACTCGGACGCGGTCCGGGTGAAGGCCGCGTGAAGGATCTGCTGCCCGATGCCCATGCCGACTTCGTATTCGCCGTGGCGGGCGAGGAATACGGCCTGCTGATCTGCCTGTTCATCATCGCCGTGTTTGCGACCATCGTCATCCGCGCGCTGCTCAAACTGCTGCGTGAGGACGATCCCTTTCTGATCATGGCGACGGCGGGTCTTGTCACCGGCTTCGGGTTGCAGGCCTTCGTCAACATGGCCTCCACCCTGCATCTCATCCCGACCAAGGGCATGACGCTGCCGTTCATTTCCTATGGCGGCTCCTCGGCCCTCTCCATCTCGCTGGCCATCGGCATGGTGCTCGCGCTGACACGGCAACGTGTCGGGCAAAGCAGGCTCAGCCGCTCACTGACGGAACCCACCCGGGGCACATGGAAAACAGCGACATGACTACGCAGGCGAACATTTCCTCCATCGGCCCCATCGTCATTGCAGCGGGCGGCACTGGCGGTCACTTCTTCCCCGCCGAGGCGCTCGCCGATGTGCTGGTCGGGCGCGGCTACTGTGTCGCCCTGATGACGGATGCAAGAGCGGGCAAACGCACCTCCGGCGTCTTCGCCACGACGGAACAGTTCATCCTGCCGGGTGCGGGTGTCGCGGGACGTGGACCGATCCGGGCGTTCAAGGGAGGGCTCGCCCTCCTGCGTGGCGCGAATGAAGCCCGTCGCATCATGGCCAAGCTGCGTCCCGCTGCTGTCGTCGGGTTCGGCGGCTACCCCTCCGTGCCACCCCTGCTCGGCGCACGTCTCCTGCCCAGCCCGTCGCGTCCGAAGATCATTCTGCATGAAGGCAACGCCGTTCTGGGCAAGGCCAACGCCTTCCTCGCCCGGTTCGCAAACGGGATCGGCACGTCTTTCAGCGACGTCAAAGGGCTGCCTCCCAGCGCTCATGTCGCGCTGACCGGCATGCCCGTGCGTCCCGCCATCGCCGCGCTTGCGGGAGAGGGCTACACACCGCCGGACAATCTCATTCACCTGCTGGTCTGGGGCGGCTCACTCGGCGCACGTGTTTTCTCCGATATCGTGCCCGGTGCGCTGGCGGCGCTTCCGCTGGCCATCCGTGAGCGCTTGCAGATCACGCAGCAGGTTCGCGCCGAGGATCTGGAGCGTGTTCGCACCGCCTATGAATCCTTCGGCATCGCCGCCACGCTGGCTCCATTCTTCCCGAATGTGGCGGAACTCATGCGGCAGGCGCATCTGGTGATCGGACGGGCTGGCGGGTCATCTGTGGCTGAACTGGAGGTGGCTGGCCGTCCTTCCATTCTCGTGCCGCTGCCGGTCGCCGCGAGTGACGAACAGACCGCCAACGCCCAGGCCCTTGAAGGGGTCGGCGCAGCCTGGCTTTTCCGCCAGCCGACCTTCACCGTGGAAGCTCTGGCGCCCCTGCTGACCATGATGCTGACCGACACGGGCATTCTCACCGCCGCCGCCAGCGCCGCCGCAAAGCTGGGTCGTCCGGATGCGGCGGAACGTCTGGCTGATCTGGTCGAGGCCACCTTGCATCCCGGGTCCGGGGGACGCTATTCCTCCCCGTTTCCATCATCCCCTGCGTCCTCCGGAAACGCTACACAGACCGTGGAGTCCAAGCCATGAGAGCCCTGCCGCTGACAATCGGTACCATTCATTTCGTCGGTATCGGCGGCATCGGCATGTCAGGTATCGCGGAGGTGCTGCACCTGCTCGGCTACAAGGTGCAGGGCTCGGACATGAGCGAGAACGCGAATGTCCAGCGTCTGCGCGGGCTGGGCATTCCCGTCACCGTCGGTCATGACGCCGCCAATCTCGGACAGGCTCAGGTTCTGGTGATTTCCACGGCCGTCAAGCGCGACAACCCGGAGGTGGTCGCAGCCCGCTCGCGCCTGATCCCGGTCGTGCGCCGCGCCGAAATGCTGGCCGAACTGATGCGCCTGCGCTGGTCCATCGCCGTGGGCGGCACGCATGGCAAAACCACCACGACCAGCCTGATCGCCGCCGTTCTGGAAGCCTCCAAGCTCGATCCGACCGTCATCAATGGCGGCATCATCGAGGCCTACGGCACCAACACCCGCATGGGTAAGGGCGAGTGGATGGTGGTGGAAGCCGATGAGAGCGACGGTTCCTTCCTGCGCCTGCCTTCCGTAATCTCCGTCGTCACCAACATGGACCCGGAGCATCTCGATCACTGGGGCACGGCGGAAGCGATGGAAGCGGGCTATGACCAGTTCGTCTCCAACGTGCCGTTCTATGGCTTCGCCGTTCTCTGCATCGACCATCCGGCCGTGCAGCAGATGATCCCGCGCCTCTCCGACCATCGCGTCGTCACCTATGGTTTCTCGCCACAGGCTGATGTACGGGCCGAGAAGGTCATCACCGACAAGCTCGGCGCGACGTTCGAGGTGCAGATCACCGACCGGACCCATCGCCGCACCCGCAAGGCCGGTCCATTCCGTCTGCCGATGCTCGGCAACCACAATGTGCAGAATGCGCTCGCCGCCATCGCCGTCGCCACAGAGATGGATATCGACGACGCCACCATCCGCTCTGGTCTGGCCTCTTTCCGTGGGGTAAAGCGTCGTTTCACCCGTTGCGGCGAGGCCAACGGCATCACCGTGATCGACGATTACGGCCACCATCCTGTCGAGATCGCCGCCGTGCTGAAAGCCGCCCGTCAGGCTGGCGCGCGTCAGGTCATCGCCGTCATGCAGCCGCACCGCTATTCCCGTCTACAGATGCTGTTCAACGAGTTCTGCACCTGCATGAACGATGCTGACATGGTCATTGTGTCCGATGTGTACGCCGCTGGCGAAGAGCCGATCGAAGGCTTCAACCGTGACAGGCTGGTGGAAGGTCTGCGTGAGCGTGGCCACCGCTCGGTCGTGCCGCTGACGGACCCGGCGCATCTGGCGGAAATGATCAACGCCATGGCCAAGCCAGGCGATTACGTCGTCTGCCTCGGCGCGGGCACCATCACCAACTGGGCGCATGCGCTGCCGGGTGAACTGCTCGCGCTTCAGGCCAAGCAGAAAGGCGCGGCATGACCGACACTCCCGCCTCTTCGCTCCTGACGGCTGGCGACGCCATCGCCGCTTCGCTCGGCGATGTGCGGGGGCGTGTGTCCGTCAATCAACCCCTCGGCGCACGAAGCTGGTTCCGTGTCGGCGGTCCGGCGGAATGTCTGTTCCAGCCCGCTGACACCGATGATCTTGTCACGGCCATGCAGCGTCTTTCGCCGGAAATCCCGGTGACGACGCTGGGGGCCTGCTCCAACGTCATCATCCGTGACGGCGGCATCCCCGGGCTGGTGATCCGTCTCGGCGGTGCGTTCGCTGGCATCGAGCAGGATGGGAACGGTCTCCTCGTGGGTGGTGCAGCGCTGGACGCAACCGTTGCGGAAACTTCCGCCAGCAAGAATCTCGGCGGTCTTGAATTTCTGGCGGGCATCCCCGGCTCGATTGGGGGCGCGGTCCGTATGAACGCCGGAGCCTACGGATCCGACATGGCGGCGGTTCTGGACTGGGCCGAAGTCGTCTCCCGCGATGGCACCCTGCTGCATCTTGAAGCCTCCGCGCTGCGGTTCGGATATCGCCGTTCCGCCCTTCCGGACGGCGCTGTGGTGGTACGGGCGCGTCTGCGGGGAGAGCCGACGGAGCAGAGCATCGTCTCCGGCCGCATCGCGGAAATCCGTGCGGCGCGTGAAAGCTCGCAGCCGGTGCGGGCGCGGACCGGAGGCTCCACGTTCCGCAATCCCTCTCCGGATATCAGCGACAAGAAGGCGTGGCAGCTTGTCGACAGGGCGGGTTGCCGTGGTCTGACCATCGGCGGCGCGCAGATCAGTGAGAAGCACTGCAATTTCATGCTCAACACCGGCGATGCGACGGCAGCGGATCTGGAAGCGCTGGGTGAAGAAGTCCGCAAGCGGGTGCTGGAGAAATCCGGCGTCAGCCTTCAGTGGGAAATCAAGCGCATCGGGCTGAAAGCCTTTGAGACGAAGGGAGACGCCACATGAGCGCACCACAACAGAGCCCGGAGCAGAGCAAGGGACGGATCACGGTTCTGATGGGCGGCGCCTCGGCGGAACGGGAAGTCAGTCTGTCGTCAGGCAAGGGGGTTGTCGCCGCGCTGAAAGAAGCGGGCTACGACGCACAGGGACTGGACGTTACCCGTGATCTGGCGGCTGTTGTCGCTGGTCTGGCGGAACAGAAACCCGTTGCCGTGTTCAACGCGCTGCATGGCCGCTTCGGAGAAGATGGGGCCATTCAGGGCGTGCTGGAATGGCTCGGCCTGCCTTATACGCACTCGGGTCTCCGCGCTTCCGCCAACGCTATGGACAAGGAAGCGTCCCGGCAGATTTTCATGACGGCAGGGCTTCCGGTGGCGGAAGGACGTGCGGTCGCGGTCAGTGAGCTGACCGAGAAAGACCCGCTGCCGCTGCCTTACGTGGTGAAACCCCTCGATGAAGGTTCGTCGGTCGGTGTGTCCATCGTCCGCAACACCAATCAGCGGGCGCAGGTTGTGGAAGAATGGCATTACGGCCCCGTGGCGCTGGTGGAGCAGTATATTCCCGGTCGCGAAATCACGGTCGGCGTCCTTGATGATGGTCCGGACGGTCCCCGTGCCCTGACCGTGACCGACATCACGCCCAATGCCGGGTCCGGTCATGATTTCTATGACTATGCCGCCAAATATGGCGCGTGTGGCAGCCGTCACACTCTGCCCGCCGAAATTCATCCGGACGATTTCGCCCGCGCCTGCGAACTGGCGGTCGCGGCGCACAAGGCGCTCGGCTGCTCCGGCGCATCCCGCTCGGACTTTCGCTATGACGATACGTCGGGCGACGGACGCGGGCAGATCGTGCTGCTGGAAGTCAACACCCAGCCCGGCATGACCCCGACATCGCTTCTGCCGGAACAGGCGGCCTATTGCGGCATTTCCTACGCGGCGCTCTGCGACCTTCTGGTGCAGGACGCTCTCCGTCGGGCGGACGCCGCGCGCCGATGAAACGACCGCCTCCGCCTTCCCCGGAACGCCGCGAAGCAGGGAGCGGTGACCGTTTCCGCCATACGAACCGGGCCGACCGTCCATCGGCGGTCGCCCTGTTCCTTCGCCGCCACAAGGGAAAGCTGAAGTTTTTCGTCGTGATCGGCGTGCTTGGCGCGGGGACATGGGCGTTTCTGTCCATGCACGGCACACAGGGTCTTGTGGCGCCTCTGAAGGCGAGGATCGAGGCGGCAATTCCCCTCAAGGTGACGGAAATCCGTGTTGAGGGGGCGAACCTGACCAGCCAGGACGCCATCCATGAGGCGCTCGGCATTTCGGTCGGTGATCCGATGCTGGGCTTCGACGTCAAGACCGCCCGCGACCGGCTGAACGATCTTCCCTTCGTCGAGAATGCGACGGTGGGACGGCGTTTCTCCGGACTGATCGTGGTGCATCTCACGGAGCGTCCTCCCTTCGCCATCTGGCAGCACAAGGGCCAGTTCGTGCCCATCGACCGGGACGGCAATCCGGTTCCCGACAAGGGCATGACCAGCAGGGACGCTCAGGCTTTCATGCAGCTTCCTCTTGTTGTCGGAGAGGGTGCGGACCATGCGGCGGCGGAGCTTCTGGACGCTCTGGCCAAAACGCCTGACGTGAAAGCACATATGACAGCCGCCACGCTGATCAACATGCGGCGCTGGACCCTGACGCTGAAAGACGGAGCCTCGGTCTATCTGCCGGAAGCGGCTGAGCCTCAGGCGCTGACCCGCCTTGAAGAACTTCAGAAACGGTTTGACCTGCTGAATCGCCCGGTCGAGATCATCGACCTGCGCCTGCCCGATCGTCTGACCATTCGGGAACGCCCGGCCCCTGCCCCGGTTGCCGACGATGCCGCCACGCCGGAAGATCAGGACCACATGGCGAAATCCAATGGGGCGAAATCCAATGGGATAAAATCCGGTGGAGCAGCGAAGCCTGACGGGCAGCCGCAGCCCTCCAGCACCCATGATGAGGCACCGACCGCCAAGACCGCGCCTGCGAAAAAGCCGAAACACACGGATGAGGGTGACAGTCGTCCTTCATCATCCCACGATGACAACGAACATGCCCATAACAGCGGGGGAGCGCTTCCAGCATGAACGATCTGATCGTTTCCGGACAGGCCTCCAGAGCCCTCAGTCTGGGTAAGGCGGCACGCCCCCGAGGGCAGGATCATGCTGACGTGCAGGACTCGTCCGGCAGCCTGCTCAATCTCGCGGAAGGCAAGCCGGAACAGCGGGCATGGCGCAGCGGGCTGGTCGGCGTTCTGGATATCGGCTCGACCAAGATCACCTGCCTGATCGGCAAGGGCGAACCCAACGGCAAACTGCGGGTTCTGGGCCACGGCTGGCTGCGCTCCAACGGCGTCAAAAACGGCGCGATTGTCGATCTCAAAGCGGCGGAAGCCATCATCCGGCATGTGGTCGGCAATGCCGAGCGTGAGGCCGAACGCTCACTGGACAAGGTTGTGGTCAACCTGTCCTGCGGTCACCCGGAAAGCCTCCTGTTCAATGTACACTGGCCGATCGGCGGGCGCGAAATCACGGATGGCGATATCCGCAGGATCGTGACGGAAGGCCGGATGAAGGCGCAGTCGGAAGGACGCGCCGTCATCCACACGCTGCCGCTGGATTTCGCGGTCGATGAAACGGATGGCGTGACCGACCCACGCGGGCATCTGTGCGAGCAGCTTCGCGCCCGTCTGCATGTAATCGACGCCTCCTCCACGGCGCTCCGGACGCTGGACGCGCTGCTGGGACGTGCGGAACTGAAGCTCGACGCTCTGGTCTCCGCCCCTCTGGCCGCCGGTCTGGCGGTCACGAACGCGGACCAGCGCATGGTGGGTACCACCGTGATCGAGATGGGCGGTGGCACCACATCCCTTGCGGTTTTCGCGGAGGGCCAACTTCTGCACACAGCCCAGATCGGGATCGGCGGCGAGCACGTCACGCGCGATATCGCCCGTGGTCTGGGAACATCCACGGACAATGCCGAGCGTCTCAAGACGATGCACGGTCACGCGGATCTTTCAGCCGACAATGACGGCGTCACCATCCGTATCGAACGACAGAACGCCGACATGCCGACGTTCGAGGCCATTCCCCGTGCGATGCTGGGTGACATCATCCGTCCCAGAATCGAGGAAACCTTCGAACTGGTACGGGATCGTCTCGACAATGCCGGGCTCGGACACCTTGCGGGCGGGCGCGTCATCCTGTCCGGCGGCGGCTCGCTGCTGGATGGCGTCGGGTCTGTCGCGGCCCGGATTCTGAACCGTCATGTCCGGCTCGGCCGCCCGCACAATGTCATCGGCCTGCCTGATGCCTGCACGACAGCCAGCTTCTCCACGACCGTCGGTCTGCTGACCTGGGCGGCTTCGGCGGAGCGTCCGTTTGGCGATATCGAGTTCAGCGAAGAACGTCCGACAGGTATTTTAAACCGTCTGGTCTCTTTCATCCGGGATCGCGTCTGACATGCTGTTATCGATATGTTTATAGTGTTGGATAAATTTCGATTCACCCATCGAGTCGCGCGATGTAGTATGGCGACTCACCAGCGCCTGTCTCGTCCAAGGAAGTGTAAATGACTCTGAACCTCACCGTTCCCCCACAGCACCATGCGGATTTCTCGCCGAAGATCACAGTCATCGGCGTGGGGGGGGGTGGCACGAACGCCGTGGACAACATGATTCTCGCTGATCTGAAGGGCGTGGAGTTTGTGGTGGCCAACACGGACGCCCAGCAGCTCTCCAGCAGCCGTGCGGATCGCCGCATCCAGCTTGGTCCGCATCTGACACAGGGGCTGGGCGCTGGCGCGAAGCCGGAAATCGGACGGGCGGCGGCGGAAGAAGCTGCGGACGAACTGTCCCGTCACCTTGAAGGTTCGCATATGGTCTTCGTGACGGCGGGCATGGGCGGCGGCACAGGCACGGGCGCAGCGCCGATCGTGGCGCGGATGGCCCGCGAGCGCGGCATTCTGACCGTTGGTGTGGTGACGAAGCCCTTCAGCTTCGAAGGCCCGCGCCGTGCGAAAGCGGCTGAAGAAGGCATTGCCGAACTTCAGCAGTATGTCGACACGCTGATCGTCATCCCCAACCAGAACCTTTTCCGGATGGCCAATGAACGCACCACCTACAAGGATGCGTTCAAGATGGCCGACAACGTCCTCTACATGGGCGTGCGTGGCGTGACCGACCTGATGGTGGCCCCGGGTCTTGTGAACCTCGATTTCGCCGACATCCGCACCGTCATGGCGGAGATGGGCAAGGCCATGATGGGCACCGGCGAAGCCGAAGGCGAAGACCGCGCCCGTCTCGCTGCCGAGGCCGCGATTTCCAACCCGCTGCTTGAAGACACGTCAATGTCAGGCGCGCGCGGCCTGCTGATCAACATCACCGGCGGCGATGACCTGACGCTGTTCGAGGTCGATCAGGCCGCCAACCGCATCCGCGAGGAAGTGGCCGAAGACGCCAACATCATCTTCGGTTCCGCGATCGACCCCGATCTGGATGGCAAGATCCGTGTCTCCGTCGTGGCCACGGGCATCGACATGCCTTCCTCCAAGGCCCAGCAGGAAGCCGAGGAACAGGCCGCCGCACAGCAGCATGACGAGCAGGCGGCCGCCGCGAATATCGTCCAGAATGCACCGCAGACGGGTGGCCAGCCGCCAATGTTTGGTGGCGGCATGCAGCCTGTCCGCAATGCGCCGCCTGCCGGTCACCCGAATGGCGTTCCCGCAGGACAGGCGCCGCGTCAGACGCCGAACTTCAGCCAGCAGCCCGCTCCGGGCCAGTCGGCGCATTCCGGCGCAGCGCAGCGCCCCGCCTCTCCGCGGGACGGGCTGTTCACAAGCAACACGCGGTCGCCAGCCCCGGCTCCCCGCGCTCCGGAACCCGCCCCGTCGCGTGGCAGCCTGTTCGGTCTCATGACCGGCGTGCTGCGTCGTCCCGCAGCGGACCCTCGTGAGGTGAGACAGGAGCCCGCTCCGCAGGTGACGCCCGCTCCGCGCAACGAACAGCAGGACGGCCCGACCGTGCGCCCGGCACAGGGCGATGACGGTCTGGACATTCCGGCCTTCATGCGCAGACCTTCCTGACCGACCCGTCCGGATCACTGGCAGTCCAGAAAAACGGGGCCCGAACAGCCCCGTTTTTTAATGGGAAAATCCCTTTTGTCAGTCTCGGGATGGTCCTCCAGCCTGCGCTTAAAGTCACTTTCTCCCCCGGTAATACGACGCAATAAACATTGACTGGAACCATTGTGCTGCCGGCGTATTGTAAGTTTCAAAATACAGGCTCCATGAGCCACAGTCAGACCGAGAGATACGTCAATGGAAAGCTTCAGTTCTGATCCCGTCGCACTGCTTGAAAGGGATGACGAAGTCTTTTCATCAACGCCGCAGACATTCAAACTCTCTCCAAAACCATCAAAAACGGTTGTGACTGTGCGCCAGAACACCCTTCGTTCCTCCATAAGATGTGTGGGCACCGGTCTGCACACAGGGCGCAAAATCGCGCTGCGGATGGAACCTGCGCCCGCCGACACCGGCGTTATCTTCCAACGAACGGACATTCCGGGCGCAGCCGCCATTCCAGCGCTTTATGACCATGTCGTTGATACAAGACTGAGCACGGTCATCGGGGATTCCTCTGACCGGCAGAACCGTGTCGCCACCATCGAACATCTGATGTCAGCTCTCGCCGGCAAAGGCATCCACAACGTCCGCATCTTTCTGGATGGTCCGGAAGTGCCGGTGCTGGACGGTTCGTCCGCCGATTTTCTCTTTCTCATTGATTGCGCCGGGCGAGCCTCTCTTGAGCCGTCACGACGCGAAATCGAAATCCTGAAAACCGTCCGGGTGGAGGAAGGCGACGCCTTTACCGAACTGCGCCCTTCAACGGCGAAGAACATGCTGCTTTCGATGACGATCGACTTTCCGGCGTCCGCCATTGGTCGGCAGACGCTGGAACTGGCCTTCACTGAAGCATCATTCCGCACGGAACTGTCATTCTCGCGCACTTTCGCCAACCATCGCGAAATAGCCGCATTGCAGGCTGCGGGACTTGCGCTTGGTGGATCACTGGATAACGCCGTCGTCGTCGATGAGGATAAAATCCTGAACCCGACAGGTCTGCGGGTAAAAGATGAATTTGTCCGTCACAAAATGCTGGATGCCGTGGGAGACCTTTCCCTTGCTGGCGCACAGATACGCGGCAGCTTCACAGGCTATAAATCCGGCCACCATCTTAATAACCAACTGCTGCGCAAACTCTTTGCCGACAAAACCGCATGGCGCGAGGTCAGAAGCGCCACAAAATCGGTTTCTGAATCGCTCAGGGCCGCCTGAAAGCCCGCCTGTTCGCACCGACACCCGACAACCCGGAACATTGTAGCACGCAGAACGGACTGGACACCTTTCCGTCGCTGTATTCCGTGCTATAACCGGCCAGTCATTATATACGCAGACAGTGAGTTGATACGTGCCGCAGCCAACCTCGCGCATCCCCCCCAGAGTGACGTCGCGACTGGTTTCAGCGGCCGCCTATGGAACATTCCTGCTTCTGGCAGGCTGTTCGATGTTCAAGACAACACCAGCAGAGAAGCCGGCTCCCACAGTCGCCTCGGCCGATGAACTCTATAACAACGGCATCGACGCCCTGCGCACCCAGCGCTACCTGTCCGCAACGAAACAGTTCGAGACGCTTCAGCAGAATTACCCCTATTCCGGCTACACCGCCAATTCGCAGCTAATGGCGGGCTATGCCTATTATCTCCAGAACAAATACCCGGAAGCAGCACAGCAGCTCGATCGCTTTATCGAACTGCACCCGACCAGTTCCGACGCCGCCTACGCCTTCTATCTTCTGGCTCTCTGCTATTATGAGCAGATCGGAGACGTCGCCCGCGACCAGCAGATGACGTCGGAAGCCATGTCACGTTTGCAGGACGTCATCGCCCGTTTCCCGCAGACAAAATACGCGCGCGACGCCCAGTTGAAGATCGACCTCTGCCGTGACCATCTCGCGGGCAAGGAAATGCTTGTCGGACGCTATTATCAGGAACAGCGCGCCTATCAGGCGGCGCTTGGCCGTTACCAGCGCGTTGTGCAGGACTTTCAGACCACCAACCACGTGCCGGAAGCCCTTGAACGGCTTGTGGAAGTCTATCTTAACCTTGGTCTGACGGATGAAGCACGCCGGACCGGCAGCGTTCTGGCCTACAATTATCCCGACAGCCGGTGGTATCGATACGCCTACAGCACCCTGAAGGACTACCACCTCCTCTCGAACAGAACTCCGGCTCCGGGAAAGCTGATCTCCGCACCGGCCCTATCGACACAGAGCCCCGCCCAGTCCGCCAGTCATGGCGGGGGACGGGCCGACGCGCCGCCTTCCCTGTCAAAGGCTCCCGTGGCCCCGGTGTCCGCGAGTCAGTTGAGTGACGGCGGCAATGGTTCGGAACTGACGAGCAATCTTGCCCGCACCGGGGTTCCGGCATCCGAGAGAGGGGCACGCGGCTCGGCCCACTGAGCCACGCGTTACAGACACGTTGGGGTAAACAGCGCCTGTCATTGAAATGCGGGCCTTGGTCGACTGGCAGGCAGGCGTGCCTTCACGCCTTTCCATCCTCAGGCTCCGCTACAGCGCCAGCTTCCTTGCGGAGACAGGTCGGAGCGGATTTTCGTTATGCTGAACTTTCTTTCCATACGTGACGTCGTTCTCATCGAAGCTCTGGACCTGTCCTTCCATCCCGGCCTGACAGCGCTCACAGGTGAGACCGGCGCGGGAAAATCCATCCTCCTCGACAGTCTCGGGCTGGCTCTCGGAGAACGCGCCAATGCGCGCCTCATCCGGGCCGGAGCCAGCGAAGCCCGTGTCACGGCCAGCTTTGAAGTCCCCGCAGACCATCCCGTGCGCAATATTCTCTCGGAACAGGGTGTCCCCGCCGAGAGCGACGAATCGCTCATTCTGCGCCGTATTCTGGGCGTGGACGGACGATCCCGTGCGTGGATCAATGATCAGCCCATAGGCATCGGTCTCCTGCGCCGCGTCGCCGGAATGCTGGTGGAAGTTCAGGGACAGCACGAACAGATGGGGCTTGCCGACCCCACGACGCATCGTGACCTGCTCGACGCGTTCGGTGTTCCCGCCGCCACCCGGCGCAAGGTCGCCGCCTGCCACAAGACGTGGCGCGAGGCACGGGAGACACTGGACGCAGCACGGAGGGAAATCGAAACCGCCGCGCGGGAAGAAGAGTGGCTTCGGCACACAATCGACGAACTCTCCACCCTCGCCCCCCAGCAGGACGAGGAAAACGATCTGGCCGCCCAGCGGCAGGCGCTTCAGCGTAACGAACGCCGTAGCGAAGCCGTGGCGGCCGCCCTTGCGGAACTGAACCCGCGTGATCGGCGCAACTCGGGACCAGCCGCCGCCTTGCGGGCCGCCAGCCGCGCCCTGCACCGCCTGCTTCCGCCTCCGGGTCAGGAAGCGGAAGACGCGGAATTCGGACAGCAGCAGACCGGAGCCCATGAAGCGCTGAGGGCGCTGGAAGCGGCAGAAGTCGCTCTCTCTGAAGCTGAAGGCACGCTGGCCAGACTGGCCGCCGATCAGGACGCGGACCCCCGTCTGCTGGAACAGGTGGAGGAACGTCTGTTCTCTCTGCGCGCGGCCGCCCGCAAGTTCGAAACATCAGTCTCCGATCTGCCGGACCTGCTGAAACGACTGCTGGACCGTCTCAACGCCCTTGAAACAGGCACGGCCCGCCTTGTCGAACTGGAAGCCGCGACGGCAGCGGCAAAGGCGGCCTTTATGACCGCCGCCGAGGAACTGTCGGCCCACCGCGCCAAGGCCGCCCGGAAAATTGAAACAGCGGTCATGGCGGAACTCAAGCCGCTGAAGCTTGAACGCGCCCGCTTTGTAACGGAACTCACACCGCTCCCCGAGGAACAGTGGAGCGCTCACGGTCTGGAGCAGGCGACCTTCCTGCTGGCAGCCAATCCCGGCCAGCCGCCCGGCCCACTGGGCAAGGTCGCCTCCGGTGGTGAACTCTCCCGGCTGATGCTGGCCATCCGTCTGGTGCTGGCCGGTCGCTCTCCCATCGGCACACTGGTATTCGACGAGATCGATTCGGGCGTTGGCGGAGCGACGGCAGCGGCTATCGGTGAACGGCTGCACAGACTGGCGAGGGATATGCAGATCCTGACCGTCACCCACTCTCCGCAGGTCGCGGCGGCGGCTGATCACCACCTGCGGATCGGCAAGCTGGTGCGGAACGGACAGACCCAGACCAACGCCGCCCCTCTTCCGGACACGGAGCGACGAGAAGAGATCGCCCGGATGCTGGCAGGTGACGTCATAACCGATGCCGCGCGCGCCGCCGCGGAAAGTCTTCTGGAGAAGCGGTGATGGACACGACGCATACGGCTGTCGAGCAACTCGACGCCGCACAGGCGGAACAGGAACTGGCGCGTCTGTCCGCCCTCATCGCTCACCTGAACCAAGCCTATCATACACAGGACGCACCGGAAGTTTCGGATGCGGAGTTCGATGCTTTGCGTCGCCGCAATGAAGAAATCGAGAACCGCTTCCCCACGCTGATGCGCATGGACAGTCCCCGCTTTCAGGTGGGAGCAGCACCAAGCAGCGCCTTCAGGAAACACCGGCATCTCGCGCCGATGCTGTCGCTGGATAACGTCTTTGACCGCACGGATTTCGAGGATTTCGTGAAACGCGGCGTGCGGTTTCTTGGCCTTGATGAAACGCAGGCCGCCGCCCTCGCCTTTGTCGGCGAGCCGAAGATCGACGGTGTTTCCATCAGCCTGACCTACGAGAACGGACGGTTCGCACGCGGCACCACGCGCGGCGATGGCACGGAAGGTGAAGACGTCACCGCCAATCTGAAGACACTGAAAACCATCCCCCTCCGACTAAAGGGAGACGCGCCTGACCTGATCGAAATCCGTGGCGAAGTCTTTCTTGGCAAGGAGGAGTTTCTCGCCATCAACGCCGCGCAGGAGACTGCTGGAGACAAGCCGTTCGCCAACCCGCGCAACGCCGCAGCAGGCTCACTCCGACAGCTCGACCCGAAAGTGACGGCCCGCCGTCCGCTTTCCCTATTTGCCTACGCGATGGGGTTTTCATCCCATCCCGTCGCGACGACCCATTCAGCCTGGCTCGACCAGCTTCGCGCATGGGGTTTCACGGTCAATCCGCTCTCCACAAGACTGGAAGGCATTGCGGAGGCCGAGCCGTTCTTCGACAGGATCGCTCAGGAACGGAGCGCATTGCCGTATGATATCGACGGCGTCGTCTACAAGATCGACGATCTGACACTTCAGGAGCGTCTCGGTTTCGCAGGACGCGCGCCACGCTGGGCGACAGCGTGGAAATTCCCCGCCGAACAGGCCGTCACGCGCCTTCTGGCCATCGAGGTGCAGGTCGGACGCACAGGCGCGCTGACACCCGTGGCGCATCTTGAGCCCATCAATGTCGGTGGTGTGATCGTCTCGCGGGCCACGCTGCACAATCAGGACGAGATCGAGCGGAAGGATGTCCGCGTTGGCGATCTGGTGCAGATCCAGCGGGCGGGCGATGTCATTCCCCAGATCGTCGCGATCGTCGCGGAAAACAACCGCGAGAGGCAGGCTCCGTTCACCATGCCGGATCACTGCCCGGCCTGTGGCGCGAGCGTGGAGCGCGTTCCGGGTGAAGCGGTCATCCGTTGCACCGGCGGTCTCACCTGCCCGGCTCAGGTTGTCGAACGGCTGATTCACTTCGTGTCGCGCATGGCGTTCGACATCGACGGGCTCGGCGAAAAAAGCATCACCGAGTTCCATGACATCGGGATGGTGAAGGCGCCCGGCGATATTTTCCGCCTCTCCATACATGAGGCCGTGATTGCGAAACGGGAAGGATGGGGCGCGACCTCCGCGCGGAAACTGACTCAGGCCATCGAGACTCGGCGGACCATCTCCCTGCCCCGTTTCATCTACGCGCTGGGCATCCGGCGGGTGGGAGAAAACAACGCCAAGCTGCTGGCGCGACATTACGGCTCCTTCACGCATCTGCGCGAACGGATGCAGGCGGCACGTCTCATCGGTTCGGAAGAACGGCAGGAATTGGGGGAAATCACCGGGATCGGCACGGCGATTGCCGACGAAATCGTCAGCTTCTTTGCCGAACCTCACAACCAGACGACGCTGGACGATCTGCTGACCTCTGTAACGGTGGAGGACGAGCGTGTTGAGGCGGGAGGCGCTCTGTCTGGAAAAGTCATTGTTTTCACGGGCTCCCTTGTCACCATGACCCGCCCGGAAGCCAAGGCGACGGCGGAACGACTGGGGGCGAAAGTGACCGACAGCGTTTCAAAAAAGACCGATCTTGTCGTTCTGGGCGCGGAAGCTGGCTCCAAGGCGCGGAAAGCGCAGGAACTTGGTATTGACACAGTTGACGAAGCGGGATGGCGGCAGTTGGCCGGATTACCGGAAGCCTAAAAAAACATGCCTTATTTCTGTGACAGACTCTGTCCAGCCGCAATATTCGTTGCAAAGCGAATTGCCGAAACCGCCACAAGCTGGCATGATGCGGGCGCCCGGGAACGGAGCACTTAATAATAACTATAAATTCCCCGCGGACTGCATTCAGGCCTGATTTTCCCGGGAAGGAACAGACGGGCGGGATCGCCGCGTTCGGAGAGCGTTGGTCATGACGAAATGGGTTTACAGCTTCGGTGGCGGCCTGAATGAAGGCAGCGCCGGAATGCGCAATCTGCTTGGTGGCAAAGGCGCCAACCTGGCGGAGATGGCTTCCATCGGACTGCCAGTGCCTCCAGGCTTTACCATCACGACGGAAGTATGCTCGGCATACTACGATAACGGTAATGCCTATCCGACCGAGCTCGCAGAGCAGGTCGCGGCGGCCCTTCATCGCATCGAGAAATCGGTCGGTCTCGTTTTCGGCGACGCCAGCGCACCGCTGCTGGTCTCCGTCCGCTCCGGCGCCCGCGTTTCCATGCCGGGAATGATGGACACCGTCCTCAATCTCGGCCTGAACGATGAGACGGTTGAAGGTCTGGCGACATCCTCCAAGGACGAGCGTTTCGCCTGGGACAGCTATCGCCGCTTCATCCAGATGTACGGCTCCGTCGTCATGGGCGTGCCGCATCACCGCTTCGAAGACCTGCTGGAGCAGGCGAAGCACGGTCTCGGCGTCACCGACGACACGGCCATCAAGGCATCCGACTGGCGCGAGATCGTCAAGGATTACAAAGACGTCGTTCAGAAAGAGACCGGCACGCCGTTCCCGAACGATCCTCAGGAGCAGCTCTGGGGCGCGATCAGCGCCGTGTTCGGCTCATGGATGAACCCGCGCGCCCACACCTATCGCAAGCTGCATGACATTCCCGCAAGCTGGGGCACCGCTGTCAACGTGCAGGCGATGGTCTTCGGCAACATGGGCGATGACTGCGCGACCGGCGTGTGCTTCACCCGTGACCCGTCCACCGGCGAAAACATCTTCTACGGTGAGTATCTGGTCAACGCGCAGGGTGAAGACGTTGTGGCCGGTATCCGCACGCCGCAGCCAATGTCCGCTGGCCGCGCTGCTCCCGACCAGTCTCCGATGGAGAAGGTTCTGCCGGAAGCCTACAAGGAACTCATGCGCGTGCGTGATATCCTTGAGAAGCATTACCGCGACATGCAGGACATCGAGTTCACGGTGCAGAGCAACGTGCTCTATATGCTCCAGACCCGGTCCGGCAAACGCACGGCAGCCGCAGCCCTCAAGATCGCCATCGACATGGCGCAGGAAGGCCTGATCACGCAGGAAGAGGCCATCCAGCGCGTTCCCCCCGGCTCGCTCGACCAGCTTCTGCACCCGACGCTCGACCCGAAGGCCGAGAAGAACCTGTTCTCCCGTGGCCTCCCGGCTTCTCCGGGCGCCGCAGCGGGCGCCATCGTCTTCACGGCTGAGGAAGTCGAAGACCGCGCCGCCAAGGGCGAGGACGTCATTCTGGTCCGTATCGAAACCTCCCCGGAAGACGTGCATGGCATGCACGCGGCCCGTGGCGTTCTGACGACCCGTGGCGGCATGACCTCCCACGCCGCCGTCGTGGCCCGTGGCATGGGTCGTGTCTGTGTGGCCGGTGCCGGCGGCATCACCGTCGACTACAAGGCGCAGACCATGACGGTCGGCAACGTCACGCTGAAGGGCGGTGACTGGATCACCCTCGATGGTGGCACAGGCGCTGTCTATATCGGCAGGGTTGCGACCATTCCTCCGACCCTGTCCGGTGACTTCAGCACGCTGATGGGCTGGGCCGACGAAGTGCGCCGTCTGCGTGTCCGCGCCAATGCCGAGACACCAGAAGACGCCGAAACGGCCCGTCGCTTCGGTGCGGAAGGTATCGGCCTGAGCCGTACGGAGCACATGTTCTTCGGTCCGGACCGTATCGGTTTCGTCCGTCAGATGATCATGTCGGACGACGCCGAAACGCGGAAGAAGGCGATTGACGCCCTGCTTCCGTTCCAGCGCGATGATTTCTCGCAGATTTTCCGCATCATGAGCGGTCTGCCTGTGACAATCCGTCTGCTCGATCCCCCGCTGCACGAGTTCCTCCCGCATGGCGAGACGGAACTTGAGGAAGTCGCGACCGCTCTCGGTCAGTCCGTGGAGTCCCTGCGCGCACGCCGCTCGGCCCTCTCGGAAGCCAACCCGATGCTTGGCCATCGTGGCTGCCGTCTCGGCATCTCCTACCCGGAGATTTACGCCATGCAGGTCCGGGCCATCATCGAGGCCGCCATTGCCGTCTCGAAGGAGACCGGACAGGCCATCGTTCCTGAAATCATGATCCCGCTCGTCGGCATGAAGACGGAACTGGAAGTGACCCGCAAGGCAGCGGAAGCGGAAGTGGCCGCCGTCTTCAAGGAGCAGGGCACGACGCTCGAATATCTGATCGGCACCATGATCGAACTGCCGCGTGCGGCGATCACGGCTGGCCAGATTGCTGAAGTGGCCGACTTCTTCTCCTTCGGCACCAACGACCTGACCCAGACGACGCTCGGCCTGTCCCGTGACGACGCCGGTTCGTTCCTGCCCTACTATGTCGATCACGGCCTCCTGCCGAAAGACCCGTTCGTCTCGATCGACCGTGAAGGCGTGGGCGCTCTCGTCCGTCTGGGAGCCGAGAGCGGTCGCAAGACCAAGTCCAATCTGAAGCTCGGCGTCTGTGGTGAGCATGGCGGCGATCCGGACTCCATCGCTTTCTTCGAGAGCGTCGGGCTGGATTACGTTTCCTGCTCTCCGTTCCGCGTACCGGTCGCCCGTCTGGCAGCCGCGCAGGCCGCTCTGGCGACGAAGAAGGAAAAAGCTTCATCCTGACATGCGGGATGATGGCTTGATCTGAGATCAGCAACGACGGGGCGCTCCCATAAGGGCGCCCCGTTTTTGTTTATGCGATATGGAAACAAAAAACCGGCTCAAAGGCTCATGAAACGACGTGTTTCCTTTTCCATGTGGAAAGGAGAAACCGTTTCTGAAAACACAGGCTTCCAACATGACCAAACGCAGCATCAGCCTCCATCTGGTTTCCGGTGGCACGGGACAGACTCTCGATACGCAGGCTAAGGCATGCGCCCCACATTTCCCCGATGTGGAGTTTCATATCCGCCACTGGAATCTGGTCCGTAGCCGGACCCAGTTACGTCGCGTGATCTCAGGCATCTCCAGCGAACCCGGCCCGGTTCTGTCCTCTCTCATTGATGTGGAATTACAGAACGCTCTGGTGGATGGCTGCAAACGGGCCGGGGTGCAGTTGCTGGACGTCATGAAAAACACGCTGGGCTTTCTGGAAGGCGCCACCGGCACGCAGGCCATTGATGGCGGCCCCGGCGGTCAGTACATCATGGACGAGAACTATTTCCGCCGTATCGACGCCATGCACTACGTCATCGAGCACGATGACGGCCAGCAGACCCGCGAACTCAGAGATGCGGACGTCGTGCTGGTCGGTGTCTCCCGCGCCTCCAAAACGCCGACCTGCTTCTACCTTGCCAACAAGGGCATCAAGGCCGCCAACGTGCCGCTGGTGCCCGACACGCCCCTCCCCCCCGAACTGTTTGAACTGGATGTCCCGGTTATCGGACTGACCATTGCGCCGGAAGCCCTGCTTGAAATCCGTCGGACACGACTGAACAGCATGGTGCCCGCCAAGCAGCATGCCGGAGGCACATCCCTGACGCGAACAAGCTATATTGATCCGGAAGAAGTCAGAAATGAGCTGCTATGGGCGAAACGCCTCTGCACGCGTCACGGCTGGCCGATCATCGACATCACCAGACGGTCGATTGAAGAAACCAGTGCGGCTGTTCTGGATATTCTGGAACATCCCAACCCGCTTTCAGCGCCGGGTTGAGTGAAGACAACGGTTCCTTGGTCCGCCTCCTCCAGCCGGGGGCGGTTTCCGGGGCGCTGCCCCGCACCCCGCTGAAGGCGCACGCCTTTGGAAACCGATCTGTCGGAGTCAAGGGGCCTATGGCCCTTTGCAGGTGCGGACAGAGCCCGCATAAGAGTCCTTTCACAGGACTGACTGTGTTCTACTCTTCGTCATCCGCTTCATAGCGACGCGGATCGAGCAGACGCCAGTCACGCTCTTCTTCTGTCGCCGGGCGATCCATGAACTCATTCAGTTCGCCCGAAGACACCCAAGGGTCGTCCGTTCCCAACACTTCAGCATTTTCGCCGAACGAGAACCACGCCTCAAGCGTGTCCCGCGCAGAAGCACCCGGCACACGGCAGATTTCTATACTATCCCGCACATAAGCGCGCGCAAATGCATTGGCATGTTCGGCATCAAGAAAGCCCTTGATATCCTCGATGATATTGTCTTCCGCGCCTCCGGAAAGGTCGAGAAGACGCACAACCGGCCCCGTTTCCTGAGCCGCTACGGTCGCGTCTTCACCATTTTCTTCGGCTTCAGTCATGAACGAAACAGCTCCTGTGATTCACATAAAATCATTATAGAACAGCAGATTCAGCAAGGCAGCCGATCAGCCCGGATGCAGCCGCCGACGCTGCCTCTCTTCCGCCTTGCGAAATGACGGCAGAAGAAACTCCCGACCGGTCTTGACGCTTTCCACGCCGTCATACGTCACGATGTCCGCCGTGGCATAGGTTTCATTCCATAGTTTGGGAATGAAAGACCCCGTCCCCACGACATCAATGGGGGCATTCGCGTCCGCCATGCTGGCGCATTTCGTCACGCCGAAGCCCGATGACACGACAATCTTCACTTTCTCGAAGCCCGCATCGTCAAGCACTTCGCGCATCCGCCAGATCGCAGCGGCCGAAACACCCGTGCCGATCAGATTCCGCAGTTCGCCCTCCGACCGATATCGTCTGATGGCATCGGGAACATAACGGTCCAGAACAGCATAGGACTCCTGAGGGTCCAGCCCTTCAAGGAAACGCCCACCATGCGTATCAAGACGCAGACTGACCCGCCCGGCGTGTGCGAGTTCCTCGAAGCGACGGCAGACGGCGAGGCCGTCCGTGATCTCACGGCCATAATAATCGACCAGAACCGTCAGATCCGTTTCAGGATAGACCTCGTGAAACATCTCGGCGGCCCGCAGCGTGGAGCCGGCATAACCGATAAGAGCATGCGGCATGGTGCCGAAGCCGTGCGTCTCGCCGAAAAAGGACGCCGTTGCATCGTTGGCGCCCCCGATAAAACCGATAGCGCCTTCCTTCTGGGCCGCACGGCTGCCCACGGACGCACCGTAGCTCATCAGTTCCTGCATCTCGTAGCCGGCGCAATGACGGGCTTCCATCGCGAGGAACCGTGCCTTGGGAAGAGACAGGGCCATCTGGTAGGCACGATGCGCCGCAACACAGCATGCCCCCAGCTTCTGAAGCATCAGCGTTTCAAGTTGCGTGAGGTGCGAGAAGAAGCCTGTGATATAAAGCAGCGGCTCTCCTGCCCCAACCCAGTCGCCTTCAGCAAAAACCGGCTCGACCAGAATCTCGATCCCCCGTTCGCGGGCGATATTCTTCAGCCATGTTTCGACAACCGCGGTGGCGGAAAGGACCGGACGGCGGATAAATACCGCGTAAGTCACCACGCAATCGCCGAATCTGGAAACAATCTCCCGTGTCCGGTTGAAATAACTGTCAGTCCGGGCATGAATCGCCGCATCATCAATCGGGGCGACACAAAGCGAGGAACTCACACCTGAAGCCACCTCGGAGCGAGGTTCTTTCGGCTGTGCGGAAGACGTTTTCAAAACCACGACCTGCCCTTTCCTAGGCGCCACCACCAGACGCGCTGTATTATCCTGAGCATAGACCCCGCCCACGACAAGGTCACAGAACGCAAGGCAGGCAG
The DNA here is from genome assembly GCF_022483985.1 of Acetobacter sp. Lineage (NCBI taxonomy): Bacteria > Pseudomonadati > Pseudomonadota > Alphaproteobacteria > Acetobacterales > Acetobacteraceae > Acetobacter > Acetobacter sp. Next base: position 265,066 of record NZ_JAKVME010000001.1, on the reverse strand, counting down.
AAAAGTGACGGCGCGCTGTTTATGACAGAGGCGTCGCCCCCGTCATAAACACCGGTTTGGCCCGGTTAAACGCTCTTGCGCAGAGTACGGGCGCGCGCATTCAATTCCTCGGCAATCAGGAACGCCAGTTCGAGAGACTGTTCGGCATTGAGACGCGGATCACAGAACGTCTCATACCGTGCGCCGAGATCATGCTCCGTGAGCTGATGCGCACCGCCGACGCATTCGGTCACATCCTGTCCGGTCATTTCCATGTGCACACCTCCCGGAACCACGCCTTCGGCTGTCAGGATGTCGAAGAATCCCTGCACTTCCGTCAGAATGGCTTCGAACGAGCGCGTCTTGACGTTGCTCGCCGTGGAGATGGTGTTGCCATGCATCGGATCGGACATCCACGTCACCGTGCGGCCGAGCCCTTTGACCGCCTGCACCAGACCCGGCAGATGGTCCTGAATCTTGGTCGCGCCCATGCGGGAGATCAGGGTGATACGCCCCGCCTCGTCCGCGGGATTGAGAATCTCCAGAAGCTGCTCAAGCGCGTCGATCTGCGTCGTCGGACCGACTTTGATGCCGATCGGATTACGAACGCCGCGCAGGAACTCGACATGGGCCCCCTCCGGCTGGCGGGTGCGATCCCCGATCCACAGGAAGTGCGCCGAGCAGTCATACCACTCGCCGGACGTTGAATCGACGCGTGTGAAAGCCTGCTCATACTGGAGCAGCAGTGCTTCATGAGACGTGTAGAACTCGGTCTCGTCGATCTGCGGCGCCGTCGTGGAGTTGATGCCACATGCGGCCATAAATTCCAGTGTCTCGTCGATGCGCTCCGCAAGGGCGCGGTAACGCTCGGCCAGAGGCGACCGCTCGACAAAGCCGAGATTCCAACGATTGACCCGGTTCAGGTTGGCATAGCCACCACGGGAGAACGCCCGCAGCAGGTTCAGAACACTGGCCGACTGGAAGTAGGCTGTCTCCATCCGCTTGGGGTCAGGAATACGGTCTTCCGACGTGAAAGCCGGTCCGTTGATGATATCGCCACGATAGGACGGCAGCGACACATCCCCCACTGTTTCCGTGTCGGACGACCGGGGCTTGGCATACTGGCCCGCCATACGACCGATTTTCACCACCGGCACCTTTGCGCCGAAGGTCAGCACGACCGCCATCTGAAGCAGCACGCGGAACGTGTCACGGATGAAGTCCGCCGAGAATTCGGAGAAGCTTTCCGCGCAGTTTCCACCCTGAAGCACGAACGCACGACCAGCGGCCGCATCAGCCAGATGCTCGCGCAGACGGCGCGCCTCACCGGCAAAAACAAGCGGAGGATAGCTTTTCAGCCGTCCTTCGACCGCTTTCAGGACAGATTCGTCCGGATAGGTCGGCACCTGCTTGATGGGAAACGACCGCCAGCTTTCCGGCGACCAGTTGGCAGCCGTCGCCGGGGCGGCTGTCAGGGGCGATGCGGAAGGGCTGAGCGTGACACTCATGGTCGGTTCCTGTCGATAAGCGCCGGACCATTGTGGTTCGGCTGTTTCAGAAAAGCTGATGTTGAAGGGATCCCCACGCAAGACGTGGGCCGGACTTTATGCCGGAGATTGGCTCCGAGTGCAAAAAGCACCTCGTCACCGGACAACACAACCGCCCACTGACACCAGAGCCCTTGCATCGCTTTTCGCACGAGCGAAACCGGTGCTGACGGTTTCACACTTTCGGCATACCACACCGGAAGCATGCCAAAAAAAAACGATAATTCACTCATGGGCAGACCCTCTTTGCGGCCACAGGTCAGAAGTCGGGACTACTTATTCCCGTAAACATCACCAGACGACGGTTCAAAGCGGCTCTCACGCTGAGGTTTCTTTCCTGACACAAGATATGACCTGGCCGTCAACGGGGTTTGCGCGTCCATCGGGACTGTTCCGCCACAAGCGATAGAAATATCTTGATGTTTCCAAGAGGTTTGCAAAGAGGGAAGCATCCCTGAAGCAAAAAGGTTTCCGCCTCATTCAGATAAAAACGTCTCGACAAAACCCTGAGCAATTCAACGTTCTGTCTGCTGGTGACTGCAGATGCTGCAATCCAGCTTGAGCCGTCTTCAGTGCCAACCGCATTCATGGATGATCTGTAACAGAAACACCGCATCCGCCCGGAGAGCCAGTGAGCAAATAGTCACGTCACTACCCGGAAAGAGACGGTCACAACCTTCGTCACCGTCCGAATACACCACGCAACTCGTTCCACTCTTCATTCGCCATATCCGGAGCCCACCACCCCACGCCAATTCTCCGACAGATTATGAGCCCATTCGTCTGCAGACAGGAATTTTTAAATCTTTTTCATGCAGATTGAAATGAGGGTATCTATGAAAACGATACAGGACGGGATTGGATTTTAACTTCACAACCCCTGAGATACAGCGTAACACTCTCTGAATACGGAGTGAATTATATGCATAAACTTCTGGCTCTCTCGTTTCTAATTCTTCTGGCCGGATGTGGTATGCAACATGCTGGCTGCCCAGACGATCTACCCAATGCGCCGGATGATAATTCCGGCGTCAAGTCAGCCATCAGGACCTGCAATTAAAATTTACCATTCAAGGGCGATACGGGACTGATTTAGACGCCGCCCTTGTTGTGCAACGTGTTTTTTTCGTCCTGCGCTCTCTCCATGATTTCTGACAGCTTGCTCGTATAGGTCTTTTTCACCCTGGCGACAGCATTCTTAAGGCTTTCCTTCGGTGATTTCTGACATTCATCCCGGATAGATCTGGAAAGCCCTTTTGTTACTTCGTCCGGAGCCTGAGATTCCGCCATTTTGTTACCCGAATAATTATCATGTTCTTCATTCAGGTAATCCAGGCAACTTTCCTTTGTCGTAACTTTCCGGATCAACTCACCGTAGTCACTATCCTCCTCCTGCGCCCTCGCCATATTGGATCCCAAGAACAAGGACCCAATAAATAGTAAAATTATAACCCGTTTCACTGTAAAAGTTCCTCCAGCCTTATAATCTGTCTGACAGCCACTCTTCACCAGTTCAATATCCCAGATACTCACAATCAGAACAACTCATCACAGCATCTTTAATGAGCTATAGAATCATGCGTATTCCGAGAGAAATTTAACAAGCAATCCATCTCGTACGATTTGATTGCCTATCCGTCTGCTGAAGACAGATGAAAGGAAAAACCCGGCAGTGCATCCACGGAAAAGTGGGGAGATACAGCGTTTTTTATCCACTCCATCCCCCCCTTCGCTTACACACAGTCAGCAATGCTTAATGCAGCAGGGTCGCCACCAAGGCATGCTCATCAATTGCGGACCGGACCATCTCGCTATCTTCGGTGGTGCCCATCAACTCGCCATTTGCAGCGTAGATTGTAAAAACCTCCTGCCCAAACTGAGATTCTCTACGCACATACACGAGACTGGGAAGACCAAGGCTCAGAAACTGAGCATCCGTCAGGTTTCGGATATCGACCAGATCACGGACGGCAGGAGTATTGCCGGATGCTTTATGCTGCATGTCTCCTCCTTGCATTAAACCGCATTCCAATTCAGAAAAATCACTCATCGCCTATGGTGCGAACAGTTCGTGGAGATGCCGGGACCGAACCCTCATTGACAACCGATTTAGTCGCACTGCCTTTGGTAATATCAATGCGCCTTACACGCACCTCAGGTTCCGGGCGGAACAGATCAATGTGCAGCAGGCCATTATCGAGCCACGCGCCGCCGATATCGATCCCCTCCGCCAGAACGAAAGACTTCTGAAACTGACGGGCTGCAATGCCACGATGGAGGAAGATACGTCCCTGAATATCCTCGGACTGCCGCCCACGGATGACCAGCTGATTATCCTCCTGCGTGATCTGGAGATCCTCCATGGTGAATCCCGCCACCGCCAGCGTGATCCGCAGCGCGGACGAGCTGAGCTGCTCGATGTTGTAGGGAGGATACCCATCCCCCGACGATTTGGACGCACGCTCAAGCATGGTCTCAAGATGATCAAAGCCGAGAAACATCGGCGACCCAAACACTCTTCCAGACAACTCAGCCTCCTCTCTTGAGCGAGACACTCCCTGCCGGCCCCGCTTGGGCGACCAGCTCTCCTGTAAAGATATGGAACTCCTGTCACGCCTTGCAAGAGGGCATGCAGGAGACCCATAGAAAGCAGTCAGTTCATGAGGCTAATTTACGAACTGCTTCAGCACAGTCATCTGGGGTTTCTCAGTCCCGTCCTTATCGGGCGCTACCGAAAACATGTAGTTTCCCCACAATGGTCCGCCAGACCAGTAGGTCCAGCCATACCAGACATCAGACGCCTGATTGATGAAATTCAATGCCACCCGCAGATCCGCCAGACACCCCGCGCTAGAGCTCACGCCAAACTCCCCAAGCAGCCCCTTAGCCTTGTGCGCCCTGAGCCAGTCGGTAAAGGGAGCCAGCCGGGATTCCACCTGATCTTCCGGCACACATTCCGCCGACGTGCCAGAGCTGTAGCGGTCAAAGTACTCATGCACCTCAAAGATAAGGCCGTTGCCCGGATCGGTAAGAGTTGCCAGTGCATCGCCGTTCACCTGTGGGAAATTATGCGCGCCATCCCAGTTCACCCCTGACACGGCAATCAGGTTTTTTGCACCGGCAGCCCTGATGGCGTTAATGACTTTCTGCTGGATGCCTGCCCAATCTCCACCCGATGAGAGCTTCGGCTCATTCATAAGCCCGAAGAGAACACCGGAATCATTACCAAAAACCGTGGCCAACCTGACCCAGAGATCAACAAAGGCATCGACCGAAACCGTATCCGAACCAATAAGCTGACCGCCATATGCACCGTAATTATGCACATCAATGATGACTTTTGCTTTACCAGCTTCCGCCATCGTCACCACACTCTGGATATGTGCGAGATACTGGGGGGCCAGATCGGACAATGGCTGGGACTGCAATCTCTCCCAGAGCACGGGCAGACGAACCAGCTTCATCCCGGCTGAGGTAAAATAATCTATCTCACTCTGCCGTGGAAACATATAATCCCAGCCGTCGCGCCCCGGCACCTTGTTGCTGGCAAACGCGGCGGCTGACAGATTGACGCCAGCCATCGGCGCCGCGCAGGCCCCGTCAGCGACAAGGCATGAGGCCCCTATAGCGCAGCATGACAAGAAACGGATCAGATTCATATATTTTCTCCATTTAATAGAAATAAAATCAAAATATTTACACAAACGATATGATTAGATAATATTTTAAATATATTTATTTACCAATAAATATTCATTTATATTTTAAATTATCCATCCGAATAACACCCCCCTGACAAGACCATCACATATATATTAATTTATTCAATCTCAACCTGTTGATTGTGCAGATAAGAATGGCAATGATTGGTTTGCGGCAAAAACGCCTGTTGCCTTATTTCCGCAACCGGAGGAAACACGTTTCATCATGACCAACTTCCTCGTCCTTTCTGTGCATGACTTCCGTTCCCGCCGCAAGGCCAGCGTACATTTCATCGCAACCGAACTGGCAAAACGTGGTCAGGTGAGATTCTATTCCACCGGCCTCAGCCGTCTTTCCGAACATCGAGGCGATACACGCACGGATCTGGCATCGCGCGCGAACCGGGTCGAAGTGGAAAATGGCGTGGAGTGTTATCTCCAGCGCGGCTTATGGCATCCCTTCCGAATCATGAAGACCGGAGCGCGGCCGCTGGAAACAGCCATGTTCTGCTTCTACCGCTGGCGCATGCCATCCATCCTGAAGCAATGGATACAACAGGCGGACGTGGTTTTCATCGAGTCCGGTATGGCGACCGTCTATATCTCCGACGTCAAACGCCTGAACCCGGAAGCCAGAATTATCTATCTCGCTTCCGACGACCTTGCCGTAGTCGGAGCAGCCCAAACGATCCAGAAGGAATTTGTCCGGCATTTCGACAAGATAGACCTTGTCCGCCTCCCCTCCCGGCTTCTGCTGGACGGCATGCCACACAGCCGGAACGCGATTTTCGCCCCACAGGGGGTGGATCGCGAGCTGATGGAACGGACCCGTCCTACTCCGTTCAAGGGACGTCTGGCCTGTGTCTCAGTTGGCTCCATGCTCTTTGACGCCAGTTTCTTCAATCTGGCGGCACCGGAATTCCCCGATCTGGATTTTCACGTCATCGGAGCCGGACGAGCGGCTGAATTACTCGACAGGCGTCCCAATATCATCGTCCACGACGAAATGCCGTTTGAAGAAACGCTGGACTACGTACAGAACTGCGCCTTCGGTATCGCGCCCTATAAAAACGCCAACACTCCACGGTATCTTTTTGATACTTCTCTCAAACTCAAGCAGTTCGCTTTTTTTGGAAAACCGGCTGTCTGTCCAGAATTCACCGCCGGCGAAGACAGAAGCCGGTTTGGCTATGTGCCCGGCAACAGGACATCGATCCTGACTGCTATCCGGGGAGCTCTCACCTGCACCGATCCGATCACACTGGACATTCCGACATGGGCTGACGTCGTAGACAGACTCCTTACCCCCGAACGCTTCCCGGAACATCGCATTGTGAATACGACAAACAATCAGACCGTCGCCATTTATCGCACTGAAATCCTGCCGCTTTCAGAGACTTTCGTGCGGGATCAGGCTCTGTGGCTTCATCGCTGGAAACCTGTGCTGATCGGCGAACGCGAGGTCGATAAACTTCCACTGGAAGGACTACGGGTACAATCCGTCTACAAGGGCGCCGCCACTTTTTTGCAAAAAGCATGTGGCGCGATTGCCCGTCGGCTTGACCTCCCTCCACCCGGGATCATGCGGATCGCACGGCGGGTGAATCCCAGCCTCATTCACGCACATTTTGGCTTTGACGGCGTCGAAGCCTGGCCGATTGCCCGTCGCCTCGGTGTTCCACTGGTGGTCACTCTGCACGGATCTGACATCCATACGAATATGGACTGGTTTGCATCGGGTTCAGGAGGGCGTCGCTGGAAGGATTATCCACGCAGGCTGGCAAGACTCGCCAAGTATCCACAGGTCAGTTTCATTGCCGTGTCGGGACCGATCAGAGAATCGGCTATTCGCAATGGAATACCCGCAAACCGTATTTCCATTTGTCATATCGGCGTCAACATTGAACGTTTTCAGCCTTCGGCCCCACCGATAGGCGAACGCGGGCCTGTCATCTTATTTGTCGGGCGTCTTGTCGAAAAGAAAGCCCCCTCTATCCTTCTGGAGGCTTTCCGGCACGTAAGGCATGCAGTGCCAGATGCACAACTGATTATCGCCGGAGACGGACCACAGAGAGATGCATTGGAACAACAAGCTTCCTCGATAGGCGCAGTAAGTTTCAAAGGCGCCGTCACTCTTGAAACCATTCGCTCTCTTATGAAAACCACCCGTGCTTTCTGTCTACCCAGTATTACCGCGTCCAATGGGGACGCGGAAGGGCTTGGGTTAGTTCTTCTGGAAGCTCAGGCCAGTGGTGTGCCAGTTGTCACATCTGCCAACGGTGGAGCCACCGAGGGTATGATAGATGCTGAGACCGGATTTGCTTTTCAGGAGAAAGATACCGAAGCGTTGACGCGTCATCTGATCACTCTCCTGACCGATGACGCACTGGCGACCCGTTTTGGAAAAAATGCCCGCGTCTATATTGAAGAGAATCACGACATCAGAACCTGCACGGCACGCCTTGAAGCCGCATATGACTGGGCCTGCGCACAATGACCATCACGTTTTCTGTGGTTATTCCTGCTTATAATGCTGAAGCCTTTCTCGATCGAGCCATTCATTCAGTTCAGGTACAGACAATACCGCCCAAGGAAATTCTGATAATCGACGATTGCTCTACGGACAGCACCCGCGACAAAGTCGCAGACATGACAAAAGAAGATCCTCGTATACGTCTTCTGAAAACGTTCAGAAATGGCGGCCCTTCCGCAGCCCGCAATCTTGGCTTTGAGAACGCAACAGGTGACTGGATTGCTGTTCTTGATGCAGATGATGCTTTCGCTCCCAATCGTTTGGAACAGTTCTCTGTAATGATCGACCACGTGTCAGCCGATATTCTCGCTGATGATCTGCTTTACTATGATGCTGGCGCGGCTTGTGTGACGGAAGCCGCCAAAGCGACACGAGATTTCAATGGTCAACGCATTACGCTAAGAGATTTCCTGAGTCACAATATCGTAGATGGAAAGTCCGTGGACTGGGGACTGCTGAAGCCTGTCTTCCGAAATGAATTTCTTTCTGAAACCAAACTTCGTTACCAAACAGATATGCGGCATGGAGAAGATTTTTATTTTTCCGTCAGCGCGCTTTTAAAAGGCGCACGATTTATTCTGATCGATCAACCACTCTACCTTTACACACAGCGCTCTGGCAGCATCAGCAAAGAAATTTCTGAGTTAACGCGTACCAGAATAGCTTACGATGCGCTGGCCAGTTCCGCGCTCTCTCTTACCAATCAGGCTGGAATTTCTGGCCACTCTGAACTGATCAATCTGCTTGAAAAACGTGCAAAAGGTTTGACACGCTTGGACGACGCCCATTTTTTTTCTGTCGCCATTCGAAAACAGGACATCAAGGGATTAATCTGTCGTTCGGTAAAACGTCCTGCATTTGTGAAACATGCGCTAAATTCTGTCCGACTTGCGCTGCAAAAAAGATTTATACGCATTCTACGGCGTGTCGTCAGTTAAGCGCTGAGAATTGTACTTTCTTGCCTCCCTGTGGTGATTGTTTTCCTCGGTTTCAGGAGGAGCGGCGGGTATGGCTTACGAGATGATCAGTGGGAACAGATAAAAGACCTTTTTCCCGGGCATGAAGGCCATGTCGGTGGCACATCTCGGATAATCGTTGTTCGTAGAGGCCGCGTTGTATCGCTATCGTGCCGACATTCCGTGGCGTGATCTTCCTTGCGCGCTTCGGAGATTGGAAGAAGGTCCTATTCGAATGGTGACAACGTCACACTGTTTGCTGTCGTTGACGCAAGCTTCTGAGATGCGACAGACCAAAACAGCCCTGTTGAAGTTGTCTCAGGACTGTCTGATAAGCCACCGGCCTGACTGACGCACAGCTTGAGGAAATCTTCGCTAGAGCATGTCGTCCGTTAGCATCAGACGCTATGAGGCTTGTACTTCCATCTGATCTGTGATGTTTTCTCCCTGTTTTCAGGGAGAAAATGAATGCGACGATATGGCCTGAGTGACAGCCAGTGGGAACGGATAAAAGATCTTCTCCCGGGTCGCGAAGGTCATGTCGGTGGAGCGGCTGCCGATAACCGTCTGTCCGTGGAAGCGGTTCTGTATCGTTACCGTGCCGGCATTCCCTAGCGTGACCTGCCTGTCCGTTTTGGTGACTGGAAGAACGTCCACCGGCGACTGCGTCGCTGGTGCGAAAGCGGCGTGATCGAACGGATTTTCCGGCATCTGGCTACCGATCGCGACAACGAATATATGATGATCGACAGCACGATTGTCCGGGCTCACCAGCACAGTGCGAGTGTCCGTAAAAAGGGGGCGCGGATCAGGCCATCGGGCGGTCTCGTGGCGGACTGACTTCGAAAATCCACACCATTGTCGATGCCGCAGGAAAGGCGGTTGCCCTGTCCCTGACGCCCGGGCAGAGAGCGGACATCACGGAAGCAGAACCTCTTCTGGATAAGGTCGATCCCAAAGCTTTTATTGCCGACAAGGCTTATGACGCCGATCCGCTCATTGAAATGCTTGAAGAACGGCAGATCACACCGGTTATCCCTTCAAGGAAAAACCGACGCAATCCACGGAAAATCAGCTTCCAGCTCTACAAAAACAGAAACATCATTGGACGCTTCTTCGCCAGGCTGAAGCAGTTCAGAGGCATTGCAACACGCTACGACAAGCTGAAATCAACATTCCTCGCAGCAGTGCAACTCGTTTCCGCCATCATCGGAATTAACTGACAACACGCCCTAGAGTGTGTTATGCACTTTGGCAGAGCAGGCTGGCTGCGTTTTTCAGCATGAAACCTGCGATGGTGTGCATTGCGGCGAGGGTTGAAGCGCAGCGCTCGTAGTCTTTCACGAGCCTTCTGCATCGTGTTGCCCACGCGAACGATCTCTCCACGATCCATCGGCGGGGCAGCAACACAAAACCCCGTTTTGCCCGAGGCAGCCGGACGATTTCGAGGGTGATATCCTGCTCTTCAGCGGCTTTCGCCGCTTTTGATCCGGTATAGCCCTGATCGGCCCATGCAAGTTCAACGCTCCCGTCTGTTGCCTGCTGAATGGCTTCCGTCAGCGGACCGACTTCTCCCCGGTCGTCCCTGTTTGCCGGGGTGACGTGCAGGGCCAGAAGATGCCCCAGGGTATCGACCGCCATGTGAAGCTTCGATCCGTTCTTTCTTTTCGCGCCATCATACCCAGCGCGCGATCCACTCTCCGGTGTCGAACGCAGTGTCCGGCTGTCGATAATCGCCGTTGTCGGCTCAGCCTGTTTTCCTGCAGCCAGCCGCAGCACAGCCCGGAGATCGTGGACAACAGCCTCGAAACATCCCGCTTCCATCCAGCGCCGGGATTGCTGATAAACCGCAGTCCACGGCGGAAGATCGTTCGGCATCGTCCGCCACGCAATGCCGTAACGGATCATATATCGAAGACCGTTGAGCAGATCCCGCAGATCATGATGCCGTTGTTCCGCGTCTTCCTTCATCAGAAGAAGATACGGAACAATCAGAGACCACTCTTCGTCACTGATATCAGATGGATATGGTTTGCGTGCAGTATTCATCCAGCTGTTCTGCAACACTCACGCCAGAAAGTACATAACACCCTCTAGGATGACGGCCGACAACGTGACCGTTCAGGCATCATGAATAAAGGCTGGCCTGACTTCGACTATATCTATTCGCCCGCTCACAATGCGGAGCGGCGAGTAACTGATACCAACAGCTATTACGTCTGACTCATCTGTGAAGTGACGTGGCCAGTCAGTTCTGATTCTGTCTTGTGAGGGAGGATCGGAGATGGCTGGTGCGATTGCATTGCGGACGGATTATACGGCTGAGGCGCTTCATGGCCTCGATATAGGTCGCTTAGGGAACCTAACAGACTACTGTTGTGAATCCCTTACGATAAACATACGTCAAGGGGATAAACGTGAAAAATAAAGCCACACACTCAAAAAAAACACTTTCTACCCTCTGTAGCGCAGGTGATCGACGAGAAGCGCAAACGCTGCAGAAGGCTCCCGGCGGCTTGGATAATACAGGTGGTATCCCGGAAAAGGCGGGCACCAGTCTTCCATGACCCGCACAAGACGTTTCTTTTTGATGTGTTCGACCACATGATCTTCCATGATGAAGGCGAGCCCGAAACCTGCCAACGAGGCCCGGACGATCATATCGACATTGTTGAAGGCGAGTTGACCGTCAACACGGGCACGGACTTCACGTCCGTCTTTCTCAAGTTCCCAGCTATAAAGTCCGCCACCAGTAAGAAAACGAAGGTTGATGCACTGGTGATCGGCAAGATCATGAGGTGTTTGCGGTGGAGAACGCCCTTTGAAATAGGCAGGCGATCCAACCATCGCCATCCGCAGTTCAGGCCCGATCCGGACGGCAATCATGTCCTTCGCGATCGCCTCCCCAAGACGCACACCCGCATCGAAGCGCTCGGTCACGATATCAGTCAGACTCTATCCTGTGCGCCTGTTCCGGAAGTATCGGCAGTCTGATCGCATGGAGGATCGTGCAGGCGTTCGGCGCTTCAGCCGGGGTCGTCCTATCCCGCGCGATGGTCCGCGACCTGTATCAGGGGCATCATGCCGTCCGGATGCTCTCGACGCTGATCACCGTCATGGCCATCGCACCGTTGCTGGGACCGATCGTGGGCGCACAGATTCTAGCTCTGGGCGGCTGGCGGTCGGTTTTCGGTCTTCTGGGAGGCGTCGGTATCGCCACTCTCGCGGCTGTCGCCACCTTACCGGAAACATTGACGCCCGATCGTCGTCACCACGAGCCTCTGTCGCGCGCCTTCCTGCGCTACGGCGAACTTCTCACGACACCTCGCCTCATGGCCTATACGGGCGCCGGTGCTTTCTTCTATGGCGGCATGTTCGCCTATGTCGCGGGCACGCCATTCGCCTACATTTCCTATTACCATGTTCCGCCCCGCTATTATGGCCTGCTGTTCGGAGCAGGGATTATCGGAATCATGGCGACGAACATGCTCAATGTCCGACTGGCCCACAGGATCGGCAGCGACCGCATGCTGCGATTTGGCACGTTTCTGGCGGCCGTCGCGGGTATACCGGTCGCACTCGCTGCGTGGACCGGCTGCGGAGGATTATGGGGGCTGGTCGTCCCGCTGTTCATCTTTGCTTCGGCGACCGGATTCATCGTCGCCAACTCGATCGCCGGCGCCCTCAACACGTCACCAGCGCGATCAGGTTCGGTTTCGGCGTTCGTTGGGGCGGCGCAATATGGCAACGGCATTGTGGGCTCAGGTCTGATCGGAGCGTTCGCCGATGGCACGCCTTGGCCCATGGGCTGGGTGGTTGCCCTGAGCGGCATCGGCAGTCTGCTCTGCGCCGCCGCACTGTCGCTTCATCCTTTCCGAAATCGGAGTGGGGAGACCTGAAGCTCTGCGCGTAAGGCCTCTTTCGCAACGGGCAGGGAAACCAAAATACCCCGTCACGTAAAAACATTGCCATGATCACAATGAAATACTTCGCGTCATCCATGACAGTCCACGTCTTCGGGAACGTCACCACGTCAGGTGTTTCCGTTGGATCGTTCCGCAATACGAGAAAACACTCTCCGCTGACGGGTGCTGGTCGCTTTGTCAGCGCCATGATCTGGCTACGTGACTCCAGACACATTCACAAACTCTTATCGTCACTCTCAGAATAATTACGTTCCGAACAAATAACAGGCCACCCTTCCCTCAATGTCTATACATACGGGAAACTCTGCCATCTCCTCATCATTCGCCGACTGACCCAACACCTGAGCAAAACATGCACGGATAAGTCAGGGGATTCCCTATCAGTAACGATTCTACAGAAAATTTATTATTTTATAAGGAAACACTCAGTCAGGATATCCGAAGAAGGATAGCTTTATTGAAAAGAATCACAGTCATAAAACACTCAAACGACACAAGATTTTTCTTCGCGTATTTTTCGTTGCAGTTTCATATTGACAAACCCCGAACGCATAACGCAAATTAAGTTGTCTATACATTAAGATAAAAAATCCCAGTCCAGTCAAAACGGCTTTCCAAAGACGTTTTACAAAAGAAATGTTTTCAAGTCCCGGTTCCGATCCCCACAGTGAACAACCTCGAAAGCCACACCGACATGGACAACACATTCATATTCATGCGTCGTCTGAGTGGATGTAGCGCCTCCTGCTGTCTTGCTTATCTTGGATCGTCGATCATACCGTTTCAGGTTACATCCATAATGTCGAGATATCAGAAAACAGCTACTGAAGCAGGGGTTTTCTGTTTTTTCGATCTCATATTCTTTGCCGCCATCATGTTTGTGCTGCCACAGCTCATAGGGCAGAAATTCATCCGAAAAGGTGCGCTGCTTGGCGCCGCAGGGTGCCTGTCGAGCAATCTGCTGCTTGCCGGGCATGTCATCCCGGAAAATATGCTCTGGCTGGCCGCCACGATGCTTGGCATATCGCAGGCCTTTCTGGCCCGGAGCTATGTCTGCGCTGCAGCTGACACAGCCAATCCGCAACGCACTTTTATTTTAATCAATGCAATCACCCCCATGCTGATTGCACTGCTGATTCTCACCATTCCCGTTTTTGACACGTTTTTTGGGAAACTGGGAGAGGCGCCCATAAAACCATAAAAACAAAACAGACGCTTGGCTTTCCCGCATGGTGTCTCATGTCATTGGCGTTAGCAACATCTCTTGCCGTCAGCATGGCATGGTCATTTTCCGTGCATGTCGCTGAAAACATACATATTCCCGCACCACTTCTCTCTCGCATTGACAATATCGGCATCACATCAAGCGTTGCTGCCCTTCTTACCCTCTCCGTTCTGCTCAAGAAGATAAACAATATCAAAATGCTTGCTATCAGCGTTATCGGGACAGGAATAGGGTCATATTTTATATGTGTTGCGGAAAATACGGGCGGATATTCAGCCGCCATCGTGATTCACTGGGTATTTTCAACCAGTCTTTACTGCTTTGTCCCAGCCACTTCGACCACTCTGGACCCGACCGGTCGGCTGGGCACCATGTGCGGCGGCGCCGAACGCGTTGGTTACGCGATTGGCGCTCCTTTGGGCGGGTACATCATAGATCATGCCTCCATGAGCAAGCTGGGCATAGCCGTTCTCATCTGTTGCGTGATCACACTGCCCATAGCCATTCCCGCAATTCTGCGCGGAGCACCCCAACGATATGCGAATATCTGACACAATTCTTCCTTTCCCTGAATCTTGAGGTAAAATATGACTGTTTTTCTCGATGGCTCCAGCCTGACAATTGAAGAACTCGTGCGTGTCGCCCGGGAAAAAGCGCGGATCGAACTCACAGATCTGGCTCGCGAACGTATCAGGCGATCCCGCATGATTGTTGATGAGACATACAAGAGCGGAAAAACCGTTTATGGCCTGAATACAGGAGTAGGCGTCCTGAAACGGGCAAATGTCGATGGCGATGTGGCTTTTTTCAACCGGCGGATGCTTGAATTCCACCAACTGGCTCAGGGACCTCTTTACAAGGAGGAGATTGTCCGCGCGGCGACTTGCCGGTTGATCAACCAATATGCCTCCGGGGTCTCAGGCGTGCGGCTGGAACTGGTTGAACATCTTGTCGCTGGCCTGAACTGGGGCGATACCTTCACTGTCCATGCTGACGGCAATCTGCTTTTAACCAATGCAGATTTCGCTATCGGTCTTGTTGGAGATTTTGACCTTTCCTACGGCGAAGCTTTGACATTACTGGGCCAGACAACCCTGACCGATGCCCAGGCAGCCCTACTGCTCCATGATCTTGGAACTCTTCTGGGCAACATGGAGGCTGCCGCAGCCCTGAGTCTGGAAGGATTTGCAGCCAAACTGTCTCCACTGGACGAACGTGTCGCCGCTTTGAAAAAGGTCAAAGGTTTTACCGAAAGCTCCGAAAAGATGCGATCCTACCTTCAGGGTAGCACCCTCTTCCACACCGACCAGCCCCGAAATCTCCAAGATCCATGCAGCTTTCGCAACACGGCCTATCTGACAGGCAGCCTTCGGGACTGTCTGGAATACACCCGGAGAGTCATTTCAAATCAGTTGAATTCCTCGGCCGGGAACCCCGTGGTTGATCTGGAAAGCGCTACTGTTCTCCACGCGCCCAACTGGGAGATACAGAATGTTGCATCAGCACTCGATTTTGTAAAAATTTCGCTTGTTCCACCAGCATTCGCATCACAGGAGTGCACGATCAAACTTCTGGACAAATTCTGGTCCGGCCTGCCCACAGGGTTGGTTGGCACCGCGGAACAGTCAGAAAGCGGTCTGGCAATGTATCAGATTCTGGTAGCGAGTTACGCCTATAAACTCAAATTTGCAGCGGCTCCGACATCTTTCGATGTAACAACAACATCCCAAGCGGAAGGCATTGAAGACCGGGAAACAGGTGGTGTATTCACAATCTCCACACTGAAAGAAATGCTTGATCTGACAAAGAAAATTGTTGCCATCGAATTTGTCGTCGCCGCACAGGCGGCTGAACTGCGTCGTGAAGCAGAGATACCTGCGGGGCTGCAATCCATCCTGAAGATAGTCCGGGAAACATTTCCCTTTGTCCGGATCGGCGATGCACTGCCACGTGATTTTTCCGGATTGCTGCAGGCGATGGATGCAGGCCGCATGATCGCTGCGTAAGCCGGATTCCGGACATTTTCTCAGAAAACACCTTGCCTGACATCGTCGGGCAAGGTTCCGGCGTTACAGGCCGGTCTTTATACCCCGCATGATCAGTCGCGGAGCAAAGAACCATCACGGATCAGAACCACCAAAACACGCCCCAAACACCCATCGACCATCTCGGGCATCACGCCAGCTCTTTGCCGCTTCGTTCTTGCCTGTCCGACCCGTTCGTTCAGTCCATACACTGAACAACTATCGCCCACAGAAACCGAGACGATCGCCGCCGTTGAAACGGCCCAGTCAACGGCTCTTCACCCCCATCCTGCACAGCCGCTGTGTTCCAGCAAAATATCAATACGATCTTGTAATATTTTTTAATGTATATACAAGATGATTCGTCATGCTCTTACGCACCGGCAGGATAAGGGTTTCAGGTTTCATGACTGCTCAGCACGAAACATCCCGTGAGAAAAAACATCCACACATAACGCCCGTCACCTTGGGCACGCATAAAACCACAATTGCCGAAATTGTTGCCATCGCCCATGGCGCCCCTGTTATTCTGGACGAGACGGCGCTTGCCAGACTGCATGAACTACAGGCCAGCCTACAGGACGCCATTGCCCAGAAACGCCGCGTTTACGGTCTGACTACAGGAGTTGGCGATCAGTATTCTGTTCTGCTTTCGGCTGAAGAAATCAGCAACGGACAGATTGGCATGCTCCGCAGTCATGCCTGCGGGATAGGTGCGCCGCACCCCCACGCGGTTGTCCGCGCCATAATGGCCACGATGCTGCGGGCACTCCTGCAGGGGCATAGCGGAGTAAGCGCCTCCCTTGTGAACACAATGGCCGCCATGCTGAACAGAGGCGTTGTTCCCTGCTCTCCCTCCAAGGGTTCCGTTGGCTATCTGGTCGCCACAGCCCACATCGGTCTTGTCATTTTTGGAGAGGGGGAAGCCACCTATAAAGGCGAACGCCTGCTGGGTCGTGTCGCCATGGAGCGTGCCGGGCTGACGCCGCTCACCCCCGGTCCCCGGGAGGGACATGCGCTCATCAGCGGCACATACGAAATTACAGCCATCGGCGCACTGGCGTTCGACCATGCCCGCCGTGCGTTGGAACTGGCCGATCTGGCCGGATGTATGGCGCTGGAAGCCATGCGTGGGAACAGCCGGGGTTATGACGCGGACCTGCAAAGCCTGCGCCCCCATCCTGGCCAGATAAAAACTGCTGAGATTCTGAGGCAGCTTCTGGCCGATAGCCAGATCATGGCAGCCAACCGGGACCACCGCCTGCAGGATGCGCTCAGCCTGCGCTGTATTCCACAGGTGCATGGCGCCGTGCGGGATGCCATGACCTATGTCGGACAGGTTCTGGAAACAGAGATAAACGCGGTTACGGACAACCCGGTCTTTTTCTGGCGCAACAACAGCTACGAAGCATTGCCGGGGGGAAACGGGCATGGAGCACCAACCGCTCTGGCGCTGGACACTCTGGCAATCGCCATCGCCTCCATCAGCAACATGTCGCAGGCCCGTTCCGACCGGCTGACCAATACCTACCTTAGCGGTCTTCCCCCTTTCCTCGCCCCTCAGGGAAGCGGGTTGTCGGGTCTGATGATCCCTCCCTATGCGGCAGCCGCAGCCGCAGCCGAGAACAGGTGTCTTGCAGCCCCCTCCTCCGTGAACAGCCTGTCCACCTGTGCCGGGCAGGAAGATCACACCAGTATGGGAATTTACGCGGCCCAAAAGGCCTTTACGGCGGCCGACAACGCGCTTGATGTCATCAGCATAGAGTTTCTGTGTGCGGCGCAGGCGCTGGAATACCATCAACCCCTGCGTGCTGGCCGAGGCGTTCAGGCGGCGTACGAGGCCATTCGCGCCCATGTTCCCCCACGTCACGGTGATACCGCGATTCACCCCGAACTTGGCGCTCTCCGTGCGCTGATGGACACGGATGTCCTCAGGGCCTGTGTGCGGGATGCCCTGACACCCCGCCCCTCACCTTCAGGAGAATGCCCATGAGCTCTGCATCATCACCCTGCCTGCCGTTGCGGGGCGTAAAGGTTCTTGATTTATCACGGGTTCTGGCAGGCCCCCTGTGCGCGGCCATGCTGGCCGATCTTGGCGCGGATGTCACCAAGATCGAACGGCCCGACGGTGGCGATGACTCCCGATCATTCGGGCCTTACCTCAACGGAGAGAGCACCTATTTCATGCTCCTCAACAGAGGCAAGAAAAGCATCACCCTTGACCTGAAAAAAGACGATGGCATGGCCATCTTTCATAAACTTGTCAAAAACTCCGATATTCTGGTCGAAAACTTCAGACCCGGTGTGACTTCCCGGCTCGGCATCGATTACGAAAGCCTCCACGCCATCAACCCCGGACTTGTCTATGTCAGCATTTCGGGATTTGGACAGGAAGGCCCCCTCGCCCAGCGTGCCGCCTATGATCACGTCATTCAGGCCATAGGCGGGATCATGAGCAGCACCGGGTGGCCCTCCACCGGGCCGACACGGGTGGGCGACCCCATCGCCGATGTGGTGTCCGGCCTGTATGGCGCGTGGGGAGCGCTGGCGGGCATTCTGCAACGCCAGATCAGTGGCAAGGGCACACATGTTGATATTGCCATGCTGGATGCCGTTATTTCGCTTCAGGTTGTTTCACTCGCCCGACTGATGGGAGGCGATCCACCGCCCGGCCTACTGGGCAACGCCCATGCCATCAGTGCGCCAATGGACACATTCCCGACAGTGGATGGAGAGATTGTCATCGCCGTCGCCAATGACAGCCTGTTCACCCGTCTGGCAAAAGCCATTGGACAGCCCGAACTGGATCAGGATTTCCGTTTCAGCTCGGATGCACAGCGCTACCAGCATCAGGATGCCCTGAAAGCCATCCTGAGCGCATGGTCCAGCCACCTGACAACAGCGGAGGCCACCAGCACGCTGGTCACGGCAGGTATACCCGCCGCTCCGGTCAACAATCTTGCCGAAGCACTGGAAAGTCCACATGTGCAGAAACGCGGCGTCGTAAAGCAGGTGAACCATCCTGTTGCCGGTCCCACGCAGATTATCCCGCAACCCGTGCGCTTCAATGGGCTTAATCCTGCGCCCGATCTTGCGGCTCCGGTTCTGGGCGCTGACACCGACGCAATTCTGCACGACGAACTGGAGCTGTCCGATACACAGATCGCACAACTCCGCTCAGACCACGTAATTTAAGCCGGGCCAGAGCAGATAATGTCGGATACATCACACAAGACCCAGGGCAAAATTGCCGTTGTGGGGGCTGGCACCATGGGAGCGGGCATCGCCAGCGTGTTTGCCGCTCTCGGGTGGCAAGTCGCCCTGTATTCACGCAGTCAGGCCACGCTGGATACCGCCAGAACCATTGTGGAGGCAGGCACAGGCAGTGCTGAAGCTCCCGTTTTCTACACCACGTCCCTGAATGCCTGCCTGAAAGACGCTGATGTGGTCAGTGAAAATCTGACTGAAGACCCGGAGCTGAAAAAAACGGTCCTGCGTGAGATCGAACAGCAGGTTCCCGCCACATGCCTGTTAAGCACCAACACCTCAAGCGTGCCCATTACCCAACTCGCCACGGCCCTGAACTCTCCCCAGAGACTGATTGGCATCCACTGGTTCAATCCGCCCCAGATTATGCCGCTTGTGGAAATTGTTCCGGGAGAAGTCACATCGGAAGAGATTATAGTTCAGGCTCAGGCTCTTTCAAAAAAGGCTGGAAAATCCTCCATTATTGTCCGACAGGATTGCCCGGGCTTTGTCGTCAACCGCCTTCAGTACGCCATGCTGCGCGAAGCCCTCTTTCTGGTCGAGCAGGGGATAGCCAGCATCGCCGATGTGGATCTGGCGGTAGAAAGCACACTGGCGCCACGCTGGGCCGCATGTGGCCCACTCCGCCTGATGGACATGGCCGGGCTGGATACGGTGCGGAATGTGTCCGCCATTCTTATGCCCGAGTTAAGTAACGACCCACATATTCCAGCTCTGGTCACACAACTGGTGAGTGAGGGCGCGCTTGGCACCAAGACCGGACGTGGATTTTACCCGTGGACGGAACAGATCGCCACATCAGCCCGCAACAAAAGAGACCGGATGGTCGTCCATGCACGCAAGGTCGCCAGCAATGACTGAAACATTCATTCTCCGCCAACAACATGGACATATCGGGCAGATCACTCTCAACCGCCCCCAGAAGCTGAATGCGCTCTGCCTGCCCATGCTTGCCGAACTTGTAGCAGCCATACAGGATTATGACGCCACACCGGATGTGCGGGCCATTGTAATCTGCGGCCAGTCACGGGCTTTTGCCGCAGGAGCGGATGTGGGCACACTGGCTGAAAGCGGCGCGATCGCCCTTTACACCAGCGGATTCAGCGAACACTGGGACCAGATTGCAGCCTGTCAGACCCCCATCATAGCCGCAGTGCAGGGATACGCGCTGGGAGGAGGTCTGGAGCTACTGATGGCGTGTGATATCATCATTGCAGCGCCGGACGCCGTTTTCGGCCTGCCAGAAACCACACTGGGCATCATTCCCGGCGCAGGCGCCACGCAGAGGCTGACCCGCACCGTTGGCAAATCCCTCGCCATGGAAATGGTTCTTGCGGGCCGGAGACTCAATGCCACGGAAGCCTGCGCGCAAGGTCTGGTCAGCCAGATAACGGAAGATGGAGAGACCGTATCCACCGCCATAGCAGTCGCCGGACGCATCGCACAGGCAGGCCCGCTGGCCACACATATGGCCAAAGCCGCCCTGCTGGCCAGCTATGACATGCCACTTACTGCCGGCATCAAGTATGAACGCACACTCTCCGCCCTCGTTGCCGCGAGCGAAGACCGAAAGGCAGGTCTGGCCGCGCTCGGGAGCAGAACCAAACCTACTTTCCACGGGCGCTAGAACCCTCTGTCGCGCCAGAACCGGATAGAGGCTCCGGGTCCGCCTGCCCCGGGCACCGTCTGGCAGGCTGGCGGAATTTGACTACTGACACCCGAAATCCTTGCAGAACTATGAGAAGGCGGAGACCATGCCGCTCTGCGGCTCCACCACCACACGACCGCCAAAAATCACGCCACGCGGCTTCCTGCCTCCAATCCAGTAAGACAGTTCGTGAGGGCCCGCCATGTCCCATAGCGCCATGTCGGCCTGATAACCCGGCCTGAGCATGCCCAGTTCCTGCTCCGCGCCCAGTGCGCGCGCGCCAACGGTTGTCACCGCCCTGAATGTTTCCTCCGGCGTCATCCTGAACAATGTGCAGGCCATATTCATGACACCGGGCAGGCTTAGCACCGGCGAGGTGCCGGGGTTGCAGTCCGTCGCCAGCCCCATGGACACACCATACTGACGGAACAGGGCGACAGGAGGCACTCTGGTCTCCCTGATAAAATAGAACGCACCGGGTAACAGCATGGCGACCGTGCCGGCCTGCGCCATATAGCTGACGGCCTCTTCGTTCACATATTCCAGATGGTCGGCGGACAGAGCGCCGTAACGCGCAGCCAGCAACCCTCCCCCACTTGCCGACAACTGGTCCGCATGAATACGCA
Organism: Acetobacter sp.; assembly: GCF_022483985.1. NCBI lineage: Bacteria > Pseudomonadati > Pseudomonadota > Alphaproteobacteria > Acetobacterales > Acetobacteraceae > Acetobacter > Acetobacter sp. Next base: position 243,634 of record NZ_JAKVME010000001.1, on the reverse strand, counting down.
CCGGCAGATTCAGCTCGCCTGCCTTTCTGAACAGTCTTTCAGCCTGATCTATGGAAAAAGCTATATTTTCACAGAAGACATCGAGGCTATCGACCAGATTTTCCTCCATCAGACGCGGAAGCATCTCTTCGCTCAGATGACGGATATAATCGTCGGCGCGGCCTGCATATTCTTCAGGCAGGGCATGCGCTCCCAGAAACGTAGTGTGTACATGAACAGGCAACTGCCGTGCCAGATCACGCGCAACGCGCAACTGCTTCAACTCGTCTTCCGTGCGCAGACCATAGCCGGATTTGATCTCTATGGCCGTTGTTCCCGATGCGATCATCTCCCGCACACGTGGAATGGCCTTGTGCAGGAGTTCTTCCTGTGTCGCCTCGCGCGTCGCCCTGACCGTGGAGAGAATGCCTCCTCCCTGTCTGGCAATTTCTTCATACGACACACCGTGAAGACGGAGGGAGAACTCGGCGCTCCGGTCACCGCCAAACACAACATGCGTATGGGCGTCCACCAGACCGGGCGTCATCCATAGTCCCTGCCCATGACGCAATTCGCGCGCAAGCGTGTGGGCTGGAGCAGGCAGATCCTCCATGGCTCCGACCCAGGCAATCCTGCCATCCTGCACGGCCAGAGCGCCATTGCGCACACACCCAAAGCCATCTTCCGCGGATATCCGCTCCGGATCGGAAGTCGCCAGATGGACGTCAAGCCACAAACTATCCCACGTCATAGCCTGCTCCTTTTGTTTTTCGACTACCTCATCAATATATGTATATACAACCATGTCAATTCCGTTATAGATTCGAAACGGAACCGTTCCCAGAGCAATTTCACTGAATCCGGGTTCAGAAAAATTACTCTAACCCGTTGTTTATCGGGCCTCTTCACCAGTTTGAATGGATACGTTCAAACTGATGAAGAGGCTCTAGCCGGAGCCCGCAGAACTTCAGATGTCTGATCTTTTTGCACGACAGGCCCTCCTTCCCGATGGATGGCGCCAGAATGTCAAAATAACCATAGCCGAGGACGGCACTTTCGCGGCCATCACACCAGACAGCCCTGCTCCCGCCGACGCGGAATGGGCGGACTGCATTGTGCCGCCCATGCCCAACCTGCACTCCCACGCATTCCAACGCGCCATGTCTGGTCTGGGAGAAAAGCGCGCCAATCCGGACGACACATTCTGGACATGGCGCAAGCTCATGTATCAGCTCGCGCACCGTATAACGCCCGAGCAGATGCAGGCCATTTCCGCCTATCTATATGCGGAAATGCTGTGCGCGGGTTACACACAGGTTGCCGAATTTCACTACCTGCATAACGCACATGATGGCGCGGCCTATGCCGGGAAAGCTACACTCTCCCTCTGTCTCGCCAATGCTGCGGAAGAGGCGGGCATAGGGCTGACCCTTCTGCCGACTCTTTACACCTATGGCGGCTTTGGCGGAAAACCTCTTCAGGACGCACAGAAACGCTTTGCCAGCACACCCGAACTCATAGCCGATATTGTCGCTTCAACGCGGGCGGCCACACACGGCTCCCGGTTGGTCAGTGTTGGTGTCGGCCTGCACTCATTACGTGCCGTGTCTCTTGAGGCGGTTCCAGACATCCTGCGCATCGCAGGCTCCGATACGCCCGTGCACATCCATATTGCCGAACAGATGCGGGAAGTGCGGGACTGCGTGCAGGCGACCGGCCAGCGGCCGATAGAGCATCTGCTCGCCCATGCCCCGGTCGATGAGCGCTGGTGTCTTGTGCATGCAACCCACCTGACAGAGGCGGAAACACGGGCTCTGGCAAAAACCGGGGCTATAGCTGGCCTGTGCCCGATTACGGAAGCCAATCTGGGCGATGGCATTTTTCCCCTGACCGACTATGTCGGCCACAACGGCCGTTTCGGTCTGGGCAGTGACAGCAATATTCTCCTCAGTCCTTGGGAAGAGCTGAGGATACTGGAATATAGCCAACGCCTGCACCACCAAAAACGCTGCGTCAGCCTGCCTTTTGGACATCTGGGCTCAACCGGTGGCTGGCTCTACCGCGAAAGCCTTAAAGGCGGCGCGCAGGCCTGTGGCCTGTCTGCGTGGGGCTTGCAGACCGGGGCCCGCGCGGACCTGTGCGTGCTGGATACTGACGCCTTCCTGCTCCCCGAACTGATGGGAGATGATGTGCTGGACGCCGCCATTTTTTCCCAGACAGCACCACCGGTGCTGCATGTCATGAGCGCCGGACAGTGGCGGGTGCGGGATAGACAGCACCACAACGCCCCCGCCCTGCGTCAGGCATTCCGTCAGGCGGTACGCCCGCTCCTGTCCAACTAAACCCGAGCAGGTCCAAGAACATGAGCGATATTTTTACTTACACCCCCGGTCATCTGCCACTCCTTGTAACCATTCCCCATTCGGGCACACTGCTCCCTCACGGCATGGAGGCGCGACTAACACCCTATGCCCGCACACTGCCCGACACGGACTGGTATGTGGACCACCTGTACGCCTGTGCGCACGCATTGGGGGCGAGCACCCTGCGTGCGCGCTATTCACGCTATGTCACGGACCTGAACAGGGGCGCGGATAATGCCGAACTCTACCCCGGTCGCCCCAGCACAGGCGTTGTGCCCACGCATGCCTTTAACGGTTCTCCCCTTTATCTGCCGGAGCAGGAGCCGACGGAGGCGGAAATACAGGAGCGCATCGGCACATACTGGCACCCTTATCACAATGCCATAATAGCGGAACTGGAACGGCTGCGAGCCCAATGGGGCTGGGCAATCCTGTGGGATGCACACTCCATTCGCTCACACATTCCCCATCTGTTCGAAGGGACGCTACCAGCCCTCAACTTCGGAACAAACGGCGGCGCAAGCTGCGCGGCCGACCTGACCGAGCAGCTTGTACGCCATACCGAGCAGAACGGCGGCTATACCCATGTGCTGAACGGTCGTTTCAAAGGAGGGTATACAACCCGCCATTATGGACAGCCGCAGAACGGCATACACGCTGTGCAGCTTGAACTGGCCCAGTCATCCTACCTTGCGTCAGAGGACAGTCCCTGGCCCATGAACCTGCACACAGCAGCCAAGCTTGGCCAATTGATAGAGAACCTGCTCAGACTCGCCATCGACTACCGGCCTGACAGATAACAGGGAACGAACGCGTCCCGGCAGCGCCATAATCCAATCAAGGCGTTGCCGGGGAGCTTCCCCCTGTTTTCAGGTTTCCTCACCGGAAACGGCAAAGACACCATAAGCCAGAGAAACGGCTCCCTCCTGCGGTACCAACTCCATATCCTGAGGAGTGGAAAACCGCAGGAAGGAGGTTTCCGCAGCAACAGACATCTCCGGTTGCCGTTCCGCCTTTGCGCACCACACACCACGCACAGGCACCAGCGCCAGAAGATTGGTTACAGTCCCGGCCTGCGTAATCGGTCGCAGCGCATGACGTTCCACTCCGTACATCAGGTTCAGCACCTGCACCGGACCGTCATGCAACTGACCTGTAAGCGGGACATCACCAGAAAAACGGAAACAGACTCCCGTTTCATCCAGCACTATGGCCGCAAGAGCCGGATCATCTGGCTGAAGGGTGATGCCGTATCCCTGCATCAGACCGATCTCACGCGTCTGCCCTCCAAAAATGGAGAAACTGGAGGATGTCCGGATTTCGGCCAGACTGAGCCGCCATCCGGTATCCCCGGCCAGCACACGTGTAAGGCCCTGTCCGTTTTTCCAGGGCTCCCAGTCAAAATCCTTGAAAAAAGCAACACGGGACATGTCTGTCATACCTTACAATCAAACCGTCTTCTGGATTTTTCCAGCTCTGGAATGTCAGGCCGGACGACCGTGTCAAAGGCGGTAAATACAATATACTGAATTCCCATATTTTTCCCATGCTCGCTTTTTGCGCCGCCGATGCTAAGGTGTGCGCAATCAGGCAACGATGTCATGGAATAACCTTGTCACAGACACTCAAGAAAAACCGCTCTGCCTCTCGCTATGTACAGGTCAAGACCTTTATTACCGACCGTATCAACAAGGGGGAATGGAATGTGGGCTACCGCCTTCCTTCCGAGAACGAACTTGTTGAACAACTTGGCATTTCACGCATGACAGTGCATCGCGCCCTGCGAGAGCTGACGGCGGACGGCATTGTGACACGCGCTCAAGGGATTGGCACTTTTGTCGCCAAACCGGCCAAACGCGTGGAACTGCTGGAAATACGCGACATTGTTGATGATATTGTAGCCAGTGGAAACAACTACCATGCGCAGGTTCTGGCGCTGGAGATGATCCGGGCCAATAGCGATCTGGCCATTGCCTTTGACCTGCGTCCCGGAGCGCGGCTTTTCCGCTCCCTGATCGTGCATTACGAGGACGACACTCCGCTTCAGCTCGAAGAACGCTTTGTTCTGCCCGCTTTTGCGCCGGATTATCTGGAGCAGGATTTTACCACGACCATTCCCCACCGCTACCTCGTCAGCATTGCCGGCCCCGAGGAAATTGAACACGTGGTTTTTGCCGTCTCCCCCTCAGCTGGCATGTCCAAGGATCTCCAGATTGGTCCGCATGACGCCTGCCTGCAACTCGTCCGACGGACATGGGTGGACAATCATGTCGTCATGAAAGGAATTTTCACCTATCCCGGCAACCGCTACAGCTTTGGTGGGCACTACAAACCCTGATCGGCGCAGGCTCCGTATTGTCATTGACAGCACGGAGAAACCCATGAAACATACTTGTACATACAATAGTGCAGGTAGCAATCCGTCATGCCCGACACGCGACAAACCCTGTTGCTGGACGCCCCCCTTGTTCCCCGGCAGGTATGGGATATTGCACAGGGCACCGTAAAACTGGATCTTTCCAGTGCAGCGCGTCTACGCATCCGTCATGCCAACACCAGCCTGCGCCATCTGATTGAAGGTGACACCCCCATTTACGGCCTGAATACAGGCGTGGGAGGGCTTTCCGAGCAGAGAATATCCGCCGAACAGCAGGCTGAACTGTCCAGAAAAATCCTGTTCAGCCATGCCGTGGGTGTTGGTCGCCCCCTTACCCCCGCACAGACACGCGCGATCATGGCCTGCGCCGTCAACTCCTACGCACTGGGCTATACCGGTGTCCGCGAAACTATTCCTGACCGGCTGATCGCCCTACTCAACAGCAACTGCCTGCCTGTTGTTCCAAGCGAAGGTTCGGTGGGTTATCTGGTGCACATGGCGCATATTGCGCTGGCGCTGATAGGCCACGGAACGCTGCAAACCCTGGACGGACCGCAAGCCGCAAGCCTTGTCATGCAGAGGCTGGGCTTTGCTCCCTTGCAGCCGGAGGCCAAGGAAGGGCTTGCTCTGGTTAACGGGCTTGCCTGTGCAACCGGGCTTGGATGCCTGAGCACCCACTCCCTGAGCATGGCCCTGCACTGGGCCGACAGGATTGCCGCAGCCACATTTGATATCATGGGCGGACAGCGTCGGGCGTTTGATCCGCGTTCAGCCACCTTACGAAATATGCCCGGAGGCCAACGGGTTTCCGCCAGACTGCGAGCCCTCACGCAAGATTCCCTACATCTTGCCGCGCGACAGGGGAGCAGAACACAGGATGCCCTGAGCCTGCGCGCCATTCCTCATATTCATGGCAGCGTGCATGACGCGCTTGAGGGCATTACCCGCACACTGACACAGGAATTGGGCAGCCTGTCCGATAATCCGGCCATCATTGACATTGACAACCAGCCTCGGGCTTTTTCACAAGCGCATGCGGTTGGCGCCAGTCTGGCAAGGGTCATGGATGAAGCCGCAGTCGCCGCGGCATCTCTGGGCGCTGTGGCGGAGCGGCGGCTGGACCGCATGGTCAATCCGCTTGTCAGTCCCTTCCCTGCCTTTCTGCCGAGTGACAGCGGCACAGGCAGCGGCTTTATGATCGCGCAATACACGGCCTGCGCTCTCGTCGGACAGAACCGGCGCATGGCGGCGCCAGCCAGTCTGGATGGAGGCATCACCTCCGGATTGCAGGAGGATATTCTGGTCCACGCCACTCCTTCGGCTCTCAAGGCCCAGACTGTCGTGGACAACACCCGCACCATCCTTGCCATTGAACTTCTGGCTCTGTGTCAGGCAATTGATCTGGCCAGTCTTTACCCTGATCTGGCACCGAAAACACAGGAACTGTATACTCAGGTCCGGGCTGAAGTTCCGCTTTATCAGGAAGACCATCCGCTGGCGGATGATATTACAGCCATTGCCAACTGGCTTGGAGCAACGCACCCCTGACACAGGGACGCACGTCTGATTCCACCACAACAAAGGCGGCTGCCAAAACCGCCTTGTCTGTCTGTTGCGGACCATCTCCCGGAGTTTATACCATTTCCAGATGGGCTTCATGCTCCCCAGAGGCCAGAGTGGACTGGTGCAGTGCCCGAAAAAGAACCGGCAGCGCAAAAGGCAAAGGAAGCACGCACATCAGGAATCCACAAATTCCGAGCACTGCAAACGAGGTATGGTCAACCAGAAGCCCACCCAACGGAGCGCCAAGGGCATACCCCATCCGGTCCATGCCGCCGCAAAATGTTCCAACCCGGCCACTGCCATCCAGCGTGGCCGCACTTCCCAGAAGCCATGCGTAAGACAGCATGGCGCAGTTCCAGTACAGGACCACGCCAAAACCATAACTGAAGGCATCCCATGCCACACAGGTCAGCAGACAGCCTGCTCCGGTTCCAAGCAGGGTCAGCAGCAGGACCGTCTCCCTGCTCCAGCAATGCGCGAAGGCCGCCCCCACCAGACTTGCAAGAACACTGGTGACAATGCCGACCGTCGAGAGAGAGACAATAAAGTCGGGAGAAAGACCGAGATTACGGCCCATGCGTTCGGCAAAAGACCACGCCATACTGGAGCCCAGAGAGCAGCCTACCCACACGCACAACAGCGCAATGGCCCCGCCCGTCAGGAGCGGGCCGCTCTCCTGCTTCCGAAAAACTTTTCCGCCCGCATGAACATTACGAAAACTGAGAACAGAGGGCATGGCAAGCAGCATGATGCAGGCCACAGCCAGAAAAACCCCCAATGAACCGAAGTAACGCGTGGTTACAGGCACAAGAGCGATAACCGAAACGATAATGACCAATCCCCCACCGCTGGCAATAGCATAAATCCGCTCCGGGTTAAGCGATGAGGACACTGCCCTTACATAGGAGCGACCCAGCAGTGCTGCGGAAAGACCAAGTAAAACGGCGACACTACAGATCCAGACCTCCGCTCCCGGCCCGACATAAACCAGCAGACAGGCCACAATACCCAGAACCATGCCTGACAGAGCGGAGTACATAACCGGCAACGCAAGGAAAATGCGCGACAATAACAGCATGAACATCGCAAAGGCGAAAATTTCGAAAAAACCAAAAAGACCCGCCAGACTGGCGGACTGATGCAGGCCTGTCATCAGCGCGTCAATCTGAAACGGCATAATGGAAGAGCCCAGATGCGCGCATCCGGAGCAGATGCTCGCTCCCACGGCAAGGACCAGAACTGAACGATCCTGAACAAAACGAGATGGTTCTGATCTGGCCATATATCTTGTCTTTCCGATTACGCACTAGAAAATAGGAAGAATGAGACACGGGAAACACGACATGGGTGTAGACTGTCAGCAGAACAGCCTCCCCATGCCTGTCATGTATCCTCAGTCTTTACGGGTTATCATAGGCAGATCCAGACCTTTTTCCTTGGCGCAGTTCACCGCAATTTCATAACCCGCATCCGCATGACGCATGACGCCGGTTGCCGGGTCATTCCACAACACCCGCTCAAGACGGGCAGCGGCATCATCCGTGCCATCAGCAACAATGACCATGCCCGAATGTTGCGAGAATCCCATACCAACCCCGCCACCGTGATGGAGGGAAACCCAGGTGGCGCCAGACGCCGTGTTCAGCAGCGCGTTCAGCAAGGGCCAGTCAGACACTGCATCCGAACCATCCTGCATGGATTCCGTTTCACGGTTAGGACTGGCGACCGATCCGCTGTCCAGATGATCACGCCCGATCACGATGGGAGCCTTGAGTTCACCCTTGGCAACCATTTCGTTAAAGGCCAATCCCAGACGGTGACGATCTCCCAGACCAACCCAGCAGATACGAGAGGGCAGTCCCTGAAACTGGATTTTCTCTCGGGCCATATCGAGCCAGTTATGCAGGTGCTTGTCGTCGGGCAGGAGTTCCTTGACCTTCTGATCGGTCTTGTAAATATCTTCTGGATCACCAGACAACGCCGCCCAGCGGAACGGACCGATGCCCCGACAGAAGAGCGGACGAATATAGGCCGGCACGAAACCGGGGAAGGCAAATGCGTCCTCCAGACCGTCCTCAAACGCCATTTGACGGATATTGTTGCCATAATCAAAAGTGGGAATACCCATACGGTGGAACGCAACCATGGCCGCAACATGCTCACGCATGGAGGCGCGGGCCGCTTTTTCCACCGCGGCAGGGTTTGTCTCACGCATTTTTTCCGCCTGCTCCAGTGTCCACCCGGCAGGCAGGTAGCCATTAAGCGGATCATGAGCGGAGGTCTGGTCCGTTACCGCATCGGGACGGATGCCGCGGCGCACCAGTTCGGGGAAAATTTCCGCCGCATTGCCCAGCAAACCAACCGAAACAGCCTCGCCTTTTGCGCAGGCATCATGAATGATGCTCAGCGCTTCATCCAGCGTATCCACCTGTCGATCGAGGTAGCCGGTTTCCAGACGTTTGCGGATGCGCGAGGGTTCACACTCAACCGCCAGCATGGACGCACCCGCCATAACGGCCGCAAGCGGCTGCGCGCCACTCATCCCGCCAAGGCCTCCCGTCAGAATCCAGCGGCCTTTCAGGCTTCCAGCGTAATACTGGCGCGCCATCTCGACAAAGGTTTCATACGTCCCCTGCACAATGCCCTGGGAGCCGATGTAGATCCACGAGCCAGCGGTCATCTGCCCATACATCATCAAGCCACGACGATCGAGTTCGTTGAATTTGTCCCAGTTGGCCCAATGGGGCACCAGATTGGAGTTTGCAATCAGCACGCGCGGCGCATTGGCATGGGTCCGGAACACCCCCACCGGTTTACCCGATTGCACAACCAGCGTTTCTTCATCACCCAGACCGCGAATGCATTCAACAATACGGTCATAGCAGGCCCAGTTACGGGCCGCCTTGCCAATACCGCCATAAACAACCAGCTCATCCGGCTTTTCGGCCACCTCCGGGTCCAGATTGTTCATCAGCATGCGCAACGCAGCTTCTGTCTGCCATGATCTGGCAGTTTTCTCTCTCCCGTGAGCAGCCCGGATCACACGACCGTTCGCCACGGCCCTCTCGGAAGAAAAGGACTCATTCTGCATAAACTTGAACCTCTGTTTTTCTTGTAATGAACTTGACGCGATGAATTCAGAAACCGGCAGCAATGGTCATGGATGAGGTAAAGCGCGGCGCAATGTAATAGCTCGCTGAACCGCCTTCTATACTCGTGCCATGTATCCCCGTTGTGGTCTGGGCGTTCAGTTGAGGTGACGCCACACCAGACAGAACCTTTTCATCTGTCAGATTCATGAAGGCAACACGTATTTCTGGATTTTTAACAAATCCGAAGCTTGGAAGACGATAACCCAGAGAGAGGTTGAGCGTCTTGTAGCTTGGCATTTTCTCGTCATTCATGAATGTCGAATATTGCGACCCGGTATATTTGACGGAGAAAGTACCGAAGAAATTTCGATGGTCGTAAACAATACCGATCGCACCCTGAAAATGCGGGCTTCTGACAGCCGTTTTACCGGCGGTAGGAAGATAGTCGTTGCCAACCTGAATGTTGTTGTCAACCGTTGCGTGCAGATACTCGGCCGACACATAGGGAGAAAACCCATAGAACGGCATTAGACCGGCTTCAAAATCCACACCGCGTGTTGTCTGCCCGCCACCGTTGATGGTGGAATAAACCTGCACATTATTCACGTATCGCAGGCTGGAAACCTGACGATTGGTGAAGTTGTAATTAAAGAGTGCAATAGACGCGTGGGCAATCTTTCCCTGATACCGGTAGCCCAACTCTTCGGAAATCGAATATTCCGGCTTAAGGGCGGAGTTACCCTGCGTGGAAACCGCCCCTCCCGAGTAGCTGTTGTACAAAGTATCATCAATCGGCATAAGCGTGTTTGTGGTCACATTGAAAAAGACCTGATGCTCCTTATTGAATTTGTACGCCACGGAAAGCCGTGGAAGCGGCTGGAAGTTGTTGCTTCCCGCATGGTACTGAGGTCCGGGCAGACTGTTTGTGCCCTCCCGGTTTACCATCAGCGCCTTGATCCCCCCAACAATCTTAAGCCTGTCCTGCAAAAGCGAGACCTCATCTTGCAGATAAATCGCGTTTGTCTGGGTGACTGTATGCTCTTTTTCCGCCAGATAGGGCTCACCATTGCCCATGGTCACATTATGCAGGCTCCATGCAGAACCCGCGGAACCAGAAGGCGATACGCTGGAAAACGGCATGGACAGATCATCCACGGCGTATTGATACCAATACCCAAGAGTAAGCTTGTGGTCACCAAATTTGCGAGAGAGAGCCGCGTTGATTCCACCCACGCTCTGCGTCCCCACATAATCGCTCCGCACACTTCCTCCCGCCGCGTCAAAACCGGGAATGTTTACGGAAACAGGCTGTGTGCCATAGTAATTTCCGGTCTCGGACAAAGTGGAAGACGCTGGAGAATTCTGCCATGCCTCAAGGAAATAAGGTGTGACAGTCAGCTCGGTCTTACCCGGCAGCTTGAAGAGCGACGGCATGCTGAGCATGATCTGCTCCCATTTCCAGCGATTTTGCAGCCAGTAATCCGAACTGCCGGGCGAAAAAGTGCTGCCTCTCGCATAGCTGCGCCCCTCTGCCTTCCAATCCGCCATGCTGGGGTTCGGGTTGTTCATGTAGTCCATGTCAACGTAGGAGCCGTTCAGCTTGATGACATCGCCGTTTTCGAAATCCTTTTTCAGACTGAAATCAACGTGTCGCCGCATCTGCCGCCCCGGCCCAAGCGAGTTCTTGGCTGTGCCGTTGGAGAAAGAGACATAACCGGTCACTCCGGTATGCCCAATTTCACCGGTATCAACGCGACCATAAAACCGCTGCAGATTCAACGTGCCATAACTATAGTCAACCAATCCGCCAAACTTCTTGGCCGGATCACGCATCGTCGTTGTAATCTGCCCGCCGGCGGCATTCATGACCGGAGCCGTAATGGCGGCAGACCCCTGCGTCAGACTGACTGAGTCAATATCCTCACCATCCGCCCAGTAGGTCGGATATCCATTGTATGTTTCGATATCATTCACAGGCATGCCTTCCCAGACCTGCCCCACTTCGTTCCCTCCCAACCCACGCACACTCAGCATGGAGTTGGCCGCAAAACCGTATGGATCACTTTGGGAAAAATTCGCACCCGGAGTAAGGGATACAGCCTGATAAGCCGTGGTCGTGGCCGCCTGCTTGTTGATATATTCCGATGTCACCGTGCTTCGCATATCTCCTCCGGTCTGACGGGCCATAAGCCCGCCACCCGCAACACGGCGTACCCGTCCATAAGCCCCATGTTGCAGGACCGCGCTGACCCGCACCTCTTCAGTGCCATGAGATACAAACGCACGAGGCGCTGCCGATTTACCCGAAGCGTCCGTGCCAGATACGACATGCTGGCCGGATACAACCTTATGCTGCCCCCTGACACTCCGCACATGAGGCTGGTCTACAGCAGCATGCGCCAAGGCAGTGGACGCCAGAAAGGAGGCGGTTGAGAGAGCAATGTATGTCTTACACGCACGATAATGCACGATAGTCAGCATGGCACCTGCCCTGGATGGTATTTTTGTTTCAGACAAGCAATGACATTGATCAGCTTGTCTATGCAACCATAATTTTCATCTACACTGAAAAAACATTGCGTTCAGAGATCGAAAACAATCGACGCGCAGTTTTCTTTGATTAAACTAAAATTATTTTTTCATTTAATATCATATAGTTAAAGTATGCAAACACCATTTTTTGGCGGGAAAACATATTCATTCATCAGAGAGCGCTACTTCCATCACAGGCCAAAACCACGACAAAATTAGTATTCAATCCAAATCGTAAAAAAACTCGTAATTTGTATAGACATAAAATCATCAAACGCGTCAGTGCATTTGACCCACGCTAATTATCGGCCTAATTTTTCCACATTTATAAATATTATTATCAATATAAAAAGATACATTATTTTTACATACCCACGAAACAGTAGTTGTATATACATTTATATACAACAAGCTACAAACTATGTAGCCGTGAGTGTCTCGCCTCTTACATAAATAACAAACACGACAAAGAACGAATATATATTTAACATTATAAGGAAAATTTATTTTCATAAACGCAATAAACTTAAATTTATATTTTATTTAAAATAAATTATCTAAATATATTTTATATAAATACATTTAATTCCATATAAATATCTATATTATCAATAAAATACATGATTTTGTAGACCGCACATCGACTCACAAAGGGAAATCTATTCACCAGAAACAACCCACCATTAGGCACGGTCTCCGGATCCTTCGATTTTTTACCACATGCAACGGAGCCGGGCTTTGTCCCAACACGATCATCCATTCTTGCCAACTTCACAACGTCCTCCCCTGCTCTGTTTGCTGACAAAGATGGAGAGTCACAACGCGTCACAGTTCCTGAACTCAAGGAACGACATGACTATTTTTTAAGGAACAGCCCCCCCCCCCCCCCCCCGTAAAATAACTCTCGCTTTGTGCCCATTCCCGCTGACAATAAATGCCGGACCTGCACCGACAGATATGCCGCAATATCTTCCGTCTACCCCGCAATCCACGGTTCAATCACTTGTGGCTGGAACCCCTGATCACCTTTAACTCCACCATAATAAATCGAATAACTCCTGAAATATAAAACAAAAACCGATATTTCATTCCACATAGTCAGAAAATCCTTATTGCCACCACGCACCCAGCACTCCCGAGGTTTTCAGGCGCCCGTCACCCTGTCCCAGCGTCCAATAGATGCGGAACGACAAACCGATAGCATCGCTGACAATGAGGAAACTGATCCGTCATTGGGATATTTTAAGCTGACTGATGCGTGCTCACAGGTCTTATGTCGTGTCCGTGACGTGCTTTCTTTCATCAGACTGCAAGCACCCTACAGACTGCGACGGAAGCCGGTTCATGCTGATATGGGTAATTTTATTTTGTCTCGCTGTTTCCGCATTCGGTCTGAGTGCTGTCTCCGGTGGCGGAGCCGGCCTGCTTCTCATGCCTCTGCTGGGTCTGATCGTCACACCTGCCCAAGTGCCTGCCGCACTGTCCATCGGAACCGCGAGCAGCTCAATTTCCCGCATCACGGCTTTTTATAGCAACATCCGCTGGGACATAGTCCGATATTTCATCCCTGCCGCGTTGCCATTGTGTGGTTTTGGTGCATGGCTTTTGACAAGGCTGGACCCTCTGTATCTCGAAGTCTGTCTGGCGATATTTCTCATCGGCAACCTGCCTCTGATTTTTTTTGCTCAGCCGATAAGATCCGAGAAAACAATTGAGGGAGGAAAAATCTTTCTGGTTGCCATCGGAGCCGGGGCCGGTTTTCTGTCTGGATTCACCGGTGCGGTAGGCCTGATTTTCAACCGATTCTATCTGCGCCTCGGCCTTCGCAAGGAAGAAATCATTGCGACACGCGCAGCCAACGAGATTCTCCTGCATCTCCTTAAGCTCGGTCTTTACGGTACATTCGGCCTCCTGAGCACCCGTGTATTGCTGGCTGGCGGTATCCTCGCAGCAGCGGCGATAAGCTCATCGTACCTGATGCGTATGATATTGCCTCTCGTGCATGATCATGTGTTCCATCGTCTAAATCATCTGGCGATGGGTATCGCAGGTTTCGTCATGCTCATTACGTCAGGAATCCAGTTGGCACACCGCGAAAACATCGTCATTTCGTACGTCACCGAGAGCACAGGACACACAGCGTCGATGAAATGGGGACATCATACGTTCACCGTTGAACTGGAAAACGGACAGGAGGTAGAAATAAAGCACGCCATCCGCGCTCTGGATCTCGTCTATGCACCATATTTTTCGAAGCACTACAGACGACAGGAAAACATTCTTCATTTATCCACTGTCTCAGGTATTTATCTCAGCAGCCGAGCACTGTAATCATTCTGATTCAGGTGAGAGGAACAGGCTATCTCGTAAACACCAACCGGTTATCCTTACGCTCGCAGACGACGGCGTCATGCAGATCAGCTACGGTCACGATAAAAGTTCTTCTTCATGTTACATTCGCATCATCCTGAAGGCATAACATGAGCAAAGAACTCCTTATCCCCTCATCCAACATTCTTCTGATAGAAGACGACGCGGATACAGCGTCATACATCACAGATTTTTTTCTGACTTCATCCCTCCAGATCACGGTGGAAACCGACGGCATTCGTGGACTGGATCTCGCCATATCCCGATCATGGGATTGTATCATTCTCGACCGTCGTCTTCCGGGCATTGACGGTTTGACTGTTCTCACCCGTTTGCGGGCCATGAACATCCAGACACCGGTTCTTTTTCTTACAACTATGGACGGCATTCGTGACCGGGTCGTAGGACTTCGAAGCGGTGGAGACGATTATCTTGTCAAACCCTTTGCCGTGGCAGAGTTATCCGCGAGAATTGAGGGGCTACTACGGCGCACCAAGGAACCTTCAGGTCAAACATACCTAACTTTTGCAGATGTCAAAATTGATCTCTTGACCAGGGAAGTCACCCGCGCTGGAGAAAAAATTTATATACAGGCTCAGGAATTAAAACTTCTCGAATATTTCATGAATCATCCCTGTGTGGTTCTTTCTCGTGAAATGATCCTTCAGGCTGTCTGGGACATTGATTTTCCAATCCGAACCAACCTGGTTGAAACACATGTGAGCCGACTGAGGGAGCGACTGGGACGGGATGCCCCACCCCTGATTCACACTGTGAAAGGTCAGGGTTATACGCTCCGGAATCAATAGAATGAAGCCATACCGGGAGCCTCCCTCATACAGGCTGTCTGTTTTCCAGAGCTCATCGTTTCGTATCATAGCCATGTTCGCAGGCTGTTTTGTGATCAGTGGTGTCAGCGTGATGGCCACCTCAGGCTATCATAGTCTGGCGCTTCTGGAGCGGCAGATGAAAAACGTGGTTGCCAATGAAAGCAATGAGGCGCTCATGGAAGCGCATAGTCATGACGTGCCGCATCTGCGACCCATCATGACCGAACTCGTTCAAAACGAACCGGGATTTTATTACCTTCTGGAGAATGCACGACAGGAAATCATTGTCGGCAACATGTTTCATCTCCAGCCTGTCGCGGGATGGCGCAGACTTCCCTGGACGCACCGTTCCGTTCCGCCTGACCACCGGCTTGTGATCGGATACGGCTCCATATTGCAGGATGGAGGATATTTGTTCGTCGGCATCGATGGAGAGCCTCTCCAGACTCTCCGCCATGACCTCTGGTTCATACTTAGCTGGAGTGTCGCAGGGTTTATTGTCATCGGGACCATCGGAGGCTTTATTCTCAGTCGTCTTGTCTTGGGCAGGATTGAAAACATCAGTCAGACTGCTCGCAATATCATGCGTGGAGACATATCCCAGCGGATTACACTTAACGCGACCAACGATGAATTCGACCATCTTGCTGTTAGTCTTAATGCCATGCTGGATCGGAATGAACACCTGATTGACAGTGTGCGGCAAGTGACTGACGATATTGCACACGACATGCGTCGTCCTCTCTCCCGTCTCGCTCAGCAACTCGACGAGATAGCGCGGGATGGGCTGACAGAGCCTCAGGTAAACGTTCTGAACCGCGCCAGAGGCAGTCTTGAAGAGGCTCTGGAAATTTTCTCATCTTTACTGAAACTTGCCCAGATAGAAGCAGACGAGGATATTCCGGATAGTCAGCTTCTCAATGTTGACGATCTTCTTGTATCGGTGGCCGAGCTGTATCAGCCAATTATTGAAAGCAAGAGACAGAAGCTGGAGCTGAACTGTCTTTGTCAGACTGCACGCCTGTCGGGCAACAAGGCTCTTCTGATGCAGGTGCTGGTCAATCTGCTTGAAAACGCGATCAATCACTGTCCGCCGGGCAGTCGGATTCTTCTTTCTTCATTCACAGAAGGTGAGACAATCACCATTACAGTCGCGGACAATGGTCCCGGCATTCCGTCTCATGAACGCGAACGTGTTTTTGAAAAAATGGTCCGACTGGACAACAGCCGTTCAGTTCCCGGTAGCGGCCTTGGCCTCAGCATGGTGCAGGCCATTGTCCGGCTTCACAAGGGGCAGATAAAGCTGCTGGACAATGACCCCGGTCTTCGATGTGAAATCCGTCTCCGGAAAGCACCAGTTGCTACATCTTGAAAGTCAGTTGGAAAGTGACAGCACGTCCCGCCGCAATACGGGAGTAGTTCGTATAGATACGGTCATAATAGCGTTTGTTCGTAAGGTTCTGCAAATTGGCCTGTAAATCCAGAGTGCGCGTTATCTGATAGTCGGCGACCATATCCAGTCGCACGTATTCAGGCACCCATACCGAGTTGCTCACGCTGGTATAGCGCTTGCTCATATAAGTGAGCCCGCCTCCCGCTTTGAATTGCGGCAGTATCTTATAGGTGCTCCAGACAGCCACCGAGTTTCCGGGCGTGTAAGGAAAGCGCTTTCCGACGTTGGCATGGGTTGGTCCGCCATCGAGAACCGTGCTGTCCAGATACGTCCAGCCGCCAAACACCTCCCAACGGGATGTGATATTGCCAGCCACATTGATTTCGGCGCCACGCACGCGCTGTGTGCCCGCATTGATCTGATTGCCAAAACCATCGGAAACCTGAGCATTGGTCATTTTTCCGTCGAACAGAGACCCGGTTATCGAAAAGCGGCCGTTGAACAATTCAGCCTTAGCGCCGACCTCGATGTTTTTACCGTTCTGCGGAGCCAGTTTGTTGTTCGCGGTGGACAGTGCTATCTGCCCGTCAGCTCCAGCATCCACACCAACAGGATTGGATGCCGTGGCATAGGAGAAATAGAGGCTGATCGGTTTGATAGGTTTGTAGACTGCTCCAGCCTGATAATTGATGAAACTCTGATTGTTGCTCAGACCCAGATTGCCCTGAACCGCGGATGTCATGAAGCGGTCGAACCTGACGCCTCCGTTAATCAGGAGATGATCATGCAGCATGCTCATCGTATCAAACGCGTAAGCCGATCCTGTTGTCACATTGGTATTGAGGGGCGCAATACCCGGCTCTCCGAGAGAATATGAACCGGTCCATGGGTTCGACGGACTCCAGCTTCCCAGACTGGCTGCACTGATGCAGTTGTAGGCTACCGAGCATGGTCCACCACTACGGATGTTGTTTCCGGCGGAATCCCTGACGTAATACTCGTTGCGGGTCAGACGTTCGCGTGAAACTTCAATACCGGTGTTGATGGAGTGATGAATCGGCCCGGTGTTGAAAGTGCCCGATACCATAGCCTGTTCCTGAAAATTATCCGTATGGAACTTTCCGGACTTGGCTTCGAGAAGAATGTTCTGATTGGCCGCAGAGGTACTCTGCCATTGGGGATTGGTGGCGATATAATCGAACTGGGTGCTGGTCCACTGAAGCGTATTGCGAAACACGAAGTCATGCCAGAGATCCCTTTCAAGGATGATCTGACCAAGATCCGTCGTGCTATGTTCGAAATCACGATCCTTCAGACCCAGCACCATGTGACGGGGAATTTTCAACGGTTCGTGGGTAGTTTTGCTGTAAGGCGCAGAGTAGTCGGGCATGTCGGAAGAGTAAAGATGATAATAGCCAAGTGTCAGACGGGTCGGAGTACCCAACCCGAAAGACACGGAAGGAGCAACGCCCCATTTATACCCTCCGATTGGCGCCCGACCGGCAGTATCGCCGTCCGCTCCCATTGCGTTCAGGCGTATGGCTGTCGATGACCCAAGCTGACGGTTGATGTCGATTGTGCCACGCTTATAAGCCGCAGTACCAAAACCAAGCTGGCCTGATGTTAGGTTGCCAAGCTGTGCTTTCTTGGTTGTGATGTTGATCTGTCCCCCAAGCCCTCCACGTCCGCCATAGACCGAACCCGGCCCTTTAAGAACTTCCATCTCCTCGACATCGAACACCTCGCGCTGGCTTACCCCGCTATCACGCAAGCCATCGATAAACATATTGCTATAAGAACCAAATCCTCGAATAACAGGATAGTTTCCGCCCGGAATCGCATAGGCGTCACCGCCACGGAAGCTCACTCCCGGAACGGTACGCATCGCCTCTTCGAAAGAGGTTGCGTTTACGAGTTTCATCTGTTCCTGAGTGACAACAGAGACGGAACGCGGCGTATCAAGCAGGGAAGCTGTATATTTCCGGTTTGGAGATCGTGCCGTCAGGAGAGGACGGCTCTTTCCCCAAACGGTCAGATGCTCCTGACCACCCGCCTCTGTGCTGCCAGCCGTATTGACCGGATGTGATTTTGACGTCGCGGTTTGTTTGGGATCAGTCGCAGTGACGCTTTTTGTCAGAAGTGCATTTTTATCGTTTTTTTGAACCTCTGAGGAGACACCAGCAGGAGCAGCATCCGCGCGGGAAGCAAGAACCGTGCCTGCCAGGCAACTCACTATAAATGAATACGAGTAAATGCGAGATATCACTGGACCGTCGAACATTTTTTGCGCCGAAGTTGAGAATGGTTTGCATTCTCTATGATCTTTTTTTCGTCGGAGCAATTGAACTCTTGCCACATTGGGAATTGTTAACAGTGGGCCTCATGCATGATCAAAGATGATCGGCGATGTGGTTTCAGCAGAACATCAAACACTCAAAAGAAGCTTTATGGTTTGGACAAACCATTCGAATTATATGAGTATTTTTGCCGTTACTCACGAATATGAGAACCGGCTTTATCTATATACCGAAATATATACTTAATGTCGAAAGATGCAGTGAAGTATGGAGAGAGATCTCAGGCGCCCTGAGGAACTCACAATACGATGCCAGCCTGCGAGTATAAGGCGCCTGATGCGACATAGCTGCCTGAAGACCAACACAGCCTGTTTTATCGCAAGTGCTCACGACCGGAAAACCATAAAAACAAGAGTGCAACAGGAAGGATGGGGTGGAGACCCCATCCAGCACCTCAGACCATTTCCGTAAACGACGCCATGTCGATAACAAAGCGATAATGGACATCACCCTTTTCAAGCCGAACAAAAGCGTCGTTGATCTCTTCCATTCGGATCATCTCGCAGTCCGCAAGAATGTTTTTCCGACCACAGAAATCGAGAAGCTCCTGAGTCTGTGCGATACCACCAATGATTGATCCGGCAAGCTGCCTGCGTCCGATCAGAAGCGGACTTGTGTTGAACGCTGGCGTCGCACCAAGTTGACCGACCATGACGATCGCCCCGTCAATATCGACCAGAGGAAAGAATTCGGAGACGTCATGCTGAACCGGAATGGTATCGATAATGAGGTCGAAGCTGCCCGCAGCCTCTTTCATGGCCTGACTGTCGGTCGAGACGAGGAACCCACCCGCTCCCAGAGCAAGCGCAGAACCTTCCTTCGACTTTGAACGGCTTATGACCGTGACATCCGCTCCCAGCCCCGTAGCCAGCTTGACCGCCATATGCCCCAGTCCCCCCAGACCGGCGACCCCAACCCGCGAACCGGGGCCTACATTCCGGAAACGGAGTGGCGAATAGGTTGTAATTCCCGCGCACAGAATGGGGGCAACCCTCGAAAGATCGAGGCTGTCAGGAACGGAGAGAACGAAATCGTCACGAACGACGATATGTCTGGCATAACCTCCGAACGTCACTTCCTTCGTGATCCGGTCGATCCCGTTATAGGTCCAGGTCGCACCTTCCCGGCAATATTGCTCGTCACCCTGACGGCACTGATCACAGTGGCTGCAACTGTCCACCATGCATCCGACAGCGACCCTGTCGCCGACCCTGAAGCGGGTCACGTCGCTGCCAACATCCGTGACGCGGCCAACGATCTCGTGTCCCGGCACGGACGGGTAGAGTGTGTTGCTCCAGTCATTGCGGGCCTGATGCAGATCACTATGGCAGACGCCACAATACAGGATTTCAATGGCAACATCGTTGCTGCGAACATCGCGGCGATCAAAGGAGAATGGCTTCAGCGGCGCTTCGGCACTCTCGGCAAAGAAACCATGTGTCTTCATTGTCTGTATCCTTCCTTCAGACAGTCTTGCGACCTTCGACCGGATAGCCGGGGTCCGTATAACCGGGGGTGGACGCATGACCGGGTCTGACCAGACCATCGATAAAAGTCTCATCTTCAGATGTCAGATCGACATCGAGCGCCGCGCAGTAACCTTCCCAGTGAGCTTCCGTGCGTGGACCC
Organism: Acetobacter sp.; assembly: GCF_022483985.1. NCBI lineage: Bacteria > Pseudomonadati > Pseudomonadota > Alphaproteobacteria > Acetobacterales > Acetobacteraceae > Acetobacter > Acetobacter sp. Next base: position 223,149 of record NZ_JAKVME010000001.1, on the reverse strand, counting down.
GCGATAAGGGCGCTGACCTGCCTGTTTTTCAGTATCCACGCGAGAGCGAAAGCGATGGGTGTCGTGCCGCGATCCCTCGCATAATCCGCGATCTTCCGTGCAATCTCCAGTGATTCCGGACGCCATTCCGTCTGCATGATCCGCATATCGCCCCGACCGGCCCGCGTATCCGCTGCCGGAGAGGAACCGGGAGCATATTTACCCGTCAGAACGCCACGTGCCAGCGGGCTGTAAGGAACAACTCCCAGCCCATAAGCCGCTGCCGCCGGAATCTGTTCAACTTCGCTGGTACGGTCGACAATGTTGTAGAGAGGCTGGCTCACAACAGGTCGCTCCATGCCGAGCGCGTCCGCAAGGCGAACGATCTCTGCGATGCGCCATCCTCTGAAATTGGACAGTCCATAATAGCGCACCTTCCCCTGACGGATGAGATCGCTTATGGCGCGGAGACCTTCTTCAAGGGGCGCATCGACCAGAGTACGGTGAAAATAGAGAATATCGACATAGTCGGTATTCAGACGCTTCAGGCTTGCTTCAACAGTTTGCATGATCCACTTGCGGGACTGCCCCTGCTGATTGGAGCCGGATTTTGGGCCGCCATAGCCGAATTTGGTGGCAATGACCCAGTCATCACGATGAGCGGCCACAGCCTTGCCAACAGCAATTTCCGATTTGCCGCTATGATAAACGTCAGCGGTGTCAAGGAAATTGACTCCCTGTTCAAAGGCCCGGTCGATGATCCGCTGCGCTGTCTGCTCGTCCGTCTCACCACCAAACATCATGGCGCCAAGGCAGAGCGGGGAAACCTTCAGGGCACTTCTGCCGAGATAACGATAGTCCATAGAAAATCTTTCTGTTTTTGACGATCGGATTATCGGGACGTGCCGACGTCATCGAATACTTTCCGGGCGATACCCAGCGCTGTCATTGCTGTCGGCCAACCGGAATAGAAGGCGAGCTGCGAGATCACCGCGATGATCTCGTCTTTCGTCAGTCCGTTTTCCAGCGCCTTTTTCATATGGAAAGGCAGTTCGTTTTCCCGATAGAGGGAAATCAGACTGGTGATCGTGACAAGGCTGCGATCACGGGGCGACAGACCCGCTCCGGCCCAGACCTGCCCAAACAGCACCCTGTCAGATATTTCAGCAAGCTCGGGAGCGATGTCCCCGAATGACTGGCGCGCGGCCGTAGGTTCGTCTGCCATCAATTGCTCTCTTTCGTCGTTTTGCAGGGCATGGCATCGCCTGCACGAGAGACGTTGTTGCAGCCTGCCAACCCACGCATTCAATGGTTTCGCAAACGCGGTGGGATACCCGTAATGCCGAAACAGCGACGGTGGGCAGCGGTCAGGTCAGCCTCTCTCCTGTCGGATCACCATGCGCTTCAGGTGCACAGGTCGCAACCGAAGGTGAAGGGTGGATCACATGAAGCAGACACCATCTCAAAGCCGGACTGACGCGAAAGAAACATGATAGTCATTTATTTTTTAAAGATAATTTCCATTTTCATTTTTGAAACCAGAGAGATTTGATGAATAACAATCAACGTGGCAATGAATTACTCGCATGATATAGAAGCGTGTGATGCTATGATAGCAGACATCGGTATGGGTCTCAGTTCATCAGTTTCTGATTAGGAGAGAGCAGTCTGAGCCGATTATGAAATACGAGGAACATTCATGCATATCATGCAGTTCGGCCGTTCAGACCTTGCCGATTTCACTTATTTCCTTGCCATTGCCCGGCATCGAAACTTCCGCAAAGCCGGACTGGAACTGGGAATCAGCGCTTCGGCCCTCAGTCACGCGCTGAAAGGACTTGAAACCCGGCTGGGTATCCGTCTTGTCCACCGAACCAACCGCAGCGTCACCCTGACGGCGGCAGGTGAGGAACTCTGCAATTCCATCACAGCGCCATTCGTTGCCATCGGGCAAGCTGTAGAAAACCTGAACCGATTTCGTGACAGCCCGACCGGACGCATTCGTCTCAATGTCGTCGCTGACGCCGCCCCCCTGCTGCTTGGCCCGGTCCTGCCCGTCTTCATGGACCGATACCCGGACGTGGACGTGGAAATCACGTCGAGCAACCGAATGGTTGACGTGATCAAGGATGGTTACGATGCAGGAATCCGATATGGCGGGACTGTCCCACAGGACATGATTGTCCAGCGTCTATCGGCGGATATCCGCTGGGTTGTCACGGGAGCCCCGGCCTATCTGGAGCGTTTCGGAACACCAGAAACACCGTATGACCTGAAGGACCATCGCTGCCTGCGCATCAGACTGGGCAATGAGAGCCTTTACCAGTGGGAATTTCAGCGCAATGGCAAGGAATTCGCGGTGCATGTTCCAGGAACAATCACGATTGATGAAAGTCAGACCGGCCTATCCCTGACACGCAATGGTGCCGGACTGTTTTTTGCCTCGGAACCGGTTCAGGCGCAGCTTGTCTCCGAAGGAGCCACCAGAGTCGTTCTGGAAGACTGGTCAACCACCGGGCCGGGATATCATATCTATTATTCCAGTCGTCAGCAGGTTCCATCAGGACTGAAACTTCTGATTGATCTCATTCGTGAGATGCGTCCGCTCGGTTTTTAAGTGAGGGTTCAGAAAGCTCTCTCAGACCGATGCGTCGATCGTGGATTGCTCTGTTCCTTTCCTCTGACGGCTATCTTCAGATTTATCCTGCGACAGTCACGCCAATCGAGCGTGCTTCAGGTGTCCACGTCTTTTTCGAACAGGCTCTTTTTTGAAACGCTCCGTTCTGCGGAAATCACAGACTCAATTTGTTCCGATAATTGAAACTAAATTATATAATGTTTTTAATAACGAAATTAACTTGACATAAATTGTCTCTTTTACCCTAATTTGTCATCGAAGTTGCCGTTAAGACAATTTCTTCTGTGTTTTCCACCATATTCGATCTGATGGCGTGTTGTTCATCATGCAAACGAGGCTGTTGCTATGAATGTGAGGGATCTGGAATATTTCATTGCGGTTGCGGAATGTGGTTCGTTTTCGAAAGCATCTGTGAGGCTTGGCCGCCCCCAACCGGCGTTGAGTCGCCACATCCGCGATCTGGAAACGGATTTACGTGTTCCTCTGCTGTACAGAAACGGAAGAGGTGTCGTCGTCACTCAGGCGGGAGAACTGTTGCAGCAGCTCGGCTGGGCGATCATCCGTCAAATACATGATGCACGCGAAAAAGTTCGTGACTTCTCATCGGATCAGCTAGGCTCCGCAGCCATCGGTATGCCGGCAAGCGTCAGCGCCATTCTGCTTGCGCCTCTGGCACGCTCCCTGCGCACAGCCCACGCTCAGGCTGAACTGCGTTTTCTTGACGGCTGCAACGGTGATCTTCTTCTCGCGCTCGGCGGCGGGTCGCTGGACATCGCTCTGATCTATGATGCACCGGGAACAACACACCAGAATCTTGAAGCCCTGTTCAGCCAGCCTCTCTATCTGATCGAGCGGCATTCCCCTGACAGTGAAATGCCAGAATTCGGCGACGATGTTGAAGCTGCTGAACTTGAAACCATCCAGCTCGTACTGCCTGGCCGTCGCCACGGGCTACGCCAGATCGTGGACGCATGGGCAAGTCGCAATGGTCTTGAACCGCATGTGCAGTTTGAATGCGATTCCTATTCCGCTATTCTGCAAGTCGTCGCATCCGGTCTTGCCGCAACGCTTCTCCCGGCCGCTTCACTGCAACGGGAGATATTGTCCGGACAGTTCAGGGCACGGCTGATCACAAAACCTGCTGTTTATCGCACGATTTCTCTGGCAACATCGCAGAGCAAGCCTGTGAATTCATCTCTCGTGGGGTTGATCAAGCAATCGGTCGCAAGCCTCAAGGACGAATTTCTCTGGCCACAAAATGCGATAGCTGACAATCCAGTATCCCGGAACGTATCTGTCCGGATGGCCCTTGATGAGATCAGACCAGTGACGTAGGTGCTTCAATCAGCACTTCCTCTGACAGGCAACCATTATTGGCATGTTGCGATCACATTCTCTGATCGCAATATGCCACAATATTTTGTTTTCAGTGTGTTTATGTGACCAGATAAACCCAAACGATCACATCATGCTCTGGCGCAAACAGAAAGCCTGTCGGTTTCCCCGAACCCGTCAGACTGAAAACAGGCCATCACAGAGTTCGGAGAAAATTTTAGTTCTGTCCGACAGGATTACAGTGAGACGCGGATATATTTTGCCTGACCGGATGCTCCGCGGATCGCTGTAACCTCAAATTCAACCTTCAGGTCATCCCGCGCCAGCGGTGTATTGGCGAAGGTGAGCGCAGGATCAATACCTTTGAACACTTCGCCAAGGACAGCAGAGACTGCGGGTGCGTTAGCCCGGTCCGGAACATGGGTGACAACCCGCACGATGTCGGCGAGAGAGGCCTCCACTGCTTTCAGAGCACCTTCAATGTTCTGCAGAGCCTTGCGGGCCTGCATTCCCGGATCGGCAGAAATTTCGCGCGTTTTGTAATCTATACCCGCTGTATTCGCTACGAATATCTGGTCACCAACCATTACAATTCTGGAGTAACTATCCTTTTCCTCATACATGCTGCCAGATTTAACCTTTATAATTTCAACCATGACTTCCTCCTTTTGTTTTATACGTCTGATATTTGCTCATATCGAAATATATGTCTCGATATAACAGCTATTCCTCACCGGCTTATCACCCGATTTCAACAATCAGATTGAGATGGGGTTCAACCACCGCCTTGGTTCCGGGAGGCAGCACCGTCGTTGCGTCCATCTGTTCGATGATGGCAGGACCGGCGATATGGTTGCCGCATTTGAGCAGTTTCCTGTCATAGAGAGGGCAGGATACAAAACCCTTCGTTTCCGGGAACCAGACATTGCGCTCCCCGATGATGGCGGCGGCCGCATCTGGCCCGGCATCCTCGAACGCAACGAACGAAGCCTTGTCGACTCTCCCGCTGGCCTCTATGCGGAACGTAACGAACTGCACAGGATCGGTCTCGGATGCGAAACCATATTGCATCTTGTGAGCCGTCACGAATCCCGAGACCATCACATCAACGGACTGCTCCGTAACAGTCGTAGCCGCATCCGGCACGTCAACCGACAACTCGTAATTTTGACCAACATAACGCATGTCTGCGCTCAGCTTGATGCGTCGGTCGGCATCGGGCACAGATTCCTGCGCGAACCACTCTTCCGCCTGCTCCATCAAGGTCGCGAAAATCCGCGACATGGCATGGTGTGAAGCGGAATTCGCGGTCATGATCTGGGTTGCAGAGAAATCTGCCCGCAGATCGGTCAGAAGAAGGCCAAGAGCGCACATGACACCGGGAGTCAGCGGCACGATCACGCGCTTCATGTCCAGTTCCTGCGCAAGGCGCACGGCATGAAGCGGGCCTGCGCCGCCGAGCGCCATCAACGCATAATCACGAGGATCATGTCCCTTCTGGACGCTGATCACCCGCACGGCGCGCGCCATGTTCGCAGTCACGACCGAGAGAATCCCCTGCGCCGTTTCCATGACGTCCATGCCAAGCTCGTCGGCCAGAATCTGGATGCGCTCCAGAGCGAGATCACGCCGGATCGCCATTCTTCCGCCCAGCAGAAACAGCGGATTGAGGGTCTGCAACACGACGTTGGCATCCGTGGTGGATGGCGTGAGGTTCCCCTGATCGTAGCAGACAGGCCCCGGGAACGCGCCGCAACTCTGGGGGCCAACCTTGAGAAGCCCGCCATTGTCCCGATAGGCAAGAGAGCCGCCACCTGCGCCGACCGTGTGAATGTCGAACATCGGCGCTTTGACGGGATAGCCGTGAACTTCCGCGTCGCCTGTGAGTCGGCAGACCCCATCCTTCAGAAGCGCTACATCGGTGCTGGTGCCCCCCATGTCGAAGGTAATGATGTTGGGAATACCGATTGCCTGACCGATCGCCTGCGCTGCGACGACCCCCGTTGACGGACCGGACAGCACCGTCCGCACCGGCAGTTCACGGGCGAGATCGAAACTGATCACGCCACCATTCGACTGGGTGATTCGTGGCGCCACAGCCAGACCGAGTTCCTTCAGACGGGCGCCAAGCCGTGCGATATAGAGTTCCATCACGGGGCCGAGATATGCGTTGACCACCGTTGTCGACAGACGTTCATATTCGCGAAATTCCGGCGCAACCTGATGACTGGCGCAGGAAAACGCTTCCGGAAACTCCTCCTGAACGATCTCAAGCGCACGTTTCTCATGGGCCGGGTTTACGAAAGCATAGAGAAAGCCGATCGCCACTGCCTTGACGCCTGCTTTTTTGAGGGCACGCGCAGCTTCTCTTACACTCTCTTCGTCGAGCACCGTCTCGATGGTGCCATCATGTCGAATCCGTTCCGGCACTTCAAAACGCAAGGCTCGCGCAACCAGTGTTTCGGGCTTGTCCGCCTGCGTGTCGTAGAGACTTGGTCTCTGCTGGCGACCGATTTCCAGAAGGTCTCGGAAACCATCCGTCGTAATAAGACCCGTCAGCGCGCCTTTGTGCTGGATGACGGCATTGGTGCCGACCGTGGTCCCGTGTCCGAGAAAACTCACATCGGGCGGTCCGGCTGAAACCGTACCCAGCCCTTCGGTTACACCGGCAAGAATGCCACGGGACGGATCGTCAGGAGTCGAAGACACCTTCCAGATCGAAAACTGTTTCGTATCTGCATTATAAAGGCAGACATCACAAAAGGTGCCTCCGGAATCAACCCCAAGCCTCCAGGCCATAGTCTGCTCTCCAACTCGTATTCATTAACACCAGATCTAGGCTACAACTGTGAAAGCGTGAGTAATAAGACGGGTTTTGAAATATCAGCTATGTAGAGACAACTGCCGGAGAGCGTGTCACGAATTTCGATGTGGCACGGTGGCGTGCTGAATTTCAGGGACCGGTAATCATGGCGCCTAAGGTTGATCCCATTCAGTCAGACGATCAGATGCCCCGTTCTACACAGGTTGTTGTGATCGGTGGCGGTGTGATTGGAGTAACCACGGCATTCTTTCTGGCGCGCGCCGGTGTGCCGGTTGTGCTCTGCGAAAAAGGACATATTGCAGGCGAACAGTCGAGCCGGAACTGGGGATGGACCCGCGTCATGGGACGTGACGAAAGGGAACTCCCCCTTGGCCTGCTCAGTCTGGATCTCTGGCGGCAGATGAATGAACTCACCGGACGTGAAACAGGTTTTCGGCAGTGCGGAATTCTCTATGCCTGCGACGATCAGAAGCAGCTCGATGAATTTCTGACATGGAAAGATATCGCCGACACCTATCAGGTCCGCACGGTTGTCACCGACGGCGCGAAGACCGCGGAAATGGCAGGCGGCTCCCAGCGTCTCTTCAAGGGAGGCCTGTTCTGTCCGACGGACGGACGCGCGGAACCCACGAAAGCGGTGCCCGCCATCGCGCAGGCAGCCCGTGAACATGGTGCTGTCATTCTGGAACATTGCGCAGTGCGCATGCTGGACAGAAAAGGCGGCAAAGTCTGCGGCGTGATCACTGAACGAGGGTCCATCGCCTGCGACACTGTCGTCTTGGCCGGTGGCGCATGGTCGCGCCTGTTCGCCGGTAATGAGGGACTGGACCTCCCTGCCCTCAACGTGCTCGGCAGCGTTATGCGAGTGGATAATGTCGAAGGCGCTCCGGAGGAGAGCGTCGGCGGAAGCGACTTCGCATTCCGCAAGAATATACAGGGAGGTTATAATATAAGCAGGCGCAACGTGAGTGTATCCGACATCACGCCTGACACATTGCGCCAGTTCACGAAATTCATCGGTTCCTATCTACAGACGCGAAAGGAACTACGACTACGGATCGGACGACGTTTTCTTGATGAATGGCGTATGGCCAGAAACTGGACGGCAGACAACGTGACGCCGTTCGAACAGATTCGCACTCTTGATCCGGAACCATCGCACAAATATCTCAATGAGGCAGTTCGGATCATCAAGCGTGATTTCCCGGCATTCCGGACAATGCGCGAAGTGGAACGCTGGGGAGGTCTGATCGATGTGACGCCGGACGCCGTTCCCATCATTGGACATTCGAAGACAGTTCCCGGACTGGTGCTGGGCGTCGGCTTTTCCGGACATGGCTTTGGCATCGGACCGGGCGCCGGAAAGCTGCTTTCCGAAATTGTCATGAACACGCGTACCTCCGTCGATCCGACCCCCTTCGCATTCGAACGTTTCGGTCGATAGCGCATTTCACCCCATGAACAACGAAACAGGAAAATACCAGTGATGACAGGTTTTGATCGCAAGTCGCTTGATCCCGTTACCGTGGAGATCATCGGAAGCGCCCTCTCCTCCGTCGTTGACGAAATGGGAGAAGCGCTGGTTCGGACAAGCTATTCCACGAACATCAAGGAACGACGGGACTGTTCGACAGCGCTTTTTGACCAGTTCGGTCATACGCTGTGTCAGGCAGAACATATCCCCATGCATCTCGGCTCGTTCATCGAGTTCATTCCCCTTGTCATGGCGCGTTATCCATTGGAGGACATTGCTCCCGGCGACGTGTTTATCGGCAACGACGCCTATCTCGGCGGGGGAACGCATCTGCCGGACATCGTTCTCGCGGAGCCCATCTTCGTTGGAGAGAAGCTTGTCGCTTGGGCGATCAACACGGCGCATCATTCGGACTTCGCCGATCGCGGCAATGCTCATATCTTTCAGGAAGGAATCCGTATTCCACCTGTGCGCCTTTATTGTCGCGGCGCGTTGCAGCAGGACATTCAGGACCTCATTCTGCTGAACTGTCAGGTTCCGGACGAGCGCGTTTCCGATCTGCGCGCCCAGATGGCGGCAAACCGGCTCGGTGTGAGCCGGTTTGGTATCCTGTGCGAAAAATACGGAGCGGATGTCGTCGTCAGCGCCGGACTCGAATTGCAGGACTATGCCGAACGCAAGATGCGTGCGGGGATCGCCACGATTCCGGATGGAACCTATACAGCGGAAGATCTTTTCGAAACCATTGATCACCCGGAACCGATCAAGATCTCCTGCGTCATCACCATCACCGGCGACGAAATGACGCTTTCATTTGAAAGTCCGAAGCAGGTGCGAGCGAATTTCAACATGACACGCTCAGCGCTTCTTGCAACCGTCTATTATGCGATCAAAGCCATCGTCGATCCCACAATCCCGCCCAATTCAGGTCTCGCACGACCTCTTCATGTCGAGGCGGAACCAGGTACGATCCTGTGCTGCGCCCTGCCTGCGGCCGTGATGGGGCGCATTTCCACCTGTCAGCGTGTTGTGGACGTGATTACTGCGGCTCTGGCTCCGGTCTGCCCCAAGACGATCACCGCAGCGTCCAATGGCTCGGTCGTGTCCGCGACATTCAGTGGTAGCCGACGCAGCAGCAACAAGTTCTGGATTTATCTGGAAACAATCGGAGGCGGAAACGGCGCACGCTACAACAAGGACGGTCTGGACGGCGTGCAGGTTCACCTCACAAATACATCCAACCTGCCGATCGAAGCGCTGGAGACGGAATACCCGCTGTCAGTACTGCGCTACGAACTGGTTGATGGTTCGGGAGGCACCGGTAAATTCCGGGGCGGCATGGGACTTCGCCGGGTCTACCGGGCCGAAGAGGAATGTCAGGTCGCAATCAGCATGTCCCGGCTCACAACAGCGCCGTGGGGTCTGCACGGTGGCGGCTCGGGCGGAAACGCACAGATTCGCTGCACGGCGCCAATAACGGCCGGAAATGCCATGCTGGCTCCGTCTGATATCGTCGAGATCGTGACTCCCGGCGGCGGCGGTTATGGTGAGCCGGAAGCAGCCTGAGGGAGACGTTCTATCATGTCGCAAGCCAAACGCTCCCCGTCCGCAGGCCGTGTTGTCATGATCTCCGGGGCGTCCCGGGGTATCGGGGCGGCGATCGCGTCCCGGCTTGCGACTGATGGCTGGCTGATCAGCGCAGGACTACGAAATACAGCGATGGCGTCACTGGGATCGCCTCATATCACGTGTTTTCACGATGCGACCGATCCCACTACGGAAGCAGCATGGGTCGGGGAAACGCTCGCCCATTTCGGCCGTATCGACGCTGTGATCGCCTCAGCAGGAATCTCGATCCCGGGGTCGATACTGGAGACCGACGATCAGGATCTTGAGCAGATGCTCCAAATCAACGTCCGGTCACCGACACGACTGGTGAAAGCCGCCTGGCCCGCCCTCGTGGCAGGCGGTCAGGGGCGCGTGGTTCTTCTGTCGTCCATGTCCGGAAAGCGTGTGAAATCACCACGATCTTCTACCTACGCCATCTCCAAGTTCGCCGTTACGGGTCTTGCCGCAGCAGTGCGACGCACGGGATGGGCGGATGGCATTCGTTCAATCGTGGTCTGTCCCGGCTACGTTGCGACCGACATGACCAGCAAGGTGGCAGGATGGCGTCCTGAAGACATGACGCAACCCGAAGATATCGCCGCCATGGTGTCGGCCACGCTCAATCTGCCCAACAACGCCAGCGTTTCTGAACTCTGCTTTACCTGCCAGGACGAAGATATGGCATGATCAGGATGGATGTGGCGGTTTTTCAATGACCGTGAATTTTTTCCGGAGCCCATTTGCGCCGCCGACCAATATCCGGGTGATGGTCGATGGGCAGACCGTGCTGGCGCTGGCAGGCGAAAGTGTCGCCGCCATCCTTCTACGAACGTGTGATGGACCCACAGGACACGACCATGCCGGGCGGCCACGCGCGCCCTACTGCATGATGGGCATCTGCTTTGAATGCGTGGCGATCGTTGATGGTGCGGCCTCAGTTCGGACGTGCCTGATCCCCGCACGTGACGGGATGAATATCCAGCGCCAGAACGGTCCCTATCCGCTACCGGATATCTCCTGTCAGGGACAGGCGAAAAGAAATGGCTGAGTTTTTTGATCTTGTCGTGATTGGTGCTGGTCCGGCCGGAATCAGTGCAGCTCTTACGGCTTCGGATGCGGGATTGCACGTCGCGGTTGTCGAAGAGCATTTTTCTCCCGGCGGGCAGGTTTGGCGCGGCGCCGACGGGCCGGCCGCAAGGATGTGGCGGCGGCTTCCCGGCGTCACGGCGCGCGAGGCCTCACGCTTTCTCACCCGTTTCCGACACTCTGACATCCGTTTTTTCTCTCAAGCACGAGCGTGGGAGATCACGTCTTCCGGGCAGGTTCTGGTCACAGACGTCAATGGAAACTCTTTCACACTGACATCGCGCAAAATCGTACTCGCCACGGGAGCGCAGGAACGGACCGTGCCTTTCAGAGGCTGGACACTTCCCGGCGTAATGACGGTCGGAGCAGGACAGATTCTGCTCAAAAGCTCTGGCGTCGTACCTCGTGAACCGATCTGGCTCGCGGGACAGGGACCGCTGATCGCGTTGTATGCGGTACAGCTTCTTGCTGCCGGTGGCAGTATAGCGGGAATTCTGCAAACCGGCGCACCAGTATCCTGGGTTAGAGTGTTGCAGACCCTCCCTGAAGCCATATGGCAGTGTCCCGGGCAGATCGGAAAAGGTCTGGTGCGACTGGCGAAGATTCGTCTCCGTCGGGTCAGGATCTTCCGTGATGTGGAAAAGATCGAGGCGCTTGGCTCCGGGAAACTCGAAGCAGTTTCCTTTACGGATCGCAAAGGCATCACGCATCATGTCGATGCCGCGGTTCTGATGGTTCACGAGGGACTGATCCCCGGAGTGCATCCTGTTCTGGCCGCCGGTGGGCGTCTGGAATGGGACGAAACGGAACTGTGTTTCCGGCCCATCCTTGATGAGTGGGGTGAGTCCACTGTACCGGGCCTGTTTGTTGCCGGGGACGCTGCGCGGATCGGCGGAGCGGATGCCGCACTGTACAGCGGAGCCCTTGCCGCCCTGCGTGTTGCGATGCAGACCGGACATGCTGAAGAGAAAGCTCTGGCTAGGAAAATTCGTTTTCATCGGAAGAGGTTTCGTCAGGCAATGGCCTTGCGACCACTTGTCACCACGCTCTCACGTTTGCGGCTGGAACAGCTTTCCCCAGCTGATGACGTCATGATCTGTCGTTGCGAGTCCGTCAATGCCGGGACAATCTGCCGCGCCTCCCTTACCGGCTCAGGCATGCCGGATCAGGTAAAGGCGTTCACACGCACGGGAATGGGCGCCTGTCAGGGACGACAATGCGCCTTACCGCTTTCAGTGCTGCTTGCTTCGACTCACAACAAAAGCATTGCAGAACTGGGATTGTTTCGTGTACGCGCACCTTTCAAACCTCTAAAACTTGGTGAACTGGCCTCCCTTTCGCATGAAAGCGATATCCAGTGATCCGCACAATTGATGCCGTGGTTATCGGTGGCGGCCTGCACGGACTGTCCTGCGCCCTGCAACTGGCACGACGCGGTGTTTCGGTCGCCGTACTGGAACGTCGCTGGATCGGACGTCATGCCTCCACTGCCAATGCCGGTGGTATCCGGACCCTGAACCGCGACCGGCGGGAACTCGACCTGGCACTCCACTCTCTGGAACTGTGGCGTGGCCTAGCTGACTCCCTTGGTGAAGACTGTGGTTTTCAACAGGTTGGACAGCTGCGTATCGCTCAAAATCCAACTGAACTTGCCCATGAAGCCCAGCGTGTAAACAGTCTGCAACAGGCAGGATACACACACGAAGAGATGCTTGACAAAGCATCTCTCTATACGCTGCTGCCATCTCTGGCCCCTCACTGTGCTGGTGCCTCCTATGCGCAGGGTGACGGGTCAGCCGACCCGCATCTGACCGTCAACGCATATCGACGCGCCGCTGAGAGCGCTGGAGTATTGCTGCTCGAAGGACATGGGGTGAATGCACTTGCTTCAGAAGGCCTGGAATGGCGTGTCGATACTGATCACGAGACTTTTCTCGCCGCATCAGTCGTCATCGCAGCGGGAGCCTGGAGCGCCACATTAGCGGGATGGGCCGGGGAGAAAGTTCCTGCGTGCGTAAAGGCGTCAATGATGACCGTTACAGAACGAGTCAGTGAGTTTTCTGGACCGGTCATTGGTTGTGTCGGAGCGGCGCTCTCTCTGAAACAGACGCGGACTGGAAGCCTTCTTATTGGCGGAGGCCTGCAGGGGCAGGCGGATGTGAAAAAAGAGCGTACATGTGTGGATTTTCACGCACTGGCGACTGGCATGAACACGCCTCTCCGTTTGTTTCCGCAACTCGCCGGAGTACGGATTGCCCGATGCTGGACGGGGATCGAGGCACGAACCCCCGACGATCTACCGATTATAAGCCCCTCCTCACAATTGCCCGGAATATTCTATTGCTACGGTTTCTCAGGACACGGCTTCGCTCTTGTTCCAGTTGTCGGCGCCGTTATCGCCGACATGATCGTTAGCGAAACATCTGCTCATGAAAAATGGCCTGTGAACGCACTCAGCATCGGGCGCTTTGAACATCGGAAGGAAGACACGAATGAAAGACGCGGACAGCATGGCTAAGACAGCTCATCCTTATAGAGGCGGAATCAATCGTGAAACGCGTTTGTGCATTTCTCTTGCTGGCCGACCGGGTAATTTCGGCACACGATTTCACAACTATCTCTATGATCGTCTAGGTCTGAACTATCTCTACAAAGCGTGCACCACAGATAATATTGGCGCCGCCGTACAAGGCATTCGTGCACTTGGGATACGTGGCGCGGGAATTTCCATGCCATTCAAGGAAAGCTGCATCCCTTTCCTTGACAATCTGAGGGAGTCTGCATCTGGTATTCGATCGGTCAATACAATCGTCAACAATGACGGACATCTCAGCGGATATAATACTGATTATATCGCGGTTCGTCATCTTCTTGAAGCACGCTTGCTGAATCCGCACTCTCCCGTCGTGCTTCGAGGTTCGGGCGGAATGGGCAAGACTGTGGCCGCAGCCTTTCGCGACATGGGTTTTACGAACGGTGTAATTGCAGCCCGCAATCCTGTCGAAGGAAAAACTGTGGCTGACCGTCATGGCTGGCAATGGGTTGAAAAACCGGAACCTCTTGCATCGTCATGTTACAATGGGAGCATACTGGTGAACGTCACCCCGCTGGGCATGGCTGGCGCTCTGGAGGCAACATATTTGTCTTTCCCCGAATCCATGGTGGCGCGCGCGTCGCTTGTGGTTGAGATTGTCGCAATGCCTGTTGAAACGCCATTGGTTCTGGCTGCACGGCATTTTGGAAAACCTGTGATAACGGGCAATGAAGTCTCCGCTCTTCAGGCTCTGGAACAATTTGTACTCTATACCGGAGTGAGACCGGAAAATGATCTGGTCGCAGATGCAGCGAGATTTGCGAATTCCTGATCAACAGAATTGTGCAGAGTGATGATCCAGACAAGGATAAACATCTGCCGTTTGGTGTGATACTGAAAGCAGTTCGATGTCGGAGGGCTTTCTGATGAAGGATCGTCCGCCCACTGCCGCTTTCTCAGTCTGAGACTATCCGGTGGCGTGTCTGACATCAGAGCAGTCTGGCTGTTTCGCAAGCATCTGACGTGAGCCGATAAAACTGAACATCCTTAATAATGATTTTCGTAAAACATTTCTAAAAATATTTATACAATTATGGTATAATAGATGATTTCAAAAACAGAATAGAGAAATACCAATTGAAAAAATCTATAGTTTATTTCTTCACTCGCATGGTTATCCCGATCAAACATCACAGATGGAACTCATCCTCGGCACCATGGTGATCGAACGGGCTATAGCTGGTTATAACCATCAATCGTTGTCTGCCAAAGCTGAAAGCAAATTGCCAGCATACCGATCGATGGTTCTTCATTCCACCTCTCTGTCAGGTTACAAACGCCACATCAATGTATGAACAGGCGAAAAATTTTCGTTTCATGGGGGCATTCTCATAATAATGAAACATATCGCCCATGTTCTCCAAACCCTCCTCAGAAAGATGATGAGACGCTCATCACAACTGTCAGAGGAGCAGCAAGGAAATACGCAGGTGTAGAGGCGGCTACGGTATTGCCATTTGTGGCATGGGTAGCTTTGGCATTGGGTGTTATAGTGCTGACACCTCCCAGATAAGCTCCATTGGTAAGATTCATAAAATTGAGACGAAGGATGGGCTCCTGCAAAACCAGCCACTTTGGAAAACGGTAGCCAAATCCAAGGTCAACAGTTTTGAACGCTGGCATCGACTGATCGTTCATGAAAGTCGAGTATTGGGAGTCGACCCATTTGAACGAGAGATTGGCGAAAAATGGCCCGTGATTATAGTTCATCCCTATAGTTGCCATGAATTTTGGACTCATGACAGCTATCTTGCCGGCTGTTGGCAGATATCCGTTGGCAGTTTTGAAATCATTATCCATCGTTGCATGGAGATACTGCCCATTGATGTAAGGTGTCAGACCATATATAGGTCGCAGGGCGACTTCTGCGGTCACACCACGAATGGTCTCCCCCCCGGCGGAAATAGACGTATTCGTTGAAGCACCATTGATGAAGGCCTGTGTGGTGACCTGATGGTTGGTCAGGTTGGCATTGAACAGTGCGACATCCAGATTGAAAAGACCATAGTAACGAAAACCTATTTCCTCACTGATTGTATATTCCATCGGGTTCGAGTTTCTGCCCTGCTGGCTGACTGCCCCGGTCGACGTGCTATAGATGTTCGGATAGGTCGAAAGCGGAACAGGCGGACGCGCATTCGTCATGCCGTTGATATAGATCTGCATTTCTTTGTTGATTTGATAGGATATTGCAACACGCGGCATCGGCTGCGTGATTGCCTGTGAAAAATGGGTTTGCGGACCGGACAGTCCATTAGTTCCCGATATATAGAACATCATTTCCCTGACCCCAGCCGTTACTTTCAGGCGGTCATTCAGGAATGTCTGAGTATCAGAAATATAAAATTCGTTTACATCCGTTGATACTTTGTATTTTGTCCCGCCAATGAAACTGCCATCAGTAGCCCTCAGAAGACCGCCACCCACATAGCTTGATGCATTACCGTTAATATCCAGAGGCGTCACACCGGAAATAGCGTCCATGTTCCAGTGATCGAACCAGTAACCAAAGGTCAAATGATTGGTTCGAATCGGATCGTATTGGAGGTAGGCATTTATGCCTTCCGCATATTCTTTCTGTACAGTGTTGGCCAGCGCATCAAACTTTCCATTGACCAGTGTTACATCATTTGTGTCGATCGTGACCTTCCGATCACCGGCATAAAGCGAGGATGGAGAGAGCGAGGTCTGTCCGGGGCTATTCGAGAAATTCCAGTGAAAATAAGGAGTGACATGCAATTTCAGATTTTTTGCGAGGGAAAACTCGTTCTGGAACGAAATAAGCACACTGCTCCGATGATAGATGTAATTTTTCCAGTAATTCGTCGTCTTTCCGGCAGTGTAGGTCGAGGCATAATTACCAGCAGAGTAGTTATTATCAACGGCAGCCGCAGCCTCATAGGCGGCGAGGGTATACGGGTTACTGCGCGCGTTTTTCCAGTCATTATAGGACACGAAGAGGCTGCTTTTTCCCCAGTCATCCCATTCCTTGAGCAGTTTGAAGTCAACATGCGTTCTGTTGCTGCGCCCTGAACCCGCGAACAGATCGGCGGCTGTATAGGACGCGGAAGCGAAAGCACGGACGCCCGACTGACCGAGATAGCCACTCTCCAAACGTCCAAACACACGCTGCGAACGGTAGGACCCGGCGGCATAGGACAGCATGCCGCCAGCTTTCTTGGATGGATCTCGCACGGTCTCGATCATCTCCCCGCCAGACGCGGTCTGAACGGGATCATTGATACGCGAGGTGCTGGCAATCAGTGTGATCTCAGAAAGATTCTCGTTATCAGCATACGTTTCCGAATAAGGAAGATAATAGGCCTGATCGACGCCAGGCGCGCCCTCAATCGTCCAGCCCAACTGATTCTGCTGAAATCCGCGAAGACTGATCGTGTTGCGGATGCTCAACCCGAAAGCATCCTGCGTACCATAATTGACGCCGGGCATTGCGGAGATGAGTTGCAGAGGAGATGCAATCGAAGATTTCCGGGCAATCGCCTCTGCCGTGATGGAACTGGTGGCTTCCGGCGCCGTCTGTCGCTTCATGAGACCGCCAGCCATCCGATGCATGCCAGTGACGTGAACCTGTTCAGGATTCGACTGCATGACCGCCCTCGTTGATCTGGGCGTTCGTGCTCTGGAAGGCTGGGGAGGTGTAACAACTGATGTTTTGGCACCCAAAGGAGCGTGTGTCGCAACGCTTCGCGTGCTCTTCGATTTCATGGACGCGGCCAAGGCGACCATTGGTGTGAGCGTACAGGATGCCAGCAGAAGAAAGATAGTCGGAAAACCGCTTGAGTTTCGGAATACTCTCATTGAAACTCTCTCCATTTCTAAATCTGACAGAATGTTAACCAGCGATATTGCCCAAGTTTATCGCACGCGCCCTGCCAATTTACCGACGCGGTTCACATCCCGTCGGCAAGCCTGACTGTCGTTTCGTTACCGAAATCTATCTCTGATAATGCCGTCCAATGAAACAATATAACTGATATTCAGAAGGGCCGACCCGATGACAGCTCCAAATCCCGCTATGCTCGTTTGAGTAGCACCTTAAGACGAGATAGCTGATATAACGAATTCGAAATTATTTGATCGTGTAGAACCAAGAGAATGTTCGTAATGTAGTGACCGAAACCATCCCCCGGTCCTGAGACCAACGTATCCAGGCATTAAATATCAACAAGCGAACAATCGGTCCCTCTTCATTAAAGGATCTGGAAGGTGACGACTTTGCAGGCAACATACGACCATGGCCCCAGTGCAGTAGCGGGCACCGAAGAACTCCCCCGGACGTCGAAAGACCGTAAGGGAAAATCGTGGCTGATTCTTTTTGGTCTGATCGCGCCGATCAATTTTCTCATGTCACTGGACAGGCAGGCCATGACACTTTCCGCTCCTCGGATACAGGAGCAGTTCGGGTTTTCTCTCGTCGAAATATCGATGATTATTTCCTGCGTTCTCTGGACATATGCCGCCCTTCAGGTTCCGACCGGTATATTGGTCAACCGTTTTGGACCGCGTATCTGTCTGTTCGTGGGCTGCCTCGCATGGTCTCTCGCGACGATCCTGACCCCTTTCGCCGGATCTTTTCTGGGTTTCATGGTTGTGCGGCTTTTCATGGGAGCGGGTCAGTCTCCTGACTGGTCATCAAGTATCGTGACAATCAACAACTGGTTTGCTCCCGGACGCCGCGCCAGAGCAAATTCCGTTCTTCTCGCGTTTCTTTACTTAGGCTCGGTGCTCGGTGGACCGCTGACCACACAGATTACAGAACGCTACTCCTGGAAACTCAGTTTTTTCGTTTATGGCGTAGCCGGTGTGCTCTGGAGCATTCTGTGGTTTGTCCTTGTCCGGGATCGTCCGGCTTCTGCGCCTCTTCCCGCTCCTGACATAACCGGGAAACAGGACAAAGGCTGGCTCCAGTTTACCCACCTGCTCGGCTCCACCCAGTTCTGGGCCATCGGGTTGCATTATATGTGCCTGCTGACGATTCAGTCGTTTTTTCTAGTGCTTATGCCATTCTATTTGATGCAACACCGCCATATGAGTTACACTTCCATGGGGTGGCTCTATTCCATGCCCTGGCTTTTTCTCTACGTTTCGGTTTTTGTCAGTGGCATGATAGCGGACCACATCCTCAAACGCACGGGTTCCATATGGTGGGCCCGTACGCCGATGGGGATCGTAGGAACACTGTGCTGCGGTGGGTTGGCAGTCGTTGGAAACCTGATTGACAGCACAACCCTGATGATTCTGGTCTTTAGTGTGGCTCTGGCCTTTTCCGGCCTATCCCAGATTTCCATCTGGACATCCGTTCAGGATCTTACGCGGACTCAAACAGGAATGCTTGCTGGCTGGACGACCTGCTGGGGCAATGCCGCGAGCGGTATCGCCCCGATCGCCATGGTCTATATCGTCAAGCAAACCGGGAGCTGGAGCGCCGCGTTGAGCCTTCCGCTCGTCGCTGGTATCATCGGAGCACTATGTTGCGCCTGGACTCATCCGGAACGCACGATCAATGCGGAGAATCCCCGATCATGATCCTGAAGAATCGGCTCTCGGCGAATGCTTCTGAATCCGAGGATGAAAAACTGCGAGTGGATAATATCGGACAATACTCGCAAAATTCGGATCGGGCCGCGTTGGTGCTGATCGCTCTCGGTGAATGTGGACGGCGCGGACTGGCGCTCAGGGAACTTGCTGAAATCGTTGGAGCAGAAAAATCTTCCGTTCATCGTACTCTTCTCGCGCTCCGCAAGCACTCGCTCGTGACGCAGAGCACACAGCGCGGACGTTACCGTATTGGACCTGCAGCTTTCTCTCTGGGACACCGCAGAACGACACCTGTGGAACGGATTCAACAATGGAAGCCGTATCTTGTCGCATTGGCCAAGGAGTTTCATGCTTCGGCGTTTCTGCTCGAACGTTCAGGACTTGATGCCATTATCACCGACATGGCCATCACCGATAGCGCATTGCCAATTCTCGGAAGCGATGGACTCGGTGGTCGTCTTCCACTTGGATACGGCCTCGGAGGCATGGTGATTCTCGCCTGTCAGGAACCGGACAACCGGATGGCGATCATCGCCGCGAACCAGAATCGCTATGGCGAACTTGGGCTGGGTCTGGAAAAAATTCATGAATGCATCGATCAGGTGAAGAAACTGGGCTACGATTATCGACGGAATGCCGTCATCAACGGCGTGTCGGGGGTCTCCATGCCGATCCGTGAGAGTGACGGCAGTTGCTCCGCAGCCATCACGGTCTCCAAACCAACTGCATCCATGACCGAAGACGAGGCTCATCTACTCATCACGAGACTCGGTGCCTCTATCGCTGAAAACGCGTAACCGTCCTTCCCTAGTTTATGAATCAATAAGTTTTCGATATATTTGCCATCGTTCAAATCTGCCGTCTGCTGTATGTGGGGAGCATTTTTCCGGGTCTCATCGGAAAAATACCGCATCCTCTCCATATCACCACGACTGTAACCCAATAATCATGAAACAGTGAGTGAATACATTTCTTCGGCATGACCGAAATTTTTTGATTGTGTCTTTTGACATAACAAATTCTGTCGCATCTTATCCTGAAAGTCGATCTGCTATATCAGGTATTCCAGAGCCGGATGACGACATGGCTACAGGCGATAAGATAATATCGTTCGAATAATCGAGGAGACAATCCATATGGTCAAGCAACCGTTTCTTTCCCTCAACGCGGGCATTGATATGCCGCAGGTTGGTTTGGGGGTGTGGCAAACTCCCCCTGAAAAGACAACCTCGATCGTGCATTACGCCATCAATGCAGGATATCTGGCAGTCGACACAGCATCCATCTACGGAAATGAAGAGGGAGTGGGCGAAGCACTAGCAGACCGGCCTGAGATTTTCCTGACCACCAAGCTATGGAACGCGGATCAGGGTTTCGATTCAACATTGCGAGCGTTCGAACAGAGCGTTCAGAAATTACGACGGGATGTCATTGATCTTTACCTGATTCATTGGCCTGTTCCAAAGAAAGACCTTTATGCCGAAACCTGGCGTGCGATGATCCGTCTGCGTGATGAAGGTCGTATTCGCGCTATTGGCGTCTCCAACTTCACCGCGGACCAGATCAAAACCCTGATCGCCGAAACGGGAATTACACCTGCCATCAACCAGATCGAACTTCATCCCGAGTTTCAACAGCAGTCCTTGCAGGATTTTCATAAGCAGCATGGAATCCTTACGGAAGCATGGAGTCCTCTTGGACAGGGTCAGACACTGAACAGTCCTGTCATAGCGACCATAGCGAAAAAACATGAAAGAACCGCCGCGCAAGTTATCATCCGCTGGCACATCCAAAACGAATTCATTGTGATACCGAAGTCTGTCACTCCGTCGCGTCTGGACGAAAATCTGGCAGTATTCGACTTCGAACTTGATAATCAGGATATGGCTGACATCGCACGAATGGACCGAACGGACGGACGGATTGGACCCGACCCAATGACAGCGGATTTTTAAACAGACAGATACGTATCTCTACATATTTTCAGAGAATTTCCACGATTTACGTTACAGGCTTCATACGAGACCTGCCTTGCACAGTGGAAAATCACAACTGGTCTCAGTTCCATCCAACACGCATGAGAGAGAAACATCCATACGGAATTTCTCTCTCATGCGGCCGCCCAGTCACCACAGACAATCATTCTATCTGAAAAATTCTTTTATATAAGAAACTTACCTCTCTCCATCGACATAACGCAACCGAACATGACGCAGATAGTCTTCAGCTCCCAGCGGCTTTCCTGTGGCTGCGCTGATAATATCCTGCGTCGAAGCACTGCTGCCACGCTCATGCACTGACACGCGAAGCCACGCCAGAAGATTGCCGAATTCGCCACGCTGGATTTCATCCTCGATATCCGGCAACGCCGCCTTTGCTGCCGCGAACAGTTGCGCCGCCGTCAGAGCCCCCAGCGCGTAACAGGGGAAATAACCCCACAGACCCAGTGGCCAGTGAATGTCCTGCAAACATCCGCGCCGGTCATCAGGAACATCCAGACCCAGCATATCCTTGATACGGGCGTTGAATGCGTCAGGAAGATCCTTCAGAGCCAGCCGTCCTTCGATCAAGGCGACCTCAAGCTCGTAACGAACGATGATATGCGCCGGATAGGTCACTTCGTCCGCATCCACACGGATAAAGCCGGGACTGACCCGCGTCATGCGTCGATAGAGAACGTCCGGATTCCATGAACCCCGTTCACCAAATGCAGAAGCCATGACAGGCGCGGCAAATGTCGCAAAAGAACGGGACCGCGTAACCTGCATCTCCATCAGCAGAGACTGGCTCTCATGCAGCGTCATCCCCCTCGCCCGCCCAACGGGCTGGCCCTGCCACGCGGTCGGCAATCCCTGTTCATACAGAGCATGCCCGGTTTCGTGCATCACGCCGAGGAAGGCCGGAAGAAAGTCATCGGCCTCATACCGTGTCGTGATACGCACATCATCCGTAGCACCCCCACAGAATGGATGAGCACTGACATCCAGCCGTCCACGCGCCATGTCGAAGCCAACCTGCCGCATCATGGACACGCCAAGTTTCTCCTGATCCGCAATCGGAAAAGGAGCGTTACCAACCGAGGAAGTTTCTCCAGTTCTCTTCTGCCGTTCAAGCACCTCCTGCAATAAAGGCGGCAGATCCCGAGCGATGGTCTCAAAGATCGGTGTGATGGCGTCCTGCGTCATCCCCGGATCGAAACCATCCAGCAGCGCGTCGTATGGCGAAACAGACAGAGCCTCTCCCATCGCCGTGGCGCTCTCACGCGTCAGGTCGAGCACCGTCTGCAGGGAGGGAAGCAGACTCCCGAAATCATTGTCGACCCGCGCCTTGCGCCAGATCATTTCCGCCTCTGACCCGGCCTTGGACAGCGCCTCGACCAGATCACCCGGCACCGCCACGGCGCGGGCATGAATCCGTTTCATCTCGCTAAGATTGGCCTGTTTCCAGACATCACCGTCTGCGCTGGCCGTTTCCAGCCAGTCGGCCACTTCGGGGGCAGTCAGCATCTCGTGCTGCAAACCGCCAAGTGTCGCCATGACCGTCGCACGGCGGCCGGACGCTCCTTCCGGCATCATCGTGTCGCGGTCCCATGAAAGAAGCCCACCCGCATCTTCCAGAGCGGAAAGACGTCCGAAAAGACGATGCAGATGGTTGTAGGCGTTCATGGAAAACTCCCGTTAGATCGTTTACGCCAGACTATCACGATCCCGCTTTCCTGTGAGAGTGGGTTACGCAGCCGATTTTCCGGCGCTGAGACAATCAGTCTATGAGACCGAAAAATTCTTCTTTATGAAAGCCCGGTTAACAGACGGGCGCAGCCAGAGCCCTGCCCCGTTTTCATGAGACGGGACGTCCTGAACCACAATGCGGACAACACACATTACAGAGCGCCTTTCCCTTCGGAAAAAATGGAACCGGGATTATCATCCGGGCTGGAGCCTGCTGATCGCCGTTGTCGCCGGTCTATGTTCCGGTCTCGGCTCGGGATACATGTTTTTCAGGCTGGATCAGGCCCGCTCTGCACAGATCATCGCTGGCAAGAACGCCCGGATCGCCATCCTGACAGCGCAGAAACAGGCTGTGGAAGCGCGGGCAAAGGCGGAACAGATCAAGGCGAACGTGGTGTGGCGTGACATTTCAGATGAGGCGCGCCTCTGCCTTCAGAACGATTTTGTAAATCTCGGGAACGATTTCGAAATCATCACGCTTGCAGGCGATGCGGAGGCGACCTTCATGGCTGACCAGACGCAGGCCGTTCTCGAAGAGATCGACAGAAAGATTCAGCGCTCACAGATCTTTTCCGCCCGCGGCATCGGGGAGTATTACGTCTATGACAAGAATCCCCGGACTGCCTCCGGCGTCGCGGCGGCACTGAGCCGCTGCGGTTTTCCTGCCCGCACCATGTCCGCGCCGATTACGGCGGCCGGGATAGCTGGCCCCCTTCCAGCCGGCTTTGACACCTCCAACGCCGTGCAGCTTTTTATCAACACACGGAAAAAACCGCATTTCAGCTTCGACTGAAACTTACTTCCGTCTCACAGACTTCGTGACTTACACGTCTCTTGTGACCTGACGGAAAGTCAGATTGAGACGACACTCGCCCGTCAGCGGGTGTGAGGATACAGCCAGCGGTGCGACACCGTGGTACATCATCCGGGATGGTCCACCCCACACCACCACATCGCCGTGTGACAGCCGAAACCGGCGCACAGGATCAGCACGGTCGAGCCCACCCCACAGGAACGTCGCCGCCACACCGAGAGAGACGGAAACAATCGGTGTTTCCACATCCTCTTCATCCCTGTCCTGATGCAGGGAAAGACGGGTTCCGGGACGATACAGATTCAGCAGCCCGGATTGCAGCGGCGGATGTTGAAAACCAGCCGCCTGCGTTGCTTCCTCCACGAGTGATCTGAACAGGTCGGGCGTGGCGGGCCAGAGTTGACCCGTATCCGGCCTGATTCTGCTGTAGCGATAGCCGGATCGATCCGAGACCCAGCCATAATCCCCAAAAGAAGTCATGGCGACGGACATGCGATGGCCACCCGGCGTGACAAGATGCCTGAACGGCGCCTGCCGGACGATATGACGGGCTGCCTCCAGCAGATCGGGCGCCCGCGAAAGCGCCATGCCAGGAAAAACAAAGGCGCCCGGGTCCATCTGGATGCGTTCGCTCCTGTTTTCGTCCTGTCCGGGCTCCATCGCGTTGCGGAAGTCGAAAAGATCCCCCGTCACTGACGCTTTCTCCTGCCGTGCTCTTCACCCCACCGCTGATAGCACGTCTGACCGTAGTGTATTGCGGTTGTAAGATGGGTGGCGGTGATTGTAGAATGAGAGAAATGACACTGACGATGGGCTGCCCAGCATCCGCCCGCAACCCAGCCCTGAAAGATCTGTATTCATGCGTGCTCTTTCCAGACTCACCGGCCTTTCCTCCAAAGCGGGTCTCCTGCTGCTTCTGACGGTCACAGGTGCGTCCCTGTCTGGACAGGCGCTGGCGCAGCAGAGCGACGCTCTGTCGGGCGCTGAACTGATGTCCGGCGACCCCACGCGCGAGGACAGCGGCGCAGCAACGGCGACGACAGGCCGCCACGAAAATCTGCATGTCAAAGGACGCAGAAAGCTGCCGCCCGGTTATCAGGATGCCCCATCGATGGATATGCTGCATGGTCCGGACCCGGATCACGCCCAGCATGTGACACGCGATGCGGTCACCGGCGCCGACCTGTCGCGGTTTGGTTCAGCCTATCAGGATTCCGGCCCGACCGGATCGGGTAGTCTGGGAGATTCGACGGGCAACGGCTGGGTCACGCCTCGCTGACGGACTGCACCGGCATGGGACACTGTGTTTGCAGGCTACAAGACGCCGCCTGACAGGTCCGTGCGTCGAACACGTGTTTCGCCAAAGCTGAGCCAACCGTCATCAATTCCCTCTCGAACCATTTTTTACAAAAAATGTAACGGCTCTTGTGAGCCAAAGCCTGATGGCGGCGTTATGCCGCGTGTCAGGCCCGATAACGATGGCCGCAGCTTCAGGTGACCGAGACCCTCATGGCTTCATTGCAGACTTCCGACGACGAACAGAGCGCACCGCCGCCCGCCGAAACGCCACTCGACAGCATCGCCCGCATCCTTCGCCTCACTCTGGCCATCGCTGCGGTCATGCTGTCGGTCTGGCTGATCGGCGACGTGATCATGGTGGTCTTCGCGTCCGTATTATTCGCCGTGATCCTGCACGGACTCGCCCGCATCCTGAAACGCTGGACGAAGCTGCCTTATGGCGCGGCGCTCGCCATCGTCTGTCTGCTGATGGTCACGCTGAGC
Source organism: Acetobacter sp. (assembly GCF_022483985.1). Taxonomy (NCBI): domain Bacteria; kingdom Pseudomonadati; phylum Pseudomonadota; class Alphaproteobacteria; order Acetobacterales; family Acetobacteraceae; genus Acetobacter; species Acetobacter sp. The sequence continues at coordinate 197,729 of NZ_JAKVME010000001.1, read as the reverse complement.
GTCGGAATCGGCTGGTCCAGCGGCTCGGACATCGTCGCGCAGGCCGCCAAGCTGCGTGACGCCCTGACGACTCAGGTCTACGCGCTTCGGGACCGGCTTGCCGCATGGCCGCAGGGGCAGGTTCTGCTGAACTATCTACCGGCCTCGCTCGGCGGTCACGGCGGAGGCGCGACGGGCAGCGGTGGCCTGATGTCGCTCGGCTCGCGGATCGCAGGCTCCATGACCGGCTTTCTCGGCTCGGCATTCGGCGTGCTGGGAACGCTGGCCGTGGTGGTGATCGCCGGACTGTATTTCGCAGCCTCTCCTTCTCTCTATGCCAACGGCATGCTCCGGCTTGTGCCCCGTCACTGGCGCGGACGGGGGCAGGAAGTCATGCTCGTCGCGGCGGACACCCTGTGGGCCTGGGTCGCGGGACAGGCGCTGGACATGGCGGTCGTCGGCATCCTCTCAGGCATGGGTCTGTGGATTATCGGCGTGCCTCTGGCGGTCAGCCTCGGTTTTCTGGCGGCGCTCTGTAATTTCATTCCCTATATCGGCGCCATCCTCGGCGCTGTTCCAGCCCTGCTGCTGGCGCTATCTCTCGGTCTGCGCGAGACCGCCATGGTCGCCGCGCTCTACGCCGTGGTGCAGTTTTTCGAGGGCAACGTCATGGCTCCGCTGATCCAGCGCAAGGCCGTGCAGATGCCGCCCGGACTGACCGTGCTGTCACAGACATTTTTCGGCGGCATTTTCGGCGCGCCGGGACTGATTCTCGCCTCCCCGCTGACCGCCATGCTGCTCGCGGTGGGCGACAAACTTGCGCCACCTCTGGAAGATGACGAACGTGTCTAAGCGGATGTGTCCCCCCCTGCTGCCGGTTCTGGCCTGTCTCGCGAGCGCTCTCGCCCTCTCGGGATGCGCCCGTTACGAGGACACCAAACGGCAGCTCTGCACTCAGGAAAAGCCTGACACGACACTGCTGAGACAACCGACTCTGGCCGCGTTCATTCAGGACTGCGGCCTTCAGTATTATCCCGACGCGACAGGACAGGTGACGCTGCACTACACGCCGCCGCGTCATGACGACACGCTCCCCGTTTCCGCGCCAAAAGCCTTCGCCGTCAGCGACGCCGGCGGCTCCCGGGGCAGACTGTGGTATCTCTGTATGCCCGTGCCCTATCTGGCGTCTCCGGGGAGCCGGGTGGAGAGCATTCTCGCCGTCTGCCGCTATGCCGGATCGGGCGTGGATCGCCTGTCACTGACCTATGATCCGGCTGACGCCGCCACCTACAGCCCACGGAACTGGTGACAGTTGCCCTGCCTCCGACAGGCAGGCACGCCTCCCGGTAAGTGAGGGCTGGAAAAACAGAAGCAGCCTCGCTAAACCGGCGCTATGAACGACGTCGATTTTTCCCTCGCCGGGGCCACTGCCGCGCCCACCAGAATTCTTGTCGCCCCTCAGGCCGTGCTGCGCCAGAAAGCCCGCGTTGTTCGCCCTGAGGACATGGATGTGCTGAAAGCGACCCTTCCCGGCATGTTTTCCGCCATGTATGCCGCTCCCGGCATCGGTCTGGCCGCGCCGCAGGTGGGGATCAGTCAACGCTATGTCATCGTCGATCTGGGCGATGCCGAAGACCGCCAGCCGATCGTTCTCATCAATCCCGAAATCCTCACGGAAAGCGAAGTCATGACGCCGCGTGAGGAAGGCTGCCTTTCCCTTCCCAACCAGTATGCCGAAGTCGTCCGACCGGAAGCTGTACGGGTTCGCTGGACCAGCGTTGCAGGCGAGCGTTGCGAGCGTGAAGTGGACGGACTGCTGGCAACCTGCATCCAGCACGAGATCGATCATCTGGACGGCGTGCTGTTCGTGGATCATCTCTCCACGCTGCGTCGCAACATGATCATGCGCCGTCTGGCCAAAGAGCAGAAGCTCATCAAACACTGAACGCCTCCCGCGCCACAGCCTTCACACTTCTGGGCGGACACTTCTTCCCCCGCCCGGATCTGACTTGCGGAGAACAGACCGATGCGTCTGGCCTTTATGGGCACGCCCGATTTCGCCGTTCCGGCGCTTTACGCTCTCCGCGACGCCGGACATGAGGTTGCGGTCGTTTATACCCAGCCTCCTCGCCCAGCAGGACGCGGCAAGGCGCTCCGGCCTTCTCCCGTGCATCATGCGGCGGAGACCCTCGGGATTCCCGTGCGCTGTCCGGAAAAACTGAAGAACAATCAGGAAGAGCTGGACTGGTTCGCCGCGCAGAAATTCGATGTTGCCATTGTCGCGGCCTATGGGCTCATTCTGCCGAAAGCGATGCTCGATGCGCCTGAGCGGGGCTGTCTGAACATCCACGCCAGCCTGCTCCCGCGCTGGCGGGGCGCTTCCCCCATCCAGAGCGCGATTCTGGCCGGAGACAGGGAAAGCGGCGTGACGATCATGCAGATGGATGTCGGTCTGGACACGGGCGACATGCTGTCCTCAGTCGGCGTGCCGGTCACGACGATCACGACAGCGAGCAGCCTGCATGACGAACTGGCGGCGCTGGGCGCGAAGACGGTGGTGGATGTGCTGCGTGATCGCCCGCCCGCCGTCCCGCAGCCTGAAGACGGTGTGACCTACGCCGCCCGGCTCACGAAGGAGGATGGTCGCATCGACTGGGCTCAGTCTGCGGAAACCATTGATCGACAGGTACGCGCCCTGACACCGTGGCCCGGCGCTTTCACCACGCTGGATGGCGTCACCCTGAAGATCGATGCCGTCGCGGTCGAAGCGGCACGTTCCGGCACGCCGGGTGCGGTTCTGGATGATCGTCTGACTGTAGCCTGCGGCGAAGACTCGGCTCTCCGCATCTGCCGCATTCAGCGTCCCGGACGCGGCATGATGGACACGGAGGCATTCCTGCGCGGGCAGTCCGTGGCTGTCGGCACGCGCCTAGGGTCATGACTGACGACTGTCCTCCGGCGTTTTTCAGCCAGAGCCACGCACCCGAAGACCGGCAGCGCTGGGCCGTAAAAATCGAATATGACGGCACCGGACTGGTGGGCTGGCAACGGCAGAAAAGCGGCCTGTCCGTACAACAACTGCTGGAAGAGGCTGCCTCCCGCATGGCTGGCGGACGGGATGTTCCCAGCATCACAGCCGGGCGGACGGATGCACGCGTTCACGCGACGGGACAGGTCGCGCATCTGGATTTTCCCGCCTCCCTGCCGCTCAATCCGCGTGCGGTGCGCGACGGTCTTTCCTACCATCTCAAACCGCATCCGGTGGTGGTCCTACAGGCTGCCTCCGTCGATCCCACATGGAGCGCCCGTTTCTCCGCCATCCGTCGCCGCTATCGCTACAGACTGCTGAACCGCCCTTCTCGTCCTGGTATCGAAGCCAGCAGGGTATGGCATGTGCGTCACCCGCTCGATGCGGTGGCCATGCAGTCCGCCGCCCGTATTTTGTTGGGAACGCACGATTTCTCGACCTTCCGGGCCGTCGCCTGTCAGGCGAGAAGCCCCGTCCGCACTCTGGGCCGGCTGGATATCATCCGTGATGGCGAGATGATCCTGTTCGATGTTGAGGCTCGGTCTTTCCTACACCATCAGGTGAGGAATCTGGTCGGCACACTGCAACTCGTCGGCTGCGGCCGCTGGGATTCCGACCGTCTGCGCGCAGCTCTGGAAGCGCGTGATCGCTGTGCAGGCGGCCCGACAGCCCCCTCGGAAGGACTGTATCTGGTGGGCGTGGATTACGATCCTGATCCGTTCGAATAAACATCAATTCGATTGATGTATTATATCTGAATATTTTTCTTTCTATTGCTCATATTCAGCCTCACACAAATGAAGCGACCTCTTTCTTCCATATTGCGGTCGTCACCAAGAATACCTCCACCCCTCACGACATATCTGAAAATCTCCATTCTGCCACAGCAGACCTGCTCTCCCCCTTGCATCCCGCCGCCGGTTCAGCCAAACCAAGCCTTTGCTTCAACATGGGCTGGTCACGGAATTGTCGGGGCTGGCCAATCTTGCGCTGTCAACGGCAAGGGCCTGAAGACCTCACATGATCTCCATTTTTATTGGCCGACTGATTGTCTTTTGCGCCAAGCGCGCCTCTCTCGTCGTCGCACTGTTCATGCTGCTGGCCGCGACATCCGTCTGGGTGAGCTATAATTATCTCGGTGTGACCACCGATACGGACAAGATGCTGTCCGACAGGCTGGCCTGGAAAAAACGCTCTGACATGATGGGGAAGCTGTTCCCCCAGAAGGACAATCTTCTGGTTGCGGTCATCGAGGCCGACCTGCCTGAGGAAGGACGCGCCACAGCCCGCGCTCTGGCGGACAGGCTGTCTGGAGATCATGAGCACTTCAACTATATCCGCCTGCCCGACGACAATGCTTACCTGAACCGCAACGGGCTGATGTTTCTCGACCAGAAGGCTCTCGCCAAGGTTCTGGATGACACGGTCGCGGCCCAGCCCTTTCTCGGCGCTCTGGCGGCGGACCCGTCAGCACGCGGTCTGTTTGACGCGCTCGGGCTGATCGCGGAAGGCGTCAAACGTGGTCAGGCCAATCTGGCAGGGTTTCAGGCTCCTCTGAACGGCTTCGCCAACAACCTTGAAGCAGCAGCGAACGGTCATCCTGAATTTCTGTCGTGGCAACAGCTTCTGGCCGGAAATCTGACGGATCTGGCTGGTCGCTACCAGTTCGTGATGACCCAGCCAAAACTGGATTACGGCTCGTTCCAGCCGGGTGGCGCTGCCTCCAACACCATTCGCGCCGCAGCGAAAGATCTGGAATTCGTGCAAAGCGGTCACGCCCATGTCTATCTGACCGGCGATGTGCAGATCAGTGACGAGGAATTCGCCACCGTCGCCGACGGTATGGTCGCCGGCCTGCTCGGTTCGCTCGCTCTCGTCATCCTGTGGCTGACGCTGGCTGTTCACACATGGCGCGTCATCGTGCCGATCGTGATCACCCTGATCACCGGGCTTCTGCTCACAACCGGTTTCGCGGCTGTCGCTGTCGGCACGCTGAACCTGATTTCCGTGGCCTTCGCGATCCTGTTTGTCGGTATCGCCGTCGACTTCGCCATCCAGTTCTCGGTGAGACTGCGCGGACAGCAGCCCACACAGTCCGGAGAAGCCGGTCTGGAAGAAGCACTGTTCAAGACCGGCGAGGAAACCGGTCACCAGATTCTGGTCGCGGCGCTGGCGACAGCGGCGGGTTTCCTTGCCTTTACGCCCACAGCGTTTCTCGGCGTTGCGGAACTGGGTCTGATCGCAGGCATCGGCATGCTGGTGGCGTTTGTCTGCACCATCCTGCTTCTGCCCGCTCTGCTACGCCTGTTCCGCCCGTCGATGGATCATGCGCGAACCGGCTATGCTTTCATGAAACCGGTTGACCGGATGATCCGCCACTGGCGCAAGCCTCTGCTCGCCATCTTTGCGGTCATCGCGGTTGTGGGCGCAGTCCTCATTCCCAACCTGAAATTCGACGGCGATCCGCTGCATACGAAAGACCCCCGGTCCGAAGGCATGCGGACCCTGCATCTGCTGATGAGCAATCCTGTCTCATCACCCTACAGCGCCGAATATCTCGCACCCAATCTCGATACCGCCAAAGCCGTGGCGGAGAAGGCCGGAAAACTGCCGGGTGTGCATGACGCCATGTGGCTGGGTTCCTACGTCCCCGAGGATCAGGACGCGAAGCTGGCCCTGATTCAGGACGCCGCCCAGATTCTTATCCCCGGTCTGACTGCGCAAAGCCCGCAGCCTGCCCCCGATGCCGCTGCCATCAAGGCTTCCGCAGCCTCCGCAGCTTCCGCGCTCTCGGGCATTCTCGACAGCCTTGCTCCGACCGATCCGCTGCGCCGCATTCAGGCCGCTCTCGCCAAACTCGCGACGGCGCCTGACGCACTGGCCCTGCGGGCCAATGATGCACTGGTCCGCTTTCTGCCCATGCAGCTCGACACACTGAAAGACGTGCTGTCCGCCCAGCCGGTAACGCTCAACGATGTGCCGGACATCATCAAGCGTGATTATCTGCTGCCCGATGGACGCGCTCTGGTGGAGATTCACCCCAGCGGCCTGATGTCACAACCCGGCGCGCTGCACAGCTTCGTCAAGACAGTCCGTCCGCTTTCGCCTGAAATGGCAGGATCGGCCGTGGATATCGTCGAGAGCGCGAAAACCATCGTCGGAGCGTTCAAGACAGCCGCCATTTCCGCCATCATCATGATTGCGATCATCCTGCTGTTCGCGCTGCGCAAGGTGCTGGATATGGGGCTGGTTCTGGCGCCCCTCCTGCTGTCCGCCCTGATGACCGTCATTCTGATCGTGACCGTTCCGGAAACCCTGAATTTCGCCAACATCATTGCCCTGCCGCTGCTTCTGGGTGTCGGCGTGTCGTTCAACATCTATTTCGTGATGAACTGGCGGGCAGGCGTGCAGCAGCCCCTCGCCTCACCAACCGCCCGCGCCGTACTGTTTTCGGCCCTGACAACCGGCACGGCTTTCGGTTCTCTGGCGCTTTCCCACCATCCCGGGACCGCCAGCATGGGACGCCTGCTGCTGCTTTCTTTGGGCTGCACGCTTCTGGCGACACTGGTGTTCATCCCGGCTTTATTGCCGAAGCGGTCGATCGATCAGGAATAAAACCGCGTTTCAGATTGAGTGAAAAGCACACGAATATTCAGTATTTGTGTACTTTTTTATCAATAATTAAAGACCATGCCGTGCAATCAGTTCACATGATTGCCGCAAGACTCTCACTGATAATCTCAGCAGGATGCCATTCAGTCCGCGAACACCCGACTGTGACGGGCCTGCTCTCCTACTGTCTTTTGAGTCTGACTGTGTGGCTCCAGACAGCACAGGCGCAATCCATCAATCTGGAAGAACTGCACCTCTCCTATGACGGTCCTTGCGAAACCGTCTCTCAGGCCTTGAAAGACTATCAACCCAGCACACCCGAAGCCGCGGAAGCGAACAAACGCTGGTGGAACGGCGCCATGGCTGCCGGAGGCCTTCCTTCCTACAATATCCAGTATGACCATTATCGTATCATCGATGAGTTTTTCGCCATCTGTCACCAGACACCCGGCACGCCCATCAAACCCATCATGAGACATATCGGCCTTCAGCACAGATGGATCCTGGACTGAACCTCCGTTCAGGAGACCTTCGCGCTACCAGCTCATGTATCGTGCGGGTCAACGCTATGAAACCCATATGTTTCATAGCGTGTTCTCATGACGCCGTTTTCGACATGCACGACCATGAACCCCTCAGGTGTCCCATAACGTGTGCCATGCCACCAGTTGCCGCTCACCGCGCCACCAGTGATATATGGAATGCCGTGCCAGTCGATCCGCTCCACTATATGCGTATGTCCCTGCAACACGCCGATAATGTTGTACTGATCAAATAACGGCAGCACCTGATAGGCGTTTCTGACACTCATGACATGATGCTTGGGAGGAACCGCCTGCGGCGCCGCGTAATCCTCAGCGGCAGTCACCAGAGGAATATGGGTGACAACGATCATCGGTGTTCCAACCGGTTGCGCTGCGAGATCGTGCGCCAGCCAGGCAAGCTGGGCGTCATCGATCCAGCCTTCATAACCACGATCTTCTGTGATCCCGATCGAGTCCAGCACGATGATATGGACGCCCTTGTGATCGAACGAATAATAAAGCCGACCGAAATGATCCTCGAAAAACTTCTTGCCATATAAAGGATCGGTTGGTTGCACACCACTCTTTGTATAAACGCCGAAACAGTCGTGGTTGCCGATTGTGTGATGGACTGGCGATTTCAGATCGTCGGCTGTTCTTTTATACAGATCCATCAGCATTGAGGCGCGTCCGGCATTCACACCCAATGCGTCAAAGACATGGTCGCCGCCCTGTATGACAAAATCGGACCGGATGGAACGGGCTTTTACAAAGGCCTGATGACAGCCCTCCGCCGCATTCAGTTCAGGCTGAAGATGCGTATCGGTAATGAAGAGAAAAGAGAAGGATTTGTGTGGTCGCAGAGGTGGGCGAACCGGAAGAGCGGCCCGCGCACCCATCGTCGTGAGCAGTCCCGCCCCACCGGCGAACGACAGAAAGGTTCTTCTTTTGAGGCAAAGCATCCGGACGACCTCTCTCTGTCCATAAATCGCAAGACTGAAGAACCAGTCTGATCAGAGTTCTGCCTCCATTCAAGCATGTCACAAATGATTCATAACGCCGTAATCACGACTGAAAAGCTCCCCCAAGCCGGTCGAAAGCCCCTCGTCCGACAGTCATTTTTCCGGACGGGTTCTGTTTCTGAGCAACATTCGCTATCTGAGATAGTCAAACAGAAGCGGAATGGACAGAATGAACAAGGCTCTGCTCGCCCTTGCCCTCGGAGCGTTCGCCATCGGCGTGACGGAATTCACCCCCATGGGACTGCTTCCGGTTCTGGCGCATGGCGTGCATACCAGTGTGCCGCAAGCGGGTGGACTGGTCAGCGCCTATGCCTTCGGCGTCATGGCCGGGGCTCCGCTCATCACGCTCTTTCTTGCGCGATATCCGCGCAAATATGCGCTGATCGGGCTGATGGTCCTCTATACTATAGGCAATCTGACAGCCGCCGCCAGCGAGACTTACACGGAATTGCTGCTGGCGCGCGTCTTCACAAGCTTCTCGCACGGCGCGTTTTTCGGACTGGGCGCCGTGGAAGCAGCGAGCCTCGTTGACCGCTCCAGAAGAGCCAGCGCCGTCGCCAGCATGTTCATGGGTCTGACGATTGCAAATATTCTGGGCGTGCCCGCAGCGACATGGATGGGCGACACACTGGGTTGGCGACAGGCTTTCATGGCGATCTCGCTTCTCGGTCTGGTCGCGGCGGCCGCCCTGTCCCTGTTTCTCCCCCTCGCCGAAGCTGGACCACGCCCGAATGCAGCCGCCGAGCTGAAAGTCATGCTCCGTCCCAATGTGCTGATGGCGCTGGGAGTTACGGTCATTGGCGCGGGTGCGATGTTTGAACTCTACACATATATCGTGCCGATGCTGGAGAGCATCACTCACGCGGGCCCGAAACTTGTGACTGCGGCATTGATGCTTATTGGTGTCGGTTTCAGTATCGGTAATGCCGTAGGCGGACGGGCGGCGGATATGTCCCTGACCAAAACCCTGCTGATTTTCTTCCCGATCCTCGGACTGATCATGCTGGCATTCCCTCTCGCGGCGCAAACGTCGGCTGGAGCGCTGATCGGCGTGTTTCTCTGGGGGATTGCCAGTTTTTCAATCATGCCGGCCTTGCAGATGCGTACGATGCAGGCCGCACATCAGGCTCCGGGACTGGCGTCCTCGGTCAACATTGGGGCCTTCAATCTGGGCAATGCACTGGGCGCCGCTCTGGGCGGCAGCGTTCTGTCACTAGGCATGGGTTATTTTATGGTCTCGGCGCTTGGTCTCGGTCTGGCAGCAATCGGCATTGTCATGGTGCTGCTATCCCGGCGCGGAAGACTTTCACCCGAGGCAGCGTAACATCTGCCTCAGTTCAGCCGGTGAAGATCGAGAGCGTTTGTCTCTGATCTCAGATAAAAAATCCGAGCCGACCTTTAAACGGATAGATCGGGCGAAGCCGCGAAACTGATGAAATCCTTCAGATACTGAATCTCTTCATCAGTTTCACGACAGCCAAGAAATATCTGTTTCGCAATGCCAGTTTTCCCAAGCCTTACAGGATAAAGCTCAAAGCGCGCGGCATATTCCTCAACAAGCCAGCGTGGAAGTGCTGCGACGCCCCTTCCACGTGTGACCATGACCAGCATGATATCAGTCGTTTCTATCTGTTTCTGCTGTCTTGGACCGATACCCGCCGGTTGCAGAAACTGCGTGTAGATATCAAGTCGTTCCGGAGGAACGGGATAAGTGATCAGGGTTTCGCCTGCCAGTTGTTCCGGCACGACAAACCGTGCCCCACGCAGGGGATGTTCCGGACCGACAACCAGAACGAGTTCATAATCAAAAACCGGAATGAATTTCAGGCCGGGTTTATAAAGCGGATCAGGGGTAACCAGAATATCGATCTCGTTACTGAACAAGGCGCCGATACCGCCGAACTGGAACTTCTGCCTGACGTCAACATCGACTTTTGGCCATCGCTCCAGATAAGGCGATACGATTTTCAGAAGCCACTGATAGCAGGGATGGCACTCCATCCCGATACGGAGCGTGCCACGTTCTCCATTGCCGAACTGTTCGAGACGCTTTTCCGCCAGTTCAAATTGAGGCAGCAGGCGGTTCGCCAGAGACAGCAGCCACTCACCTGCCTGCGTGAGTACGAGGGAGCGCCCTTCCCGTCGCCAGATCTTTACCCCAAGCTGGTTTTCAATCTTGCGAATAGCATGGCTGAGTGCTGGTTGAGTCAGGTGCAGACGCATTCCTGCAGCCGTCAGAGAACCCTCCCGGGCGACTTCCCGAATGATGGTCAGATGGCTGCGTTCCAGAAAACCCATATTTCACCCAGTAAACAGATCGGACTTATATAATCACTTCCGCTTGTTTTTATAAATCCTTACAAAAACTTCTGACATATTTCCCAAAGAGTTTTGCAGGAATACAGTATGAAAGCAACGTTTCTTACAGCTTCCCTGAACGTGAACAGCATATCATATTCAAGGAAACCACAAGACGTTTGTCGGGCTGTACGCGCCCCTTACATCTGCTAAGCGGCAAGCTCTTTCCGGATGATTTCCGCACCTGCACTCAAGGCATTGAGCTTGCCTGTTGCAACTTTCCGGGACAAAGGCGTCATGCCGCAATTGGTGCAAGGATAGAGTTTGTCCGCATCAACGAACTGAAGCGCCTTTCGCAGGACATTGGCGACTTCTTCAGGTGTCTCAACGGTGCTGGTTGCCACGTCAATAGCACCGACCATCACCTTTTTGCCGCGAATGAGTTCGATGAGATCCATTGGCACGCGAGAATTCTGGCATTCGAGCGAAATCAGATCGATACTGGATTTCTGCAATTTGGGGAAAATTTCCTCATATTGTCTCCATTCTGACCCTAGAGTGTTTTTCCAGTCGATATTGGCCTTGATACCATAACCATAGCAGATATGAACTGCGGTTTCGCACTTGAGACCTTCGATTGCCTTTTCCAGAACGGCAATACCCCAGTCATTTACCTCATCAAAGAAAACATTGAACGCCGGCTCATCGAACTGGATAATATCGATACCAGCCGCTTCCAGTTCCCTCGCTTCCTGATTGAGTATTCTGGCGAACTCCCATGCCAGCTTTTCGCGACTTTTGTAGTGATCGTCATAAAGCGTATCAATCATCGTCATGGGACCAGGCAGCGCCCATTTGATTGGTTTCTTCGTCAGTTTACGTAGAAATTTCGCATCTTCGACAAAGACGGGTTTTTCCCGTGTCACGTCACCTACGACTGATGGAACGCTCGCATCGTAACGATTACGAATTCTGACTGTTTGACGGTTTTCGAAATCAACGCCACTGAGATGTTCAATGAATGTCGTGACAAAATGCTGGCGCGTCTGTTCACCGTCACTGACGATATCAATACCCGCGCGATCCTGATCATCCAGTGTCAGACGCAAGGCATCCTGTTTGCCCTCGACAAGTTCCTCACCCTGCAATTTCCAGGGCGACCAGAGTGTCTCAGGTTTTGCAAGCCATGAAGGCTTGGGCAGGCTACCGGCCGTAGAAGTGGGAAGCAATGTTTTCACGATAGATGACCCTGTCTTTCTGGTTGATTAAACGGAATAAGTGGCAGACCAACGCTCAAGGCTATCCCGATACGGTTTGATGAAGTTCTGTTCGGTAAACTTTCCCTGCTCTACAGCCAGCTTGCTGCGTTCTTCCCGGTCGTAGACAATCCGGGTTACTGAATAATCCTGATGCTTCAAACTTGGCTGATAACAATCAGCCGCCGCAGAGTTGGCGTTATAAATTTCAGGACGGTAAATCTTCTGAAAAGATTCCATTGTGCTGATGGCACTGATGAGTTCAAGGTCTGAATAATCAGAAACGAGATCACCGAAAAAATAGAATGCCAAGGGTGCAACACTATTGGCGGGCATAAAATAGCGCACCTGCATTCCCATTTTTTCAAAATACTGATCGGTCAGCGAATCTTCGTGCTGGTGATATTCCACGCCCAACACAGGATGCTGATTTTCGGTTCGATGATAGGTCCTGTTGCTTGAAACACTCAGGCAGATAACCGGATATTTTCTGAAATTTTTCTTATAGAGATTTGAATTTATAATGTATTTAAAGAGGTTCCCGTGCAACTCTCCAAAATGACGCGGCGTATCAAACGCGGACAAGTTCCTGTTATGCTCCAACAACAACACGCTAAAATCATAGTCCCTTACATATGAAGAAAAATTGTTCCCCGTCATTCCTTCAATTTTTTTACCTGTTTTTTTATCAAGAATATTCGTATTCAGAACTTCAATCAGAGGGAAGGCATCCGTCTTATTTCCAGAATCAACATTCATCTCAAAAGAAATAATTTCAAGTTCAATAGAATATCGATCTCTTCTGGAATTATCCCAACAGGCAAGATCATTGAAACGATTATCAATCATCGTCAGAACATTACGCAGGTTTTCCTGACGGCTATCCCCCCTCGCCAGATTGGCGAAATTCGTCGTAAGACGCGTATTCTCTGAAGGATGATAATTCTCATCGAATACAATCCTTCTAATATTGAATGCAGATTCTTCAATCACGTCATTGATCCTGTTTCTACGAAATCAGAGCCTGCTGATCGGAATTGAAATAAATCCGACTTTTACTTCTGATTTTCTTTTATTCAGTGGTATTTTTCTGCCTTCAAGCAGAAGCATCGTCCTTATGCCCCAGCTTTTCGTTGAATAAAAATGATTTGATTTCATTAAAACATGAATTTCATTCATATCTCAGCATATGCAATGCGCATAGACAAGCCTCGCTTGATCTGCTCAGCACAGCTTCAATCATCAAAAAGTGAGCATTCATAAAAACAGAAGTATATTTACCAAATAAATCTTGATATCATTCAAAAAAATAGAAGCATTAGATTTAACTTGGGAAATCGTCCTCTGTCGTCAGACAGGCTTGACTGATCATACGTTCGGCTTATGGAAATGACGGATTGCCGCCACTTCCACATCGAGTTGAGGCAGCTTCCACACGCCAACCTCAGCCCGGCACGATTTTCAAAAGGGCACTTAGCAAAAAGCGGTGGTTTCCCACCGCTCACTGCCAGCAAGATATAGTCGACCCTGCAACACCGTTAGAACGGCTCATAGAGCCACATGGACTTTCGAGCTGAAATGCAGTCTGAAAATCCTCTACTCCACCCAATGGAGTAGAAGATCTGCCTCCCAGCCCGGAACAGAACGCTCAGATATGGCTGAGCGTCCGACGAACAGCAACGTGCCATCCATCAATCATGTCCTTGCGGATCGTCGCCTCCATCTTCGGCTCGAATAGCGCGCCGCGTTGCCATTCGGAAGCGACCTCCTCCAGATCATTCCATAGCCCCACACCCACGCCAGCAAGGAACGCAGCGCCAAGGGCCGTTGTTTCGATCTGTCTGGGACGTTCGACTTTCGCCTGCAGCATGTCGGACAGGAACTGACAGAACCAGTCATTCGCCGCCATGCCGCCGTCGATACGCAGTGTTTCAGCCGTGCCGCCTCCGTCCTGCGTCATCGCCGCCACGAGGTCGAGCGTCTGATAGGCTACAGATTCCAGAGCCGCACGGGCAATATGCGCCTCAGTGGCGTCAAGCGTCAGACCGCAGATCAGACCACGCGCATCCGGGTCCCAGTGTGGCGCGCCAAGACCAACGAAACCCGGCACCATATAGACACCATGGCTGTGCGGGATACGTGTCGCCATGTCGTCAGTCTGGGAAGCGTGTGTGATCAGATGCAGACCATCACGGAGCCATTTGATCGCTGCACCGGCAACAAAGATGGAGCCCTCCAGCGCGTAGGCCGTCTTGCCTTTAACGCGGTAAGCAATAGTCGTGAGCATCCGGTTCTGGGAGACGACCGGTTTCTCGCCAGTGTTCAGCAGAACGAAGCAGCCCGTGCCGTAGGTCGCCTTGGCCATGCCCGGCTTGAAACAGGTCTGGCCGACAACAGCGGCCTGCTGGTCGCCAGCAATACCGGCAATCGGCACCGCACGACCGAACAGATCAGGCGTGCTTTCACCAAAAACGCCGCTGCTGTCTTTGACCTCCGGAAGCAGGGCCGCCGGAATGTTGAAGAGCGCAAGAAGCTCGTCATCCCATTGCTGACGATGGATATCGAACAGCAGTGTGCGGGAAGCATTGGTCACGTCCGTCGCGTGGACCTTTCCATCCGTCAGACGCCACAGCAGAAAGCAGTCAATCGTGCCACAGGCCAGCTCGCCCTTTTCAGCCCGCGCCCGCGCTCCTTCTACATTGTCGAGTATCCATGCGAGCTTCGTGGCTGTGAAATAAGGGTCGAGCAGCAGACCGGTACGACTTGCGACCAGTTCTTCCTTCCCCTGCTTCTTGAGTTCCGCACAGAGCTTGGCTGTCCGACGATCCTGCCAGACAATGGCGTTATGAATCGTCTTGCCGGTTTTACGATCCCATACAACGATGGTTTCACGCTGGTTGGTAATACCAATTGCCGCAATACGATCGACGCCGCCGGAACGTTCGATCGCTTCCTGCGCGGTTGTTTTTGCATCGCGCCAGATATCTTCAGGATCATGTTCCACCCAGCCCTGCTGCGGATAGTACTGGCGGAACTCCTGCCGTGCGACCGAAATCTCCTGCCCCTTCATATCAAAGACAATACTGCGGGTGGAAGTGGTTCCCTGGTCAATCGCCAGAATACGATCCTGTTTGATCATGATGGCAGTTCCTTAACGGTCAGACAGATGTTTCGATTGAGGAAACCGTCACAGCGGGCCTCGGCATGAAAGGCTGGACAAGGGTACGGTAAAGCCCGGCTCCAAGAAGACCACCACAGAGCGGACCAACAACAGGCACCCACCAGTAATTGCCCGGAGAAGGCAGAGCCTGCGGCCCCCAGCCTGCGAGATAGCAGAACAGGCGCGGCCCGAAATCACGCGCCGGGTTGATCGCCCAGGCATCCAGATAACCAGCGGACGCACCAATGATCGCCACGAGCAGACCGATGATCAACGCACCGGAATTCGCCTGTGGCGCCATGGTGTTGTGCTCATACGTGATTGCGAAAATCCCGAAAACCAGCATGGCCGTCAGGACGATTTCAACCAGAAAAGCATGCATCGGCGTCACGAAATCACCCGGATGGGTGAAGAACACGCCTGCCGCCACGCCATCGTGAAAACGATCCAGACCATGCGCGACGGCATAATGTGCGATGACAGGCTCAAACAGCGTGTAAACCACGACTGCTCCCAGAAAGCCGCCCAGAATCTGCGCCACGCAATAAGGCACGACCTTGGCCCATGAGAACCCGCGATACACCGCCAGAGCAAGCGTCACCGCCGGATTGGCGTGAGTGCCCGAGACCGCGCCTGTCACATAAATGGCGATGGTCACGCCGAGGCCCCACACGATGCACACCCCCCAGTAAGCCGTCCTGTAAGGGCTCGGATCATAGAGGGAATACATGGCGGCGACAGAATCACCGAACAGGATGATTATGAAAACCGCTATACATTCGGCGATAAGTTCGCCGATCAGTTTTTTCCGGTCTGTCATGCTGCTCCGATAGCCGTTAACCGACTTTTTCTTTTATATACGCGCCCACACGCTGACGCTGCTCTTCGGTCATATGCAGACCGATCTTGGTACGCCGCCATAGCACATCCTCCGGCGCCCGTGCCCATTCGTTTGCGATCAGGTAATCGACTTCGCTGGCCGTCATACCCTGACCGAAATCCTCGCCCATATCGGAAAGCGACCTGGCTGTTCCGACAACATCGTAAGCCCGCATGCCGTAGGTTCGCATCAGACGCCACGCCAGCGGCAGGGACAGGAAGGAAGCCGCGTCACGGAAACGGTTCAGGGCGGCCTCAAAACCACCTGTTCCCAGATCCCCCCCCGGCAGGGCCGCGTCGGCTGTCCAGGAATAGCCTCCCACGGCAGGCAGAACCGGCGCAAGCTTTTCAAGCGCGTGCTCCGCCAGTTTACGGAAGGTCGTGATCTTGCCACCAAAGATGGATAGCAGGGGCGCACCATCCGTATTGTCGAGATCCAACACGTAATCACGCGTCACGGCAGACGCATTGGCGGCGGCGTCATCATAGAGCGGACGCAGACCGGCGTAGCTCCACACGACATCGCTCGGCTTGACGTCCTCCTTGAAATAGCGGTTCACGCTTTCACAGAGATACTTGATTTCATCCGGAGAAATCTGAACCAGACCCGGCTCTTCGTTCCACGTCACATCGGTCGTGCCGATCAATGTGAAGCGCTGCTCGTAAGGGATTGCGAACACGATGCGTTTGTCAGGGTTCTGAAAGATGTAGCACTGCGGACCGTCGAATATCTGCGGTACGACAATATGACTACCCTTGACCAGACGCACGGATTTCGAATTCGGCAGATCAAGCTGGTTGGACAGCAGACGCGCGACCCACGGACCAGCGGCGTTCACAACACCCTTGGCGCGAACAGTTTTCGTGCCGCCCTTGAGCATGTCCTCGATCTCGGCTTCCCAGATACCGTTGACGCGGCGCGCGGAGACCAGACGGGTGCGGGTGCGGATGTCCGCGCCACGGTTGGCCGCGTCCATCGCGTTCAGCACCACAAGGCGACTGTCCTGCACCCACCCGTCGGAATAGACGAAGCCCTTTCTGTACTGATCCTGCAGCGGTTGACCGGCTGAATGCGTATTCAGATTAAGCGCCCGGGATTTGGGCAACTTCATCTTCGGGGCGAGGTGATCGTAAAGAAACAGTCCCAGACGGATCATCCAGACAGGACGTTGTTCCGGGGAGTGCGGCAGCACGAAACGCAGCGGCCACATGATATGTGGCGCAATGGCCAGAAGCCGGTCACGCTCGATCAGCGCCTCACGGACAAGGCGGAACTCGTAATATTCCAGATAGCGCAGGCCGCCATGAATCAGTTTGGTGCTGGCGGACGAGGTGTAGCTGGCAAGATCATCCTGTTCGACCAGCAGAACGGACGCGCCCCGCCCCGACGCATCGCGTGCGATACCCGTTCCATTAACACCGCCGCCGACAATCAGCAGATCATATACGGTGGAGGAGTCGTCGGCTGCGGCCATCTTCATCGGTCCCGTCTGTTGTTCGAAAAACGCATCGATATTTTCGTATCCGAACACGGACCTTTTTGGCAATGGAAAAATCTCGACGGGATTCTGCAAAAAGACGCCACAATTCCGTCACCAACTAGCTGCAAAGCCTAAAATGTTCGTTTTCGAACATCTTCACCCACAATGACAAGCGCGATATCATGAGCGGCAAGCATCTCGCAGATCGACTCAGGCGGCATCCGGTCCGTGAAAAAGGCTGTTACACCGGCGATACTGCCCGCATCCATCAGAGGCCTCCGCCCGAACTTGGTGTGATCGGCCAGCAGGAAAATCTTGCGTGAATTGGTACGGATAAGTTCGGATGCGCGAATCTCCTCCGCGTCATAATCCAGCAGCGTGCCGTCCTCGTCGATTCCGCTGATGCCGATCACACCATAGTCAGCACGATACCGGCTGAGCATGGTCAGGGAGTCCGGCCCCAGAATTCCGCCGTCCCGCACACGCACCGTGCCACCGGTGAGGACGACCCGACAGTCCTCGCTACCTGCCAGCAGGGTGGCCACATGCAGGTTGTTGGTGATGACCTGCAATCCCTTGTGATTAGCCAGAGCACGGGCAAACGCTTCCGTCGTCGTGCCGATATTCACAAACAGGGATGCGCCGTCGGGAATGACGGCGGCCGCCAGTTGTCCGATCGCATCCTTTTCGCCGCGATTGCGAATCTGCCTTTGCGGATAGGCAATATTTTCGACAGAAGACGACGCGCTCGCCCCCCCGTGGTGACGCAGCACCTCCCCGGCGGCATCCAGCGTGCGGATATCGCGCCGGATGGTCTGCACTGCCACGTCGAACAGACGGGCAAGCTCCTCGTTCGAGGCATAACCCTGCCGCTTCACCGTCGCGATGATCGCCTGATGACGCGCCTGCGTGCGGGAGCCCTCTCCGCCGACATCTCCACGGGACTCAGGCACGCTCTTCACCTTCCAGCCCCAAGATCTTCGAGCACTTCCAGAACCGCTTCTCCATACCGGCTGAGCTTGGAGCCTCCCACGCCCTTGACATCACCCAATTCATCAAGAGTGCCGGGGCATTCCAACGCGATATCCCGCAACGTCGCGTCATGGAAAATGACATAGGGCGGAATCTCCTGCTCCCGCGCTTCGGCCAGCCGCCAGCGTTTGAGCGCGTTGAAGCGTTCCCGCGCATCCTCGGTCAACTGATCGGCGATGGAATCTCCCTGCCCTGTGGACCGGCTGTTTCTGGAAGACGCCTCGACCGCATCCTCCCGCAGCCGCACTTCTTCCTCCCCGCGAAGGATCGGACGCGCGACCTCTTCGTTCAGTCGCAGGCCACCATGCTCATCGCCGGTCATCAGGGCGCCGCGGGCAATCAACTGCCGCACCACACTGCGCCAGAATGTCTCGGTTTTATCCTTGCCAATCCCCCAGACTGACAGACGATCATGTCCCGCCCGCGTAATGTTGTCCGAAGGTTTGCCGCGCAGAACGGCGATCACATGCAGCGCGCCATAACGCTGGCCGGTGCGATAGATGGCGGACAGCAACATCCGCGCCGCCTGCGTGCCGTCAAAGGTCGGCACCGGCGTCCGGCAGTTGTCGCAATGCCCGCACGGCTCGGTCATGGTCTCGCCAAAACAGGCCAGCAGCGCACGGGTCCGGCAGGACGTGCTTTCCGTGAAGGCGATCATGGCCTCCAGCCGCCCCCGCATGATGCGCTTTTCACTATCTGGCGCGTTGGACTGATCCAGCCAGTAACGCGCCCGGCTCATGTCCTCGCCGCCATAGAGCAGCAGCACATCGGATGGCAGACCGTCACGTCCCGCACGTCCGATCTGCTGGTAATAGGCTTCCGGCGAGGCAGGCATGTCGAGGTGGATCACCGTCCGGACATCCGGACGGTCAATCCCCATCCCGAACGCGATGGTGGCGACGATGACAATCGGCTCGCCCGACCGGAAACGGTGCAGGGCCGCCCGTTTTTCCTGCGGCGAGAGACCAGCGTGGAAAGCACAGGCGGGATAGGATTTTTCACGCAACGACGCGGCGATCCGCTCCGTGCGGGCCCGCGATCCGCAATAGACAATGCAGGCGTCGTTGCGATGCCTGCGAAGCGCGTCATCAAGCTGCCGCATCTCGCCCCCTTTGGGACGGGCGGCGATCATCAGGTTGGGGCGGTGAAAGCTGGCGGACAGCACTTCCGCTTCCGGCATGGCCAGCGCGGTGAGAATGTCGTCGCGGGTCCGGGGATCAGCCGTAGCCGTCAGGGCGATGCGCGGCACACCCGGAAAATGCTCCGGCAGAGTCTGAAGCGCCCGATATTCCGGACGGAACTCGTGGCCCCATGCGGAAATGCAGTGAGCCTCGTCAATCGCAATGACGGAGATCTGCTGGCGGGAAAGCCGGTCCAGCGTGCCGGGAGACAGCAGCCGCTCCGGCGAGACGTAGAGGATATCAATCCGTCCGTTGAACAGGTCGCCCCGGATACGGGAAGCCTCGTCGCCATCCAGTTCCGAGTGCAGGGCCGCCGCATTGACGCCGAGCTGACGGAGAGCCGCCACCTGATCATCCATCAGCGCGATCAGGGGAGAAACCACCAGCCCCATACCGGCGCGACAGAGCGCGGGCACCTGATAGCAGACGCTCTTGCCGCCGCCCGTCGGCATGAGGACGAGCGTGTCCTCGCCCGCCATCACACGATTGACGGCCTCCTCCTGAAGCCCCCGGAAGGCTGGAAAGCCGAAGACACGCTGGAGCACCTCACGTGGCGACTGTCCGACAAAACGGTCACGCCCCCCCTCCGAGGCAGACTGCCCGGCAGGAAAGCCATCGTCCCTGCAATCAAGATCGGACAAGGAAGACTTTTCCAGCATCAGCCTTGATTACTGGGCGAGCAGTTCGATCTCGACCCGGCGCGAACCAACGACGCCTTCCGCATTCGAGGGTGGCCGGGTCGTCTCCCTGATACGGCCTTCGGCAACGCCGTCAGCCACCAGTTGTCTGGCCACGGCCTTGGCTCTCAGGACTGCCAGCAGGGACTCCGCGGACAGGTCTCCGTTCTGGCGGGCATAGCCCTCCACCACAACCACCCTGTCAGAATAATGGCGTGCCTTGGCGGCAATTTTTGTCACAACGCTCTGTGACACATCATCCAGTTCGGCTGATCCCTGACCGAAGAAGACAACATACTGCCTTCCCGGCCCCTCACCGGCGCAAGCTGCAAGCGCACACAGGCTGATAACAGACAGAAGACGACGCATAACGCACTCCTCAGGATGCAGCGGACCCAACGCGGATGGATGTCAAATCGGCTGGGTTCTTTTCTCGTGCCCGCAAGAGAAAAGAAGGTCAACAAAAGAGAGCGGGCACCTCTTTCCCTGCCACACGGGTCATACCGGCTCCGTGTCTCAGACAGGAGAAGCCGAACCACCGGAAATAGTCCAGACATGGTCAAGCTGCTCAACACCCGTGAGCCGGTGCGCGATCAGCACAACGGTACGCCCCTGAGCAACCCGGTTCAGGGTGAGGAAAAAATCCTGTTCGGTCTGGGCGTCGAGGCCCGTCGCAGGTTCGTCCAGAACGAGAATGGGAGCCTCGGACAGCAATGTCCGGGCCAACGCGATACGACGCCCCTGCCCGCCGGAAACCTTGACTCCGCCTTCACCAAGCCATGTATCAAGACCGTCGGGAAGTGTGCGCACGAAGTCACCGACAGCCGCTTCGTCAAGCGCCCTCCAGAGCGCATCCTCATCCGCGTCAGGTCCGCCAAGCAGCAGGTTATTGCGGATCGTGTCATCAAACAGATGCGTCGCCTGTGACAGCCATGCGATATGCTGACGCAGCCAGACATCCGGCAGAGCGGCGATATCGACGCCGCCAACCAGAACCCGACCGTCCTGAGGGAAAGCCGCCTTGAGCAGCAGGGCCGCGAGTGTCGATTTTCCCGCGCCCGACGGTCCCAGCAACGCGACCCGGCTGCCCGCCGGAATGGTCAGCGAGAAATCACTGAACACGGCGGGACGGTCAGCCCGCCAGCGAAACGCAACATGTTCGAAAGCAATATCAAAGCCGGTCGGCATCACGGACGCGGGCGGCACGGCCTGCGCGGGACGTGGATGTTCATCGGCAATCGCCACGACGCGATATGCCGCAGCCCCCATGTTACCGGCCAGCATACCCGCACGGGTCAGACCGGACACCCCCTCGAAACAGGCGAAGGTCAGAAACATCAGTCCTACACCCTGCACGGCGGGGACACGATCGAATCCGACCCCTGCAATGGCGGCCAGTAACAGCAGCAGGGCGGTCTGCGTGCAGACGCTGGACAGCGCGCCAACAAAAGCCATGCGGCGGGAGAGTTGCGCCTGACGCGCCAGCAGACGACTGTTCGCACTGTTGACCTGATCAAGAATCCGCGATCCGGCACCGAAAGCCCGGATCTCGCGCATGCCACTGACAAGATCCAGCACACCAACGCGAAGCGCGGCCTGCGCGTGGCTGAGGCCAGCCCCTTCCTTACGACTCAGCCTGGCAGCCGCGAGAGGCATGACGAAGGCTGATGACACAAAAAGAATGCCGATCAGCACGCCCAGCAGCGCATTGGTGTTGGCCAGAACCAGAACCAGCACAGGAAATGTCAGACAGGCCCCAGCGAGTGGCAGCAGAAGGCGGAGGTAAAGCCCGTCCAGCGCCTCGATGTCTGAGACAAGCCGCGACAGCAGGTCTCCCGCCCGCCGGAAGCCGAGACCGGCGGCTCCGCCCTGCGCCAAAGAGCGGAAAAACCACACCCGCAATGTCGCCAGCGCCCGGAACATGGCGTCATGAGCATACAGACGCTCGGAATAGCGCAGCACGATACGGCCAAGACCCAGCACCCGGAGCGATGTCGCCGTGACAAGCACCATGCCCAGCGCCGCCCCGGCAAAACGCAGACCGGCGCTGCTCATCAGGGCCAGTCCGGCCAGAACGGCCAGCAGCGACAGAAACAGTCCTATCGTCAGGCGGGCAGCATGCGGACGCCAGACCTCGACGATACGGATCAGGGCGTCACGGTCGGCCCGTTCACGCGCGGCCACATCCCGGGAAGACGGTCGGCTCATGAACAGTTCCCCTTTATGCCGGTTTCATGTGCCGGGATGCTGTTCATGCCGCCATCCCTCCAGCATCGGCGATCCGCCCCTCGGACAGTTCAATCCGCTGTCCCTGAAACACCTGAAGCGCAGTCGAGTGACTGGCGAGAATCACCGTACGATGCTGCGCCAGCACCTCAAGACTTTCGAACACGTCGCCTTCCGTCACCGGATCGAGATAGGCTGTCGGTTCATCCAGAAGCAGGACCGGCGCATTCTTCAGATAGGCGCGCGCGATGGCGATCCGCTGCGCCTGCCCACCGGACAGGCCAAACCCGCCCTCGCCGATCATGGTTTCAATTCCGTCCGGCAGACTGTCGAGGAACCGGTCAACAGAGGCCGCGTGAATGGCCTGCTGGAGTTCTTCCCCGGTAGCGTCCGGGCGGGCGAAAAGAATATTTTCCCGCAAGGAGCCTGCGAACAGGACTGGCCGCTGCCCGATCCATGAGATCAGGTGCATCAGGCTTGTCGGGGCGATCGTCTGCATATCGACGCCATTGAACGTAATCCGTCCGGAAGTCGGGCGGATAAAACCCAGCAGCAGTTCCATCACTGTGGACTTGCCCGCGCCCGAAGGGCCGGAAAGGATTACGGTCTCTCCGGCTGCGACCGAGAACGATACGTTATCGAGCGCCTGTCCACGCGCCTCGTCCCAGACGAACGAAACATTTTCAAACGTGATCGCCACACCTTCGTCCGCCGCCACGCGAAGCTGGTGTGTCTCGCCTGGCGCAGCGGCCTCTTCCGGGAGCGCCAGGATATCTTCCGCCGCGCCCTGTACAAGCGCGCGATCCTGATAGGCGAGGGCCAGTCCGCGCAGAGGCGCGAAAAACTCCGGCACAATCAGCAGCGCAAACAGGCTGGCCGTTACAATGGAACGGAATGTCGCGGCGTCGGTCGTATGAATGGCGGCCTGTACATGCCGCCCGTCGATCAGGGCGATCAGGATCAGCGCGACGATCATGGCGCAGTCGATGGAAGCGGACGAAAGAAACGCCACCCGCAGAATCTTCATGGTCCGCTTGCGCAGATCATCGGCAGCCTGCCCGAGACGCTGCGCCTCGTCATCCGCCCGCCCGGCCAGAACGATGGTGGCGATGCCGCGCATGCGATCCAGAAAACGGGCCTGAAGCCGGGTCATGGCGAGGAACTGCTTGCGGGACGCCACGGCGGCCCCGATGCCGAACAGGGCCTGTGCGAACGGCACGAAAAGGCCGCAGAGCGCCAGAATAAGAGCGGCCCGTGGCTGCACGAACGCTGTCAGAACCGCCAGCACGCATGGCGACGCCATCCACAGCACGGACGCCGGAGCCCAACGGGTGAAGTAGCCGTCCAGCGCCTCGATCCGGTCCACGGCCAGCGCCGCCAGCGCGCCGCTATGCGCGTGACGCAGTACGGCAGGACCAGCCCCGACAATTGAGCCGAGCACTTCGTTCCGCAATCGACTGCGGGCGCGGCGTCCTGCCGTGGCGGTCTCATTTTCGCTGAAAAAATTGATTGCGATACGGAGAAGAGCAATGATGACAAAAGCAGGCAGAGGCCAGACCGGCACAGGGGCTCCCGCCCCGTGACCTGATGGGGTCACGAAATCCGTCAGTGCCGGACCCAGAATATTGGCCACGCACCAGAACTGCGCCGCTCCCGCCAGACTGGAAACAATGCCCAGAACAATGGACGGACGCACTGCACGCAGTCCCAGACGCGCCTGCGTCTTGGTCCAGGCCTTTATGGCTGCCTTACTCTCACTCATGCCGCCCCTATACCGAAGACTCCACTCCGGAAACAGAGGGCATCTGACGTGTCAGCCTCGCACTCCGGGAATTGGAGATCCTTGTCCTATTCTCCGGTCAACCCTGCTTTTACGGAACAGGTCACGACAATGCGCATCCCGTTCTGCTCTTCGATATGAAGAGTCCCGACGATTTGCCTGACAAATCCGCGGATCAGTTGCTGACTGAGCCCGCCGGCATCGAGCCCTCCCTGCAGGGCGGCGGCGCTGTCACCGTTATCTTCCACGATCAGCGTCAGGAGATCGGCTTCCCGGGAAAGGGAGACGCGCACAACCCCGACACGGGCAGCGGGGAAACCATAGTTCAGCGCATTCAGTAACGCTTCGGCAATGATCATGACGACGGGAGTCGCCATATCAGGCGTGAGCGCGACGTCGCCCGCATCCTCTTCAATCGTCACCCGGTAGCGTACGTCATCGGGTGCGGCCTGAACGATCTGTTGCGTCAGTATGGGCAGAAACTCGGCCATCCGCAGATTGGCAAGCTCATCACCGACATACAGGTGGCGCTGCAACATCGAGAGAATGCGCACACGGTTCCGGGCGACCAGCAGCGCCATGCGGGTGTCGATGTCTGAAGCACGGTTCGCCTGCAAACTCAAAAGGGAGCCGACAATCTGAAGATTGTTTTTCACCCTGTGATGAATTTCCGCAGCCAGACGTTTCTGGTGCACGAGAGCCGCTTCCAGTTCGGTCTCACGATGCGCCAGCCGCCATGTCGCCGTGCCAAACGCACCGGAAAGCTTGCGAAATTCCCGTGGCATACCGGAAGAGTCAGCCACGCTCTCGAATTTTCCTTTCCGCAACCAGCCTTCGACATCCTGAGCCAACTGGTTCAGGGGTTCGACGACAAGCCGCCTGCCCGCCACCATGATCCCGGCCATCCCTGCGATCAGCAGGATGCCGACCATCGCGATCCACCCGAACAGCAGGAAGACCGCCCGTTTTTCTTCCGGAAGCCGCCTGACTTCAATGAGCGCAAAATCCGCACGGCCGACAGGACCGTAAATATAGGATCTGTTCTCCCGGCGCTCGACAGTACGTTCATGTTCGGAGCGCATGCGCGCCTCGATCGCCGCCTGACTGACCGCCCTGTCAGCCGGAGGAGCCCAGTTGCATTGCGGACATACCGACACAAGGGAGTGGTCCGGCATGACAAACCATGCCGACAGGAATTTCCGGGATGTTTTTACTGCCCCAACGCCAGATGGAGAAGCGTCATCAGACACGTCAGGCTCCCAGCCAATCGACTGGATCGCCACCAGAAAATGATTTCCTTCATCATGATCGGCAACGGGAAGTTCCTGCACAACCCGCAGATAGGGACGTCCCCGATACACCCATAAATGAGCAGGCTCTCCGGGAGGAGGCGTGCTACGCGCAATGTCACGGCAACTGGCGTCAGCGGGATCTGCGCCAGTCACGACGTCCCGCAGAGCCCCTTTCTCATCGACGGCGGCCAGAAGACAGTAGCGTCCCTTGCTCGCCGCCTGAGCGAGCAGCAGCAGATTGCGGAGCGCGCTGTCGTCAGACGCCTGACCAACCTGCTTCAACATCGACATTGTGCGAAGTATTTCGCTGTCGAAGTATTTTTCAAGTTCTGAAAATGCCTGCTTGCCGCGCTGGGTGCCTGCGTCATTCAGGCGGATATAATCCTGCCAGATGACCACTCCCCCAAGTGCCGCAACGGGCAGCACTGACCCCATGATGACGATGGCCATCCGGCTCCTGACCGAATCGAATCGGCTGGTTATGCCGATCAGGAAAGAAACCAGAAAACTACGGGATCGCCAGCCACGCTGATGGCCGTTTTCAGCCATCTTACGTTTCGCGCCTTTGCATCAGAAGGCGACCATCAACACCACCCCGTCACCCCTCGAAGACGAAACGGAACATGAAAACAAAAAACGCGAGTCCATTCACATCGACCCTGTCGAACGCGGAAACACTAACAGAAAACGGACAGTCACTGACCGTCCTCGTCTTCCTCAAGCAGACGCAGAAGTTCTTCCGGGATAGGCTCGTTCGCAACGTCATCGAAAAGCTGATGAAGACCGCGCTTCAGCCAGATATCGAACGCGTCGTCCTCTTTCTTCCCGCCATGGGCAGAAGAACTGGATTTTCGGTTTCTGGCTGACATTGACAACCACCCCGGCAGATATTCAGACGATTCCAGGCATGATGTCGGGAAGCTATCGCCATTCATATAGCAGAACCTTCCCCGTTTCACATTTCATTTCTTGGAGTGCCGTCAGCTTCTTACACGACCACGGGATTTGTTACCACAGATCGATTACCGAAATTTTTGCGCCGCTCCTCAACCTCATGACGCAAAGCCATTGCCTGCTGACGCAGACGATCGCTCTCGGGCAGTTCTCCGGTCATCCAGGCTTCAAGCTGACGACGTGCGCGGAATACCCGGCTTTTGGCCGTTCCCACCGCACAGCCCGTCGCTTCCGCAAGCTCCTGATAGCTCATGCCCTGCAGGACAACCATGACCAGCGCCTCACGCTGATCAGCCGGCAGACGTGCGAGCGCAAAGCTCAGGTCCTTCACAGCCAGACGGTCCTCATGGTCAGCCTTGCTGGAAAGCATGTCGCCGGGCAGATCATCAATGTCCGTCGTCGCTCTGCGCTTGCGCAGGTCAGAGATGAAACGGTTGCGCAGGATTCTGTGCATCCATGCGGCAAAATTTGTTCCGGGAATAAAGCTGTCACGCGCGCCCAGAGCGTTGCATACGGCATCCTGCACCAGATCTTCCGCCTGGGCACGGTTTCTGGTGAGAGCGAGCGCCTGCACGCGAAGCTTGGGCAGGATCGCAACAATCTGGGTCTGGAAGGTATCAGCCATCTTTTTTCCCCTGTTCTTATGGGATCAATGAATGGCGCGGTCCATTCGTTCCATCAGAGAGGGATTTTTTCGATCACGAGAAAGCGAGGTCTACCGCGTCTGCGGCAAACCTCATGATCCCCGCTTCGACAACGCCGCCGATGACTGGAGGTTTTCCGGCTTCATCATCTTTCGCAAAAAAATCAGAGCGTGAAGCTGAACGCAGAGCTGAAGACCGCAGCGTTCCTGAATACCGTGCTGCCACCGGGCCGCTGGATATACTGGAAATCAGGCTGCACACTGATGCCGGGGATGACCTGGATCGTGTAGAAAAACTCATAGATGTTTTCATGCGACTGGACGCCATACGGCACCCCGAAATTCGCTCCCTGAAACGGCAGTCCCGCAGCCTGCGAGACTTCCTGCTGCCTGATCGCCGAACGGCTGAATTCAGCCCACTGGAAAGCGAAACCAACCATATCCTTCGGCCTGTTCCACCAGTGACCGGTATCCATGATCACCCCGACAAGATGATTTTTCATCGCCGAGGTCTGACCGGAAGCGTAGCTGTATTGTCCGCCGATGATAAAGCCGTTCATGGGACCGTCTCCATGACGCACCAGCATCTGATCGATCATGACCCACATGGAGGTCTGCCCGCTCTGACGTCGCGCAGGCTGCCCCGATGTCACCCAGGCATGGCCGTAGATATCCCTGTACAGGTCATTATATTTTGAATTATCGTACATCGCGCCGACCTTGTAATGGCCGATCAGGTGATTTTTCCCGAACTCCGGAATCCAGCCCAGTTCAACTTCCGTCGAAAGCTTTCCAAGTCCCGGCTGAGCCCACGCCCATCCTGAAATGCCGCCATTATAGGCATGCGGCGAAACAGCAAACAGACCGCCCATGATATAGAAATGCTTCGTCGGCATCAGACGCAGCACCGTGCCTATGTTGCCCGACGGCCAGTCACGTCCACCATTCAGATATTTTGTCGGCGTGACGTTGCCGCACATCCACACATTCATGAATGAGCAGCCCCACGGGGAGTTATTGAAGAACGTTCCCGTCGGGATCCAGCCCATCGCCAGATCAACCTTGTTGTGGTACATGGATTTTTCAAAATAGGCCCACACCAGATGCGCCACGACGTTACCACGTGCGCCGTAAATCTGCTGCACCTGATTGGCATTGTCACCAAACTCTGCGCTCAGGTTCCGACCGTGTCCGTTGACCGCAAGCATGTGCAGCCAGAAATTGTCCGACCAGTGACCGGCATTCAGTATCT
The DNA here is from genome assembly GCF_022483985.1 of Acetobacter sp. Taxonomy (NCBI): domain Bacteria; kingdom Pseudomonadati; phylum Pseudomonadota; class Alphaproteobacteria; order Acetobacterales; family Acetobacteraceae; genus Acetobacter; species Acetobacter sp. The sequence continues at coordinate 169,453 of NZ_JAKVME010000001.1, read as the reverse complement.
TCTGCCAGTCAATATCCAGAGTGACGCCGACCTGTCCGGCATCCGTCACTGTCTGCTTCCTGCCGCCAATGGGATTGCCCGAAAGACTCTCGTACACGTTCACGGCAACGTAAACACCACGCTTCTGAAGCCACGGCTGCACACCCCCCAGTCACCGAAAAGGTGAGAGGTGCCATATGGCGGTCCAAATGAGGGAGGACCATAAGGAGACTGCAGAAAGCCCGGTATCGACTGATAGAGCGGGATGATCTCCTGTCCCTCGCCATACATGCCAGGATTCGAGACATCCGGAGAAGGATCATAAAATATGCTGTTTTTTTGCGGCAGATTCGTCTGATGCGTATAGGGGGACCGCGCCGACGCCTCATCGACAGAACCGGCAGCCAGAAAACACGCAAGCACACCCACGACAGCCTTGCGGAAATCGACACGGAGTCTCTGGCTTACTTTCGACGTAACGGTCTGCCGGGACATGATTTTTATTTTTCCTTGTTGCAACACAGCTGTTTGGTCATGAAACACGACAAAACATTTCCATACAGACACGTTTCCGCAGAACTGACTTAATCTGAATCCATAAAGCGCCTGTTTTTATCTGTGTAGAGGCCAGAGAAGAAGTGTTTCCACTGTGTCTTAAGTGTCACGCAGACACTGCTTTCCCGAACTCGCTCCGATACCATGAAAACCGACAGACCTCCGATGCAGGACATGCAGCAATCCATCAGGCCGCATAAAAACGGTTCCGCCCACACAGAATCAGGAAGATTTTTCCAGAAAAACTCATTCCGCAGCGAGTCTTTTATTTATACAATATTAGAACCCGCCATACTTATGCAGGCTTCCACAAGAAACTGACACTCCAACCACCAAGAACGCCTTCTTATCAACGACCTGACGATCCAAAAGTTCAATCAGTCGCAGGACCAGAAACCTCCTTGATAACACACGGAATTCCCGCCACGCACAGAACGACTTTTTCCGCCTGCGCGGCAACTGCCTGATGCAGCCAGCCCGCCTCGTCCCGGAAACGGCGGGCCAGCGCGTTCTCAGGCACAATGCCCAGACCGACTTCGTTACCAACCAGCACCGTCAGAGCCTTGCGGCGGGAAAGCGCGATCAGTAATCGCTGCTTCTCAATCGAAATATCCCTCTCCGCCATCAGAAGATTTGTCAGCCAGAGAGTCAGGCAGTCAACAAGAACCGGCACATCACCTGCCGCGACCAGCGCATCCACCAACTCCAACGGCTCTTCAACCGTGAGCCACCCCTCTCCACGATCAGCCTGATGACGCACGATGCGCTCCTGCATCTCATCATCCCAGGCCCGCCCCGTGGCGAGATAGATCCATGGCGCGGGAAACCGTTTCACCACACTCTCTGCGTAACGACTTTTGCCGGACCGAACGCCCCCCAGAACCAGTTCAATCATTGCCCTCGCCCTCCGAAAACGGCATGTGTCTATCCATGAGCACGCCTCCTTTTACAGCCCCCCTTTTTGCAGACATGGACAGCCTGCGCGCCCTGTGCCGTGCCCCCGCATCCAGCGATACGGTCGCCATAAACCAGATTGCCGAACGTGAGGCCACACTCACCAAGCCAGCCGGCAGTCTTGGACGACTGGAAGAGCTGACAGCATGGCTGGGCGCGTGGCAACGACGAAGCACACCCCGGCTTGAACGTGTCCAGACGATCATCTTCGCAGGCAATCATGGCGTCGCCGCGCAGGGTGTGTCGGCATGGCCATCGGATGTGACTGCCCTGATGGTACAGAACTTCCGTAATGGCGGCGCGGCCATCAACCAGCTCTCCCGGTATGCGGAGACAGCTCTGACCATAGAGACGCTGGAAGACCTTCGTCCGACAGAGGATTTCACGCAGACCGCCGCCATGAATGACGGGACGTTTCTCCGCATGCTGGAGCGCGGTTTCAATTCTGTCTCACCCGAAACCGATCTGCTCTGTCTGGGCGAGATGGGCATCGGCAACACAACCCCTGCCGCCGCGCTGTCAGCAGCACTCTTTGGAGGCGATGGAACAGAATGGGCCGGCCGGGGCGCAGGCAATGACGATGCCGCCATGACGCGCAAAATTTCCGCCATTGACCGGGCTCTGGCGCTTCATCGCGCTGCTTTCACCGATCCCCTGCAGATCGCCCGTCGATTGGGCGGCCATGAACTCGCCGCCATGATGGGCGCCACCATTGCCGCTCGGGTCCACGGCATTCCCGTGCTTCTGGACGGGTTCGTCTGCACGGCGGCGGTCGCCCCTCTGCACGTCCTGCATCCTGAAGGGTTGGCGCACTGCCGGATCGCGCATTGCTCCGCCGAGCCCGGCCACACACGGCTGGCAGGCCTGCTGGAACAAAAGCCACTTCTCGATCTGGGGCTTCGTCTGGGCGAGGCGTCCGGCTCCACCCTCGCTGTCCCACTGCTCCGTGCAGCGCTCGCCTGCCACACTGGCATGCACACCTTTGCCGAGGCCGGCATTGGCTGATCACCGGCGAACATCCATTTTGGGATGTCTCGCCGCAGATTTCCTTGCCGCCCTTGGCCTGTTCACCCGACTGCCGCTGCAATGGCTTGAAAAACATGCAGCAGGAGTCGATCTTCGTCGATCGGTCCGGGTCTGGCCGCTTACTGGCGGACTGATCGGCGCTCTGACAGCCTGCGCCATGTGGCTGGGCTATGCCGTGCACCTTCCGCCAGCCGTATCCGCTATCTGCGCCGTGATGATGCAACTGCTCGTCACGGGAGGCCTCCATGAGGACGGGCTTGCTGACAGTGCGGACGGCATGGTCGGCGGCAGAACGGTGGAGCGCCGTCTGGAGATCATGCGGGACAGTCGCATTGGCTCCTATGGAACACTGGCATTATGCAGTGTCGTAGCCCTCCGCTGCGCCTGCATTGCCTCTTTACCGGTATCCTGCCTGTTCCCCTCACTGATTCTGGCAGGAAGCCTCTCGCGGGCCGCCATACTGCTGGAACTGAAATGGGGAAAACCCGCACGACAGGATGGACTGGCCAGCGCCCTGTTTCCTCTTTCCTCACGCCCCTTTGCCGCAGCGCTCCTCACGACTCTCCTGCTCGCAGTCCTTCTGATTCCGGCCAATGAAATCATTACGTCTTTCGCAGCCGCACTTTTGACCACCACCCTGACGCATCGCTTCAGCATAAAAAAGATTGGTGGTTTTACAGGTGATATCCTTGGAGCAGAAGCCGTGCTTGCTGAACTTGCCGTGCTTGTCACACTGACGTCGTTCAATGGATAGACTTCATGGGAAACACTATAGATTCTTTAATATTCTTTAATATAAAAGATATCTTTACACATACACCCTCACAAAGAACACAACACCTTTACTACAATTTTACAAAAAACCTTTATGAAACAGGCGCTATCTTCCCCAGCGGTATTGCCGTGACTGAAAGATCAATCTCTTTTCGTGCAACAAGCGCCTCCAGAATGCGCAGGGGGCCTCCATGCGAGAGGATTGCACACGCCTCTCCCGTGCTTGCTTCGTTCCAGAAAGCCGTGACGCGAGCTATCAGTTCCTGGCCGCTTTCTCCCTGCGGAGGGGAAAATCCGGACAGATCAGCCGCCCATGCGTCAAGAGCAGCCCGAGGGATGCTGTCCCAAGCGCACAGTTCCCAGTCTCCGAAACTGATCTCTTTCAGCCGCTCATCCAGACGCAATTCGCAATGCGTTTGCGCCGCCGCCCATTGAGCCGGAAGGCGACAGCGCGCCAGAGGTGAGGCCACCAGCATTCTGATGCCGGTTTTCTGCATGTAATCCGCCAGTTGAGAAGCGAAAACCTCCCAGCCTGTAGCGAGCCCCACATCAGACTGGCCGTAACAGACCCCCGGCGTCACCTCGACCCGGGGATGTCGGACGAGGCACCGGATGGCCATGAAAACTGCTGCCCCGTCTCTCGATCAAATACGGGACAGGGGCATTTCGAAATGATGGTCGGGCTTATCACCCACCATCGACAGAATCCCAAAATTGTCCGAAATCAGCTTGAAAGAAACCGTTACGTTATCCTGGACCCCACTCCATTCATCATCGCTTTTCCGGGAGAGAGAGAAACTGGCCTGACCTGATTTCTGCAGGTTCTTCGGCAGTTTTACAATGATACGGCTTGCCGGTCCCATAGCTCTGTTGGCGACAATGGTTACAACAGTACCCATTGAGGACCAGTCGCCTGCGAAAAATGCCGATGAGTGTGGCGTGCTTGAAGAATGAGCCGGTTGAGGCGCCGCATACCCCGGAGCAGATGCCCCGAGAGTGGCGCTGGCGATAACGCCCGAACAGAGAACGACAAAACGTAAGCGCATGATGGTACATCCTTGTTTGCCCGGACATCACAAAAACAAACAGGTTTCTCCAGACATCCCGGCCTGACACAGTTCACGGCAAAAGATGTGCCTTACCGTCCGGTCTACGTCTACCCTGCCCGACGCAGACATCCTCCCGGCCAACGTACATCGACAGGCCACGTTGCCCTGAAACATATAGGTTGCGGGCTGCTGTATTTTTACAGCAGCCTGAAAACGGACAAACTCATTCTTTCAAGATTTCCTTTCTGTATCAGGAAAATCACGGAACGGGATGAAACTGTCCGGGCGTGCCCTGATCTGTTTCCACACGAGCCGCCACCCTGTCCACGCGGAGGCTGAACAGCTTCGGCAGGGACGCATCCGGATTTGGGCAGTTTCCGGAATGTTTTTCCATCACATCAATCATCGTTGCGGTTGGCGGACTGTTGCCATTCACAATGAACAGCAGACAGTCAGGCCGATCGCCCGTCATGCCGTTGTGCGTAACTTGCTGGCGCAGATGTCTGACCAGAGCCGTATCATCAAACCAGCTTGCAGGCTTGAAGGTGTACTGATCGACCAGACGATCCATGAACCCTGATTTGGCCAGAACAATCATGAGCAGACTGAGAGGCAGGACCAGTATCAGACGGCGCAGGATATGCTGCTTAAGGGACCGCCCCTTGAAAGGCCCACTCGTGAACCGACGCGGACCTTTTCCGGACTCTGGTGTAACAGGAGATGTCATTGAATGCTTTCTTTCCAGACAAAACCATCCCGCGCCAGCAGTTCATCTGACGAGGCTGGTCCCTGATCTCCGGCAGGGTAGGTTTCAAGCGGTCGGACGTTCTTCTCCCAGCCGCGAAGAATCGGCTCGATCCATCGCCAGGACGCCTCAACCTCGTCACGGCGGATAAACAGGACCTGATCACCACGCACGGCAGCCATCAACAGATCCTCGTAGGAGTCAGGATAGCGGGTGTTGAACGCCTTCACATAATCCACATCGAGCACGGCTTCTTTCAGCCGATACTGCTCCGAAGCAGGGTCCTTGCTGGCCAGCGACAGGGAAACACCCTCATTGGGCTGGATTCGCAACACGAGCTGACCGGGCTCCGGGTTGTCAGTGAAAATGGCCCATGGCTGCGGACGAAACTGAACGACAACCGTCGTTTCCTTGCGGGCCATGCGTTTACCGGTCCGGATATAGAACGGCACGCCGGCCCATCGGGCCGTGCGGATTTCCGCCCTGATGGCGAGGCAGGTTTCCGTCGTGCTCACCGGCGCGCCAAGATCTTCAAGATATCCCGGCACCTGCTCCCCATCGACGCGGCCTTCGCCATACTGGGCCCGCACCGTGTCAGTGGCGATATCATGGTCGGACATCGGCTTCAGGGCACGTAGGATCTTCAGCTTTTCGTCTCGCAGATCCATGGCCGAAAAAGCCGTGGGCGGCTCCATCGCAACAAGGCTCAGCACCTGAAGCAGATGATTCTGCACCATGTCACGCAGAGCGCCCGCGCTATCGTAATACGGTCCCCGCTTGCCGACACCAACCGTTTCAGCGGCTGTAATCTGCACATGAGCAATGGAATCAGCGTTCCACACGCGCTCCAGAATGGGATTTGCGAACCGGAGCGCCAGAATATTCTGCACGGTCTGCTTGCCGAGATAATGATCTATGCGGAAAATCTGCTCTTCCGTAAAATGCTGGCCAACGCCATCGTTGATCTCGGCCGCAGTCGCCTGATCCGTACCGATTGGCTTTTCCAGAACGATCCGGCTGCTTTCCGTAATCAGCTTGTTATGAGCAATCGCGTCCGCGGTCGGGACGTAGAGCTTCGGGGCCGTCGCTACATAAAAGACCCGTGGGCGCTCTTTTTCGGCGGAAAGCTGGTTTGCCAGTCCGGTCCAGTCGGCATCCCTGCCCGACATGTCGAGCGAGACATACTGCACGAGCCCAAGAAAATCCCGGCTTATGGCGTCATCATACGACGCAGACGCCACAAAATCCTTCAGAGCCGCCTGAGCCTTGCTCCGATACCCTTCAGCACTCAGCGGGGACCGGGCGACACCGATAATCTTCGCGCTCCCGTCGATCTGCCCGCGACGAAAACATTCATAGAAAGCAGGGAGAAGCTTGCGCATTGTCAGATCGCCGGTCGCGCCGACGATCACGAAATCAAAGGCGGCGGCGTCCGGAACAGACTGCTTTCCATCGGCCTGAATCTTGCTGGATGAGCCAGCAGCAGCCACCTGTTCAGCCATCGGGATCTCCATTACATTCTATCGTCCATGATGTGTGCCCACGCACTCAGAAGGACAACAAGCCAACTCCCCACAGGTTCATTCATGAAGAGTCTTCGGCCCCTGATTGACCAGCAAATCACGTCGAACGCAATCCGCCGGACGCTCTGACGATGAGCCGATGTGCTTGTCAAAGGCGCATTCCTCGCCGTCAGGCAGGATTTTCAGACACAAACGGAGGCTTACATCATTATTTTTTTCATTTTAAACAAATAGTTATATAAAAACACCCTCTACTCCACCTTAATTACGGACTACCGCCCCCTGCCGACTGACCATATAAGGGCCGCTATCTGCGGCTACCCAGTCGCTCCAGTTCACTGAAACTCTGAGGAAATCATGTCTGACGTCCCTTTTGATATTGATGATGAAGCCGCTGCCAGCAGGGCACGTCAGGCCGCTGCCCCGGAATCAAATGTAGGTGGTATTGCAGCTGACCGGCTGAGAAGCATCATCGAACGAGTCGAGCGTCTTGAAGAAGAGCGCAAAGCTCTGGCCGGTGACATTAAAGACATTTTCAGCGAGGCTAAGTCTGCCGGATTTGATGTAGCGACCATCAAGCAAATCCTGCGGCTGAGAAAAAAGGAGCCCTCCGAGATAGAAGAGCAGGAAACGCTGCTGGATATCTACAAAAGAGCTCTTGGAATGTAATATCTGTTTTGAAAATATCAAAACAGAAGGATTTATCTACAAAACATCCCATATATAAATTTTATGAATATGGGATGTTTTCGAATGTGTATTTAAAAATATACATTTCATTGGTCTGAAATTTATTTCCAAACCGATGAACATTTTCTCGCACGAGATTGAATCACGTCGCAGCGAAGGTCACAGCCCAGTCCCAAGTCGACATGAACCCGCAACCCTACTGTTTCATACCGTATTCGCAGCAATCGCTGCTCAGAAGATGGCCATTCTTACCGACAGTTTCGCAAGAATGAAAAATCTCAATGAGTAAATCCAAATCAGCGGATAGATACTCACTTATTAGAGCCCTTTTGGAAATTCATTATCTGACGTTGAACGCAGCCTCGCGGAGCACATCATGGCGCTTGAAAATGCCGGTTTTTCAACATTTTCCTGTTGATGCGGAGAACCGCTTCCATACTCAGTTCCAGACTCTAAACCATTTCCAAAAGGGTTCTTAGCCTGCACTACGCACAGCATCAAGAAGCACTTAGTCCCCAATACTATTGGAAATATCTGTCAAAGCTGGATCAACGCCAGCAGAGGCATGCAGCGCTTCTGTCTGTTCACGAACGAATATGGTCAGCGACAAACCATATGACGCCTGCCCAGAAAGGAACACAGAACACCGCTCCAACAGCCATGCCCTTAAAAGCCGATGCGCGTGGAGAAGGCTTTTTCAGCGGATCAGTTACCTGCACCAAAAATTCGGGAGAAGCATCCTGACGGCCTGCCAATTCCCATAACGTCAGCGGAAGCGCATTTTTGGACGGAACCATGCTTTCTGTTACCGTGTAAAAAGTGAATACACGTCTAAATAACGAAGCATTCCTTAATAAGGAGTTAAGCTCACGAGCGTCCATCACAAACGATAGTGGTAAGGATTTGTCCTGCATGAAACGAAATCAGTCTCAATGCTGCATTTCTTATGACAGCAGAGACGCCTCAATCGTTGCCAATGATTACCTGACAGATTGTCGCCATGTATAACAGAAACAGGGAAGCCGAAAGTCTCCGTCATTTACTCAGATGAGACATAAGAGATAGAATATTTCACGAGCATTGCCCGGAACCAGCAAAGCCCAAGCGTCACATAGCGAACCGATCAAACATTACAAATGACAGTGATGTTTAGGAAATACTGCCCCATCCAGCATGATGGGGCAATCATATCACATTTAGAGTTCAGAAAAATCGCTCATAGATTGTTATGACGTCTCCAGGAGCAAGGTAAGTCTCTTCCGAGATCCTACCTTTCATTGGACGGCCATCTGGTGTCCCTTCCGTCCGAACCACACTCGCCGGATTTTTGATGGCTCGATAGGTGTACCCTCCGGCAAGCGCCACAGCCGTTTCCATCGTCATACCGGGAAGATAGTTATACTGACCAGGCTTCTGTATCTCTCCCAAAACAAATACCGGCCTGTATTGAGTCACTTCAACAGAAACGCTTGGCTTATGCAACAAACCTTTCGTTGCCAACTGGCTACTCAAAGCTGTCGCAAAATCTGCCGGTGTCTGACCTGCCGCCATGACAGTCCCCAAAAGAGGGAAAGCAATCGTACCCCCATCACTCACAAAAAAGGAATTGCTTAATTGAGGGTCATTGTAGGTCAGAATCCGGATCTGATCTCCCGCACCAAGATGATAGGCGCCCGTCACTGGTGGAATAGGCTTCAATCCGTGTGTTGGAGAACAGGCAGCCAGAAGAAGACCAGATATGCCGACCACGACCAATCGCTGTATGAGACGTAACGACATTCTGTAATTGCACTCCACTGCAGAGGAAAAGAGGGTTGAAACAGGGTTTTCGTGTCGTTAGCGAGTAAACTCCACGCCAAATGTTATGGAATTATTCGTGAACGTACCATGAGAAAAACCATTATCAAGAACAGCCGATGCCCCGTGCTTTGTATAACTTGAAGTGTGACTGTAGTTCAAAGTAAATTTGACATCCCGTGTGAATTGCCAGTCCAGCGCAGTTCTGAAGATAATTTGATTTTGTTGTCGAGACCTCGCGCCCTCGGTAGAGGAGCGGGAATTCGTAAGCGCATATGTAGCGCTTCCATGGAAGAACACATCTCTTCTTAGTTCGCGGTCCCAACCAATCTGTGCAGTTGACATCACCTGATTGCGTGAAAAAGGGGAAGTCGGATCAAACAACCCTCTCCGGCCAGAAAACGTCAAGGTATTCAATTTGTCTGGCATCCATAATATCTGTGCTTCCGCTGTCGGTGTCGTAACCGGATTACCGCCCCCTCTTGTAAAACGGCGTGTTTCTCCTCCGGCCAGTAAACGATACTGGAGGACAGGATCAGCACGAAGATCAAGACCGATAAAACCACCTCCGCTCACATAATCATTGGGTAATTGTCCGGAGCGAGAATTAAACTGAGCCTCAGCTCCTTTCAAAGCCACCACGAATGCATTCCCTTTAGAAACTTCGAATCGGCCCTGAATGACCTGCATTTCAAGCTGATGACTCAGGGCGCTCATGTTGCGAGAGGCCGTTGGCAAAGTCGTCGGACTCTCCCCAAAAGAAAAATTGTCATATGATGCGGTTGGAATAAGAGCAAAACGTGCCCACGTTTTACGGTAGCTCATTCGCACATCGTCAGTAGTGTAAGGCACAGGGTAGCCAACCCCGAAGTTCCCCAGATCTGTCGCCGACAAATGCTTAAAAGAATGAGAATAACCCAGAGACAAGGTGTCGCGACGAAGATCGAGCGCGCCACCGGCAGATGCAGACCAGTCAGTATAATTGGCAGCACTGAGTGATGGATAAGCCTGATTTGTGACCGACATGGATGCTCCGATAGCATGCCGCGACCAGTTTGACTTCACCCCCAATCCAGCGGAAGTAATGAGAGAAGCACTCGATGTATGAGGTGCAGCTAGAATATTTGTTCTATAACCGATCTGCTGGGACAAGGTCGGCCTGAGGATATACGCACCGACCGGAATACCCGTGTATCGATGCTGCATCATCTCTCTCAGAGAAACATTTCCCGTTGAATCGCTCGAATAACCCGGCAATTCACTTGAGAAAGACTGTTGGGCAAGCTGCGCCCGTGCTTCCGGGACAAACAAGCCTCCCCAGAGCAGCACAATCAGAAAAATTATATTAAAAAAACAAGTGGTTATGCCGTTGATCTGATGCATATATCGGTATTCAGCAATCATATTCAGGAAACAGAACCCGACGAAGCGACTGGCATACCCAGAACTTCGGCATAAACACCCACATACTGTCGAGCGACATCTTTCCAGTCGTAGCTTTGGGCACCAGCAATAGCGGAAGCCCTTCCTGCCGCCATCGCTTCAGGATCAGTCTGTAGGGATTCAATTTTTGTAGCCAACCCCTGCATGTCCTCCCCTTCCAGTTGCAACCCGACCCCCGTCTTGTCGACCAGACGACTAAAGGGCGCGATCTCACTGAGAACAGGAATGAGTCCGGCTGACATGGCTTCCACCGCAGCCAGACCAAACCCTTCGTGATCTGAGAAACTCACGAACCAGCTTGCGACACCAAGAGCGTCCCGCAACGCTTCATCGGACGGCTCAACGAGAAACTGGACAGCATTCTCAACACCAGACCGCACCGCGAATTGTTCAAGGTCTGATACAGACTGCTCCGCCGGTCTTCCCGCGACAATCAGCTTCCATTCCGGGTTCTGTTTTTTCAATACCGCCAGAAGATCAAAAAGACGGTCAAGACGTTTATGTGGCGAGAACCGCCCGAAACTTATCAATGTACGAAGTGGTTTTTCTGAGGACGCATTGGAGAATTTCGACTGGTTGATACCATTTTCAATGGTAACCAGTCGGCCTTTTGCAACGTCAGCAAAAATATCCGCATCATTCTGGCTACAGGCGACAACTTTGTCATATGCCCTGACACTTGCCCGGGTCAGCGTTGCAAACCAGAGTTTCTTGAGTTTCGCATACGCCCCACTATGGAAAAAACCACCATGAGTGGACACAATCAGTGGCTTCCTGACCACGAATTTTGTCAGTGCGAAGAAATCAAAGAAAAAATCAATCGCATGCACATGAATGAGATCCGCTCCACCAACATGCGCGAGCACTGTCGGGGCCAGCGGGTAGCGTGTGGAGCCTCGCCAGGGCACGCGGGTTACCGGGATGCCCTGTATCGATTCACGAGGAGGCAGCCGTCCAGTGTCCCTGTTGAACACTGTATTCAGCGTTATGACCTGAGCATCGATGCCCATGGCTCTCTGTTCAAAGGCGAGGCTGAGAACGGAGTCTTCAAGCCCGCCGACTGACGGGCTGAACTGCCTTACAACATGCAGGATTTTCACGCCTGACGCCTATGCGCAATCAGTCGGGCTTCCTGTCGCGTCAACTGGGCGCCGCAGAGAAGATTGAAAGATGCGTTGTCCGTACCCGTCACGACAAAACCTGATAGTCTGGCACCATAAAGCCGCAATCTTTCAATGCAGGCAGCCGTTGTTTCCCGAGACGTGCGTCCCCAGCGGCAGACAAAAAGCGTCTGGTCCGCAACAGAAGCCATCGACAGACCGCCTGCCATGACACCCAGCGGAGGCGTGACGAGAATAATCTTGCGGTAAGAACGGGAAAGATCACGAAACAGATCCTGAAGTTGCGAAATCTCGGCCCGGTCAAAGACATAGCCTCGTGGCGTGCCTGCGGACATGACATCGCATCCCCGCTGCTGATCCCTGACAATGATATTCCGTGCCGCAACCTTCCCTTGCAGAACGTCTGAAAGCCCCAGAGAGCCCCCGGCCCGGTTGCGATCAAGGCCAACCCGACGGCTGAAATCCGTATCGATGACCAGAGCCGTTTCACCAGCTTCCTCGGCTGCCGCGGCGAGCCATGCAGCGAGCGTCATCTTTCCATCGCCGGGCAACGCCGACGCAATGGCTATGATCCTTGTGTCACCACTCCGTGTTCCGCCGCTGGCGATGGAAAGCTGTGCCCCCAGTTGCCTCAGCGCCTCGGCAGGCAGAGAGAATGGGTGTTCACGCAAAAGATCGACTGGCGATTTTTTCTTTCCTGCCTGAATCCAGGGGAAGACAGCCAGCAGCGGCATGCCGCCGAAGCCCCTGAACTCGTCAATATCCGTAAAACTTGGCGAAAAGAAAACGCGCAGCGCGACTGCACCGATGCCACCGACAACAGCGAGAACGATGACGCCCATCATCAGCTTCGTGCGATTGGGGAAAGTCGCCGTAGCCGGAACCGCCGCATGCGAAACAAACATCACGGGCGGCTGAAGAAGGGCGACGCGATCCGTCAGTTGTTTGGCCCGCTCAAGGAAGGACTCATATATGCTTCTTGCGCTTTGCGATTCCTGATCAAGGGTCCGATACTCCGCCTGCGCTCCACTCTGTTTGCCGGACTGCAAACGAAGACGATCAAGATCCGACGTCAACTGATCCACCTCTGCACGTGCGGACGCAAGTTCTCCATTGATCGAAAGCAGAGCCCGGCGGGTGGCTGCGACCAGATTCGCCCGGCTGCTGGCAATCTGTTTGTCAAACGCAATGACGTCAGGATGGTTGGGGCCAAAGGAAGCGCTTTTCTGGGCTCTCTCGCTTTCTTCCTGCATCAGGGCCGTCGCGGCCGCAATGACAAGAGGCTGTTCACCGAGCGTCAGAAGAGTCTGCGGATCACCGCTCTGCATGGCGGCCTTCAGGGTGGATGCCCGTGCCTGAGCAGCGGCGTAACGCGTCTGAGCCTGCCCCAGACTGACTGCCATGTCGGAAATCTGATGTTCGACAAGAGGCGATCCGCCTGTCGTGTTAACGAGCGCGTGCTGGACGTTGTAGGTGCTGGCGGCCCGCTCGGCTTCCAGCCAGCGTTGACGGAGCGCCGCCGTCCGGTCATCCAGCCATTCCGCCTCACGTTGCAGGTCGCTACGCTGCTGGTTCAGCGCCAGCTTCTGATAACTGCTGACAAATGCATTGGCCACGGCAGCCGCACGCTCCCCAGTATCCGCTTTCGCAGTCACAGTGAGGATACGGGATCGTGGGAGCGGCTCCACCGTCACGCTGGCCAGCAGGCCGTCAATCTGCCGATCCGCAACTCCGGCGCTGTTGCTCGCCACCTCCGTCCCGGCAACACATCCCAGCCTGACACCATGCTCACAGAGAAAGTGATGCCAATTATGCGATACCGGCGGAGGTGGAGGCGGAAGCTCCTTCAGCACCATCGCAGCCACATCTCTTGAGGCAATCAACGAGGACTGTGTGGCAAGCTCGTCATCTTCGATGGTCCGATTGGAGTCGGACTGCTGCACCATCGGGTCAACGACATGCGTTGTCACAACCACAGTCGCAGGCGCCATGAAAGATCGCTTCAGCGACAGAACCGCCAGCGTACCGAGAAAAAGAATCAGGAGGGCAACAGCACTGAACAGATAACGATGGCGCCACCCCATCGAGAAATAGCGCATCGTGAGTCCGTAGCCCCCTGTGACCACAGGAGGAGGTTCAGCCCTTGGCTGCTCGAAAGTACAGTCCAGTGGTCGATCAAGCATACCAGAAGGATCCTACATCCAACAGAAATTCTCTCGGCGTTCTTACGTCCGGGTGGATGACACCGTTTTTTTACCAAGCAGGGTGGATAACCTCCACCATAGTACATATACGCCAAAACAGGGCAGACCCAGCAGATATCGGCGCCACAGCCGCGTCGGCTCGCGACTCAATCTGACTAACCATTCAAGCCCCAGATTCGCAACCCATCTTGGCGGGCGTGAAACACGTCCGGCAGCATGATCAACGAGAGCACCAGCCGTGATCGCCACCATCGGCGGCAGCCTGTGCCAGTTGTCCCACAGCCATCGCTCCTGACGCGGCATCCCCATGTTGAGCAAAAGCACAGACGGCCTCGCCGCTACAATCTTTTCAATGACACTCTCAGCGTCCGGACTACCCGGCGTGGGATCAAAAAAACCATGATGAACGCCTGCCGTCCTGCATCCATATTTCGCGGCGAAGCTTGCAGCGGCTTTTTCAGCAACCTCCTGCTCTCCCCCCAGCCAGAAGATATGCGCCGCATCGCCGAGCGCGGACAGCAGAGCGCCAATCCACTCCGGCGGCGTGGTCCGGTACAGGTTCTTTCCCGTCAGAAACATTGACGCCAGTTGTACACCCGCACCATCGCAAAACGCGATTTCGGCTTCATCGAAAAAAGCGCGCATCCATGGCTGTTTTTGAGAAAGTGTTACGCAATGGGCGTTCGCGTTGATGACCCTCGCGGCCCCTTTTTGCCGGACAGTCTCCGACAGACAGGCGACAATATCCTCACGGGGGATATCCATCAGATTCAGCCCCATGACCTCCACGACAGGAAAATCATGTCCACAGAACCGCTTTGATCGCTGACTGAGCGCACTATCAGAACGCATGACGGCTGAAGACCTCCCGGACGATGGTCAGAATCATGATCCTGAAATCAAACACGAGCGACCAGCGACGGATATAGTCCAGATCGTAGGCCACTCTTTTTTTCAGATCATCAATGGTGACAAGCTCACCACGGGCGCCGTTGATCTGGGCCCAACCGGTGATGCCAGGTTTGACGTGATAACGCAGAACATACTCGGCCAGCGCATCATTCAGCAACAGCCCGCCAGCCCGTGTATGAGGCGCATGGGGCCGGGGACCGACCAGAGACATTTCTCCCTTCAGGACATTCAGCAACTGGGGGACTTCATCGATGCTCAGACGTCGCAACCATTTCCCGACACGTGTCACCCGGGGATCATCCCGGCTTGTCTGACGCTCGGCCATAAGGTCAGACATATGGGTATGCATGGAGCGGAACTTGTAGACCATAAACTCCTTGCCGTTTTTTCCGATCCGGGGCTGGCGAAAAAAGACAGGCCCTTTTGAATCGCACTTTATGGCAAGCGCCACGCCGAGGAGGAACGGCAGCAGAAAAAAAGAGACACAAAAAGCAAGAATGAAATCAACAATTGTTTTTTCAACAAGCTGAACATCGGAAAGTGGCCGTCTCTGGATCACAAAAACCGCATTCTCTCCCAAAAATTCACAGGGGAGAACACGATCAAAACCGGAAACAAGATTTGGAGTGACATAAATATCCGAAAGCACCGGCTTAAGCGCCACTGCGACAGCACGTACGCGCGCCTCTGCGTCTCCGGTTTCAGGAAAAGCAAGGATGATCGCATGCAGTGCTTCACGTCGACTTCTGTGGATCAGATCATCAAGCGTCCCATCCAGCTTTTGCCCGGATTCACAATACGCGGCGTCTTCAAACTGACCGAAGAGGGAATAGGCCTGACCTGCATCCGAACGAAGACGACACACCAGATCCGTCGCCACACCGCCCGTTCCCACTATCGCCACCCTGCGACGCAGTCTGGCGACAATGGCAGGCTGATGCAGACAGAATGTCAGCATGGACCGTTCGATAAAAACTGCGGCGCATACGCACAGCATCCACACCGCTGCCATTTTCAGTGAGGCGACACCATCCGAAACTAGAATGGCGGAGAGGCAGGCATGTGCAAAACATCCAGCGAGGACAGGCGTTATCAAATAACGAATCTGCGCTTTTCCGCGACGTATTTTTGGAAAAGCGAGAAGCTTTGACTTTTTTGGAAAGAGACAAAAAACTATAACAGCCACCAGATCGGCTGCATCTGTTTCCGTTCCTCCCGAATGGAGCATATGGCTCTTCTCGAACCAGTCCGCCGCCATTGTCCCGGCAGCCACCGAAACAACATCCAGACAACGGACAATCATAGCCAGAATACTATGGAGGTAGGGATAAGGCTCCCTCAATAGCTGGCGTATAGCTGGAACCTCCACCAACGGCTTGGCGCCATCAATGTCAGCAGCCACATAACCTGAGTCCACAATCAAGCGTCGGTTACTCATCAGCATCCACTCTCCCGACACATAGCGGACAGCTTGCAACACCAAAATCAGTCATCGTCACTGAACGGTTGAGGACGATATAACCCTGCTTCAAATATCTCAAGATGAAGCTGAATAATTACCCGTGACAAAACCGTTTATAACCATATCCTTACACCATGCGAACTGAACACTTCAAATCGCCGGTGTCTGTTTTATCCCAACGCTGCAAAAGCCACCGCCTCCGGAGACGCCAGAATATATCCGCTCAATCACTTATCCTGATATCCTATAATCCGTCTCTATCCACAGAGAATTCATAAAAGCAACCGGAATGCCATAATATCCGATCGTTTTCATATAACATCAATAACGTCCTCAGAGCCTGTTGGGAAATATGCTCTAGCGAGTGGGAGTGGCCTTGATAACGTGAGCGCCAAGGCACAGAAAATACGTGTCAGACCTCCGTCAGCACGTATTTCCGATACAGCCTCTCAGGCGTCAGCCCCCATCCGGGTCTGGTCCACAAATCTTTCAGTATCATCATCCAGAGTACGGGACTTTCTCCCACCCGGACCATGCACGTAGAGCTCCTTGACATCCATTTTATCAACCACGTCCGGCTGAACAGGCATCTCATAGCGCGGCCTGCGCATATGATCCGCCAATTGTAGCTTTGGATTGAAGACTGAATTGAATTTCCAGATCATTTTGACAAAGTTTGTCTGCCCCCGGCTCAGCAATCGCGCGGCGATACCCACCGTGTCCCGTAAAGCCGACCACCCCATATGCTTGGTGTTCAGCACCTGCTGGGTCTTCACCAGTTCCTCGTAGAACTCTGGCAGGGACAATGTGGTCGGCAGGACGGCATGCTGGATATCAAACAGGCGATAATCCCGCGTTGTGAGACGCCGCGCTTCCCTGTGCCAGATTTCCGTTCCCGGATAAGGCGTCGTCACAGAAATATTGACGATATCCGGAATCTCCAGACACCACTGGCGGATCGTCTCAAACCGTTCTTTCGTCCATGACGGGTCCGCAATAAGGTTGATCGCCACCATCAGCCCCAGTGAACGGGCATATTCCAGCGCCTCAAAATTCCGGTCGACAGAAACACGCTTGCGGAACCGCTTCAGCCCTTCCTCATCGACCGCTTCAAGGCCGATAAAAATATAGCTGAGGCCTATCTCACTCCATTCCCTGAAAACCTCCTTGTTGCGAAGCAGGACATCCGCACGGGTTTCAAGATAATACTCTTTTTTGATCCCTCGTTTGCGAATCTCCGCCGCAATCGCCAGACCGTGCTCGGCATGAACGAACGCGACGTCATCAACGATGAAGACGCCCGGCTCCTTCAAAGCCTCCAGTTCGTCAGCGATAATTTTCGGATCGGCCGTACGGTAGGAACGACCGTAAAAGGTCCAGGCGCTACAGAACGTGCAGTCCCATGGACAGCCTCGCGCGAATTCAATGGAAGCCGCCGGATCGAGCGTGCCGATGAAATACCTGTTCCGGTGACGCAGAAGATCACGGGCGGGCCTTACCTCATCAAGGCTTTTGACAAAGCTCGGAGGCGGTCCCTCGAATGCGGTCGTCACCACACCGGGAACCTGAGAAATATCACCCTTCAGCCAGCCATCGAGCAGCGGACCAATGCCGGGCTCCCCTTCACCGCGCAGGATGCAGTCAATCGCGCCTTCCGACAGGCCCAGAACATCCTGCGGAATAAAAGAAACGGAGTGACCGCCGACAATCGTGAAACAGTCCGGAAAATGGTCCTTCGTCTCTTTACAGAGATCGACGATTTCGGGAATGTTCGCCAGATAATTTCCACAGAAACAGACGGCGTCCGGCCTGAACTCCTCGATCAGTTTCCAGTAATCACGATGGGTTTCGACCTGCAGATCAATAATTCTGACATCATGGCCGGCATTTCTTGCCGCGCCGGCAATCAGTTCAAGCCCAAGAGGCTCCAGTCTCAGAAACACTCGTGTGTACATCAGGGCGCTTGGATGTACCGCCAAAAGTTTCATTATGCTGCCTCCGGACTTTCATTTCAGTATCCTCACGGCGCATTCTCGACCTGTCAGGAGATATTGTCACACATTTTCAGGAAATATCTCCTATTCATGAAGAGGTCATCTGGGCTTGTTCTGACCGGCATCCGGTTTGCCGTAGGTGACTTCCGTATCCGGTGTCGCGTTGGACGTGCCGGGTTTCGGCAGGGCCGTTCCGGCATAGGGCGCAGGCTCATAGCCCTCCCTTACGCCACCACCCGCAGGAGGCGTCTGATAGTTCGCCTCCCGCTCATGACGCTCTTCCGCTTCCGCTGCTTCAGGAATATTGCGGCCGGGACGCTCTGGGGGAACGTCGATATTATCGCCCGCCCGTGGATCGGTTCCCGACATTCCGCAGGACGCCAGAAAGGCGACAGGCGTGAAGACCATCACCCACCGCGACAAACATATTATGGTCGGGCGGCACATCTTACTCTCTGAGCCGAAACCGTCCGGATCAAAGCTTGCGGGCTTCTTCCGGCAGCATGACCGGAATTCCGTCGCGAACGGGGAAGGCCAAACCGGCCCGCTCACTGATCAGTTCCGAGGCCTCACGATCATAGACCAGCGGTCCCTTCGTCACCGGGCACACGAGAAGAGACAGAAGCCGCTGATCCAGAGGGGGTGAAATCTCGGTGGTCGTCATGACTGTCTCCAAAAAAACAAACAGAAAATCTATACAGGCCGGGCGCTGCCGTTCTGCGATCCGGAAAGATCGAGAAGAGACTGCAACACCCTCGCCCGCTCGGTCAGCGTATCCGCCTCAAGCAATGCCTGTTTTTCCGGAGAAGGGAAAGGACAGATCATCGGGAGCGCCACCAGAAGGGCGTCATCCGCCATCTGGTCGATCACCTCCCACCGCACGCCCATACCACGGGACTCGAAATAACCCTTGAGCGATTCCAGCAGCATCTTCCGGTCAAAGGGCGCGGAAGGAATCTCGTTCAGATCACCCGCATAGGCGGAAACATCGATACGGGCGCGGCGATAGCCACGCGCGCCTTCACTCTCACGCAGATATCGAAAGCGACTGACACCGGTCAGGGTAATGGCATATGTGTTATCCAGCCGCTCCACGAAGGAGGTGATGCGACCGATGCATCCCACTTCGAACAAATGCGGCTCGGCAGCGAAATCCTCATCATCATCAATCTCGCTGAACGGCTGGATGATGCCGATCAGCCTTTGATCGGCCAGCGCGTCTTCAATCAGCCCGATATAACGCGGCTCAAAGACATTCAGCGGCAGCTTTCCCCGTGGCAGCAACAATGTGCCGAACAGCGGGAAAAGCCCTATTTCCGCAGGGAGGTCCGCAAGGGTGATGTCACCAAGTCGGGGAACTCTCCGCGGCGTGTTGTCATCGAAAAAGTGGGAAGCAGTAGCCAGACCCGTTCCTCCTCAGGAGAACAGCATGGAAGACAGACGGCGACGGGCCGACAGTGTCGCCGGGTCCGTATGCCCCCATGCCTCAAAAAACTTGAACAGCAACTGCTTGGCGGCGCCGTCTTTCCACTCACGGTCCGCCTTGATGATCGCCAGCAGTTCGGCAGCGGCCTCTTCGCGATGACCCGCGACATTCAGCGCACTGGCAAGATCCATGCGCGCTTCAAAATCATCAGGATTGGCCTCAATGCGCCTGCGAAGCTCATCCGCTTCTCCAGCCACCTTCCGGCCTTCACGCTTCAGTTCCAACTCCGCACGGGCGCCCTCGACCTCCGGATGCGTCGTGATGGAAGCCGGAACGTCATCCAGCGCGGCAGAAGCCGCTTCCTCATCATCCAGCGCCAGCATGGCGCGGATCAGACCGCCCCACGCCGCCGGATTCTCGGCCTCGTCTTCCAGCACAGCGGAATAAAGCTCGGCGGCATGCGCAGGCTGCCCTGCTTCCATCGCCGCGGCAGCTTCCACCAGCAGATCGGCGCTCGGCAGCGTGCCGCCACCAGCCGCCTTCAGCACGGTTTCGACAAACTGCTTGACCTGACTTTCCGGAAGCGCGCCCTGAAACAGGTCCAGAATCTGGCCCTTCCAGAAAGCCGCCACCATCGGGATGGACTGAAGCGGCAGTCCCGCACGGGTCAACTGCGCGGTGAGACTACGGTTGGCCTCGATATCGACCTTGACGAGTCTGACCCGCCCCTTGGCCGCCGTGACCACACGTTCGATAACAGGCGTGAGCTGCTTGCAGGGGCCGCACCAGTCCGCCCAGAAATCGACCAGAACCGGCACATTGCGGCTGGCCTCCAGCACGATCTGCATGAAGTTGGCTTCTGTGCCATCCATGATGATGTCGCCGCCAGCCTGTGGCCCATGCACCATTCCCGGAGCCACTGGAGCTTCCCCATGCAGACCGGCTCCGCTACCGGCGGGAGGCGCTGAACGGTTCTGGCCGATTATATAATCCATCGTCTGCAATCCTGCCTTCCTGCAACCGCCACACGTCTGCCTGCGCCAGACCCGGCTTCAGCCATGGCAACAGGTTTAGCGCAGGGACGCGAAAACAGAAACCCGCCTTCAGGATGAGCTTCCTCCCCGGGCAGGTTTCCTCAAAACATCGCCGTGACCACCCCCGCTCCTCAGAAAAAGCGGCGAACAGCCATAGCTCTGTCTTTCAGGTGGATTGAAGACAGGATCGTTTCAAGAGGGGAGCAGCCATGACGCACACAACAGCCCCCGTGTCTGCTGCACGTTCCTGCCGCAATCAGGCCAGCAGCCCGCCATCCACAGGAATCGCAGCACCTGTGACATACCCGGCATCCGGCCGGGCAAGGAACGCCACCATGCGGGCGATGTCCCCGACATGACCGTAAGCACCGGTTGCAACGAAACCCGCAAGAGCCGCCGCTCCCTCCGCATCAGCCGGATTCATGTCGGTGTCGATCGGGCCGGGTTCCACCACGTTGATGGTGATGCCTTTTTTACCGAGATCACGGGCGGCGCCCTGAGCAAAGCCACGCAGCGCGGCTTTTGTCGCGCCATAGAGAGACAGGCCGGGGAACGGCAGACGCCCGGCAAAGGCCGACCCCATCAGGATGATGCGTCCACCGCTCTTCATGTGCTGGAGCGCTTCCCGCGTCTCGATCATGACGCCACGCACATTGAGGTTCAGGACTTTCTCGATGTCTTCGACGCTGGCCTGATCAATGGTTGTGTAAGGATAAGCACCCGCGTTGCACACCAGAGCATCAATCCGCCCAAAATGACTCACAGTTTCAGCGATGATTTTCCTGTTGCCTTCAACGGTCGCGCCATCGGCCTGAATGGCTTTGGCTTTCCGCCCGATCTGCTCGATTTTCCTGCACAGCTCGTTGGCCTGCGCCTCGCTCCGCGCATAGGAAAACGCGATATCGAATCCGTCTCTGGCAAGATGTTCGGCAACAGCAGCGCCGATGCCACGGCTTCCGCCGGTAATCACAGCAACACGATCAGTCATGATTGATATCCCTCGTTTAACTCTTATCGAAAGGAATTACTGTTTGAAGGTATCGTGAAAAATCAAAACTCCGCCATATCCGGCCACACAGGATGATGACCGGCTAGCGGACAATCACGACGCACTTTCTCCCATGCAATCCCCTCCCCTTATCCTGCGATGGTTTGCGCCAAAACGACATGAATGGGATAGAATGATCTTCCCAAAAAATTGCCTGATTTTCTATAGACCCAATCACTCGAATGGTTTTCATGACTTCTGATGCACTCAGCAAAATCCAGTCGCGTGTCACTGTTCTCTGTCAGGACAAGGTCGTCAGAACCGGCATCAACTGCCTGACGCTCTATAAATCCGAGCGGAAAACAGACCCGGTGCTCTTGTCTATGAACCCCGCATCTATATCGTCGTGCAGGGCAGCAAGCAGGTCTCCCTTTACGACAAAACCTACGATTACAACGAACGCCAGTATCTCATCTCGACCGTCGATCTGCCGGTCTCAGGCATGATCACCGAGGCGTCTCCGGAAAAACCCTACCTTGCAGCCTGCATCGCTTTCTCGCCGCTGGAAATTCTGGAAGTGATCAAAGCCTGCGGTACAGATGCCATGCCGCGTCCATCCTCTCACACAGGCATGGGTCTCGGCGCACTCACCGACGATCTTCTCGAAACGCTGCTACGATTCCTGAACTGTCTGGATTCACAACAGGATATTCATTTTCTTGCGCCCCTGATCAAAAAGGAAATCATCTATCGGATGCTGGCAGGAGAACAGGGAAAAACGCTGCACGACATTGCCAACGACAGAAGCGACCTGTCCGGCATCAATCGGGCAATCGCTTTTCTAAAACAGGGGTTTTCTGAAAATGGCGACATGGCCGCTCTCCCCGCTCTTGCCGGAATGAGCCGTTCCCGCTTCTATAAAAAGTTCCAGCAGGCCACCAACCTCACGCCGCTGCAATACCGCCTGCGTCTCCGGATGCAGGAAGCCCGCCGCATGCTGCTTCATGACGGCATATCCGTGGCTGAAATCGGATTCCGTGTGGGGTACGAAAGTCCTTCCCAGTTCAATCGGGAATACAGAAAAGTGTTCGGGCTGCCGCCTCATGCCGACATGAAACGCATCCGCACGATCGGCATCGACCGCTACAAGGACGAAAATGAAGCGATCTGGCGGTAGGATGTTTTCGGGGACTTTGCGCTTTCCGGGCCTGTCTATGGCTGCGGCCTTGAACCATTACCCCTTATCCGGGCTCTACCCGCACCCGCAGGGGACCGCTGGGTAATGTCCCAGAGATAACGCACCCTGAACCAGCCCATCGCCAAAGAGCCTCAGCCCTTTTGCTGTAGCCTCTTTTTGCCACCCGCTTTCGGCGCGTTCGCCGGATCATCCACACGGTTCCACCAGCCGCCACCGAGCGCCTGAAAGAGTCCGACCGTATCGGACAGTCTCGCGCCCTGTGCCTGCGCCAGAGCCAGCTTAGCCTGTAACTCGGCCTGCTGCGCGTTCAGCATGGCGACCCGGCTGACATCTCCCAGACGAAGCTGGGCCAGCGCGATGCTGGCGCTTTTCGCCGCCGCCTGCGCCGCGTTCTCGGTCTGGATCAGCATGTCTGAATCATTGTGGACGGCATTGAGACTATCCGCGACATCCTCGATTGCCGTGATGATGGTCGAGCGATACTGGGCGGCAGCCTCGTCATACCTGCGCCGCGCCCCGGTCTCCTGATGCTGAAGCTCAAATCCGTCGAAAAGCGGCTGACTGAGCATCGCCGCCAGTTGCCACTGGCCGTAGCCGGGAGCCGCCATCTGCGCGATGCTTGCCGCGGCGAAACCCGGTGAAAATCCAAGCTGTACATTCGGCAGACGATTGGCGATGGCCACACCGACATGCGCGCAGGCGACGTGATAATACGCCTCGGAAGTCCTGATGTCCGGCCGCTGATTGATGAGCTGCGCGGGAAGACTGACCGGAAGTTCGGCGGGCAGCGTAAAGCGGGCCAGTTCGAACTCCGGCGTCGGCTGATCCGGCTGATCGTTGGCCAGCGCCGCAATCTCGTCATGCAGGGCAGCCAGCGTCTGACGGAGAGTCGGCAGCGTCGCCCGGGTCTGGGCCAGAAGGGTCTGCTGCTGCGCCAGATCGGCCAGCGAGACATCGCCTAGTTTCTGCTGCATCTCCATTGAATGCAGCACAGCTTCCTGCTGGCTGATCAGGGTGTTTGTCGTGGCGATTTCCTCGCGGACCATCGCATAGGAAATGGCGGCGTCCACGGCGGAGCTCGTCAGCGTGAGCCACGCGGCCTCAAGCTGATATTTCTGCGCCTCCCGCTCGGCGGCGGCGGCCTCGACCTGACGACGTATCCCGCCCCACAGGTCTGGCGAGTACGAAATATTCAGTTGCGCCGTGTGCATGTTGTAAAGCCATGAATTGGCTATCGGCACATTGGAATAGGCGCGGGACGTCTTGAAACGGGCCGGATTAAAGTAACCGCTGACCGAAGGATACAGCGCGCTTTCCGAGGCCAGCTTGTCCTGCTGGGCGGCATAGAGAGACTGTTTGGCGGCCTCCAGAGACGGGTTGCGCGCCAGAATCCGCTTCAAGAGCTGATCCAGTTCCGGATAATGGAACAGCCGCCACCAGTCGGCGGGAATATCCGCGTCCGGGCGGAAAATCTGATCGCCATCCAGCGCAGACGAAACACCCGTCCGACCACCGCTACTTTTCGGCAGACCACCCTGCATGTAGGACGTGACAGGCGCGGACGGGCGGTGAAAATCCGGCCCGACAGCGCAGCCTGCCAGCATCAGAACGCTGAAGGAAACGCCGGCATGACGAGGCAGGGTGCTGAAAAGACCGTACCGCTTCATTGTCAGTCTCCTCCATCACCATTCTGAGGCGCGTTCATCCGACTCTGCCGACGGCGCTCGAACATAGCTTCCATCTCGGCGTAATAGGTCGGCAGGATGAACAGGGTCAGAATGGTGGCGATTCCCAGTCCGCCCACCACGACCGTCGCCAGACCGCGTTGCACATCCGTACCAATGCCGGTTGCGATCGCTGCGGGCAGCATGCCAACGGACGCGACGGTCGCCGTCATCAGGACGGGGCGGAACCGCTCGCCTGCCCCCTCCAGAACCGCATCACGCAGGGAATTGCCCTCCGAGCGCAGGCGATTGATGTTGGAAATCATGATGATTCCGTTCTGGATCGCGACCCCGAACAGCGCGATGAAGCCGACCACGGTAGCGACGTTCAGGGTTTCCCCACGCACATGCAGGGCGATCAGCCCTCCGAGCGTGGCCAGCGGCACGACGCCGAGCACCAGAACAGCCTGACGGAACAGCCGGAATTCGCCGAACAGCAGCAGGAGCATGACGGCGAACATGATCGCCAGCGCCACGCTCAGACGCGCCTGCGCCCGCTGCTGCTGCTGGAAAGTCCCCGCCCATTCCAGCCGATATTTCGACGTATCGAAATGGACTTCCCGGTCGATATGGGTCTGGGCATCCGTCAGATACTGGGACAGGGGCCGGTCGCCATTGTTCACGCGGATGGTGATCTGCCGCCGGTTGTTCTCGTGCGAGATATTGCTCTCGCCGGTTTCCAGACGGATTTTCGCAAGCGCCTCAAGAGGGATATGGTCTCCTGACGTGCCGGTCAGCGGAAGGTGACCAAGCTTCTGAAGATTGGCTGTCTCGTCCGGCTGGAAACGGACCGTCATGTTGTAGGTCCGATCACCGACATAGACCTGCGTGACAGGCGCGTCGCCGATCCCGTTCTGGATCACCGCCATCACGTCAGCGACAGAGACTCCGTAACGGGCGATGGCCGAGCGATCCACGGTAATGGCGAGTTCCGGAATTTCCGGTCCCTGAAAGATCGAAGCGTCACGCGTACCGGCGACGGAATGCAGAACCTTCACGATCTCGTCGCCGATCCGCCGCAGTTCACCGAAATCCTGACCATAGACACGCAGCACCAGCGGCGAATGCGCGCCGCCGACAAGATCGTTCATGCCGTCTTCAATCGGCTGGCTGATATCGAAGCTGATACCGGGAATCTGCCTCAGACGCTCCCGCAGACGATGCTCGAACTGCGCCTTCGTCTCTCCCGCGGGCCACGTGCCGTAGGGTTTCAGCCCCACCGGCATTTCGATGTGCGATGGTGTCCAGGGATCGGTGCCTGAATCGTTCCGCCCAAGCTGGGTTATGGCGTAGGAAATCTCCGGAAACTCATTCACTGCCTTGCGGATTTCGCTCGCCATCGCACTGGCCTTGTCGAGCGAGATACCGGAGGGCAGTCCGACCTGAAGCCACAACGCGCCTTCGTCCAGTTCCGGCAGAAACTCACGCCCGGTGCTGAGACCCAGCACGATCACCAGTGCGAACGCCGCGCCGCCGCCGAGATAGGCCAGAAACGGCCGGTCCACGATATGCCCCAGCCAGCGGATATACTGGTGGCGCAGCCATTCGAGCGGCCTGTTATGAAACAGCTTGTGCGGTTTGCGCATGGCCAGCCACGCCAGCGCAGGCGTGAGCATCGTGGCGCTGAGCAAGGCGCCGAACAGTGCAAAACTGACGGTAAAGGCCATCGGGCGGAACAGCTTGCCTTCCGCACCGTCGAAGGCGAATAGCGGGCTGTAGGCCACGATGATGATCAGCGTCGAGAACAGGATCGACCGCCCGATATGATTGGTGACGCCGAGAATATCCTTCATCTGGATCTTCTGCGTCGGGCGTTCCTCGCGAATCCGCAGGATCGCTTCCGTCACCACGATGGCGCCGTCCACCACCACGCCGAAGTCGATGGCGCCCAGCGAGAACAGGTTCGCGGGCA
The DNA here is from genome assembly GCF_022483985.1 of Acetobacter sp. Classification (NCBI taxonomy): domain Bacteria; kingdom Pseudomonadati; phylum Pseudomonadota; class Alphaproteobacteria; order Acetobacterales; family Acetobacteraceae; genus Acetobacter; species Acetobacter sp. Next base: position 142,943 of record NZ_JAKVME010000001.1, on the reverse strand, counting down.
TCCCGACAAGGTCCATGATGACGAAGACCATCGCCAGCGCCAAAGGAATGGTCACCGCCGCCACAAGCGCGCTGCGGGGACTGCCGAGGAACACCAGCAGCACCACGACCACCAGCAGGACACCCTTGAACACGGTGTCCATCACCTTGTCGGTGGTCGCCTTCACCAGCATGTCGCGGTCGATATAGGGGACGATCTTCACGCCCATCGGGTCGAGCTGCTTCTGGAGCTGCTTCACCTGCGCATGGACCTTTTCCAGCACCAGAGAAGCGTTCTGGCCGGTGAGCATCGTCACGATGCCCTCGATCGTGTCGGGGTTGGAATCCTTGCCGAGAATACCTTCCCGCACCTGATGTCCCATCTGGAGACGTCCCAGATCATTCAGCAGGATCGGCACGCCATGATGCTGGGCCACCGCGATCTCGCCCATGTCGTCCAGCGTCCGGACAAGACCGGAGCCGCGCACAACGTAGGACTGCTCGCCGCGTGTCACGCGGCCGCCACCGGCATTGGCGTTGTTGTTCTGCATCGCCGTGATGACATCATTCAGGCCGATTCCGTAACGCTGCAACGCGCCGGGCGTGAGGACGAGCTGATATTCCTTGGTGAAGCCGCCGAAATTGTTGACCGCTGCGATACCCGGTATCTGCTGGAGCGCGGGCATGACGATCCAGCGCTGGATGTCCGAAAGCTGCATCAGATTGGCGCGGTCGGACTCCAGCGTGTAGCGATAAATCTCGCCGGATGGCCCCGTGACCGGCCCGAGTCCCGGTGTCGCGCCATACGGCACAGTCACCTGAGCCAGTTGCTCCGTGACGCGCTGACGGGCGAAATAGACGTCCGTGCCGTCCTTGAAGATCAGCGTGATCAGGGACAGTCCGAAGGTGCTGCTGGAGCGGGAATCCACAATCCCCGGCGTGCTGGCAAGCTGCCGTTCGAGGGGAATGGTGATCTGCTGTTCGATTTCCTCGGCGGCCAGACCCGGCACCTGTGTCGAAACCTGAACGGTGACAGCGCCAAGATCGGGATAGGCTTCGATGGCGATGTTGCGCCATGCGAACAGTCCGGCGAGCGCCAGAATGAGCGCTCCCAAAAAAACGAGCTTACGCTGGCGCAGGCATCCCGCGATGACGGCGTTAATCATCGTTGAGCAGGACCGCGCCGGTCGTCACGATACGGTCGCCCGGGGCCAGCCCCGAGGTGATCCGGCAGAGAGCGCCATCGTCATAGATCACCTGCACGGCCCTGCGTTCGAACACATGCGGCGCCGTCTCCACGAAGACCGTCACCTGATCGTTATTCATGACCAGAGCGGATTGCGGCACGGAAATGGTTTCCGGCTGCGAGGCCATGACCGTCATGTTGGCGTACATGTTCGGATGCAGCTTGCGGTCCACATTCGGCAGAATGACACGCACCATCAGAACCTGCGTATCGGCCTGCATGATCGGCTCGATTCCGGACACGGTGGAATGAAAAATCTGACCGGGGAAAGCCGGAAGCGTCAGGTTGACGGCCTGCCCGAGTTCCACGTTGCGGATATCACGTTCCGGCACGCTGGCGACCGCCCAGACTTCCGCGATATTGGTCACCACCGCCAGCGGCTGCGTCATATCCACGACATTCATCCCCGCCGTGGTGTTGACGCTGCCGACCGCTCCTTCGATGGGCGATCTCAGCGTGATGACGCCGCCCGCGTTTACGCTGGTGGAGAGGGATTCAAGATGCGTGCGGGCGCGCTGCTCCTCGGCCTGCGCCTGCGCGTAGCCGGACTTTGCGTTCTCCACATCCTTGACCGCCTCACCGCCAGCCGCCAGCACGCCCTGCGCGCGGCGAAGCGTCCGGCTGGCGAGATCAAGCGCCGCCTGCGCCTTCAGTTCATCAGCGGAGGCCTGCGCCGCGTCAGCCGAGAGAATATGGGCGATTTCGTCACCGACATCCACATGCTCGCCCACCCGGACCGCGACATCCAGCACCTTGCCAGCCGCGGGAGAGAACACAGTGACGTTTCGCGCTGGCTCCGCCACGATCACACCGGGCGCTGTCGTGCCCCGGTTCCAGTGACTGACCGTCACGGGACTGACGGTCAGTCGTCTGTCCACCGGCGAGCCTTCCGGGACGACCACCCGTCCATCCGCCCCGCGCTGCACGGGAACCTGACCGTCCGCATATGCCGAACCTGCCGTCAGCAGGCCCATGCACAACGCCGCGACCATAGGCCTGACCACGTCGATCAACGGCCCTCCGTTCCGGGCAGGCGGCATCGCCCTGCGCTCGACCCTGCCGAGGACAGAACGAACAGCCGGAAAAGCGACCTTGAATCGCATGATACAGAGGGCATAAATCTTCATTGCGGACCAAAGAGCAGACGGGAGAACGGGCGGAGGCAACTTTGATGCAATGGCCTGAAACCTGTCCGGGAATGCGCCTCTGCACCTAGAACACAGTAGCAGCCAGCGCAACGGGCGACCGGCCATCAAGACTCGTATCACTGCTGCAATAACAATGACATTTACATGACGATCATGGTTTTCTGATGAACATGGCCGTCCCGCCCTATCTTCTGGGCGCGATCATTTCCTTTTCAGGATAAAGGCAGTCCTTCACCGCAGCGCAGCGCCAACATTCCGGCCGCCGGGCCTTGCAGACATATCGTCCCTGCAGGATCAGCCAGTGATGCGAGTCCCGTAGCTGATCGCGCGGGATACGGGCCTCCAGCGCATTTTCCACATCCAGAACCGTCCTGCCACGCGCCAGCCCCGTCCGGTTGGCCAGCCTGAAACAATGGGTATCGACCGGCATGGCCGGAAGTCCGTAGGCGACGTTCAGAATGACATTCGCCGTCTTGCGTCCGACACCGGGCAGCGCCTCCAGAGCATCACGGTCAGCAGGCACCTCGCCCCCATGCCGCGTGAGAAGATCACGCGACAGGGCGACGACGTTCTTCGCCTTGTTCCGCCACAGGCCGATGGTCTTGATATAGCCGCCGACCGCGTCTTCGCCGAGTTCCGCCATTTCCCTCGGACCAGGAGCGACCGCGAACAGCGCGGGCGTCGCCTTGTTGACCGAACTGTCCGTCGCCTGCGCCGCCAGAGCCGTGGCGACGAGAAGCTGGTAGGGCGAACTGAACACCAGCTCGGTTTCCGGGTCCGGCCACGCTTTCGCCAGATCAGCGAGAAAGCGGGTGAGTTCCGGCTTCGTCATATCGCGGGGGGCAATGGCGGTGCCGTTGGGAAGACGCGGGATGTCGGCCTTGGCTGGTGGCACCGTTTTTTTGGAGCGGGTTGGCGGCATGGGGTGTTTATTGGACAGAACGGACCGTTCGTCAAAACCGGAAAAGATGATCAGGCGTGCATGAGCAGCAGTAGACTCGACGGACAAAACGGGGTTGTCATGAAAGAGAGCGGGATATCGGGCATGTGAGTAACGGCCGCGATCCAGTCTGAACGGATGCCGCTCCCGGCAGTCGAAACGAAGACGACCATACGGGCTGTTACGGCTCCAATGTCTGTCCTGTTCAGCGCTGGCATCAACGGTCACTCCCGCCCACCTCTCCCTCCGCCTGTGACGGAACGGTCGGTCCCGAGACCATTTGTTACGTCTTTTCAGTCTTCGATGTGCTAGAGGCGCTGCGTGCAGGGTGGCAATTCCCGCCCCTCTCACCTCAGGTAACACCCTCATGCGTTTCAGGCAGTTTCCGGCAGGAACCCTATCTGCTGTCAGACCGTGGACGCACTTCCTGCATGCGCTCACAGCAAACACTTTCGGACTTTTCACACCTTCATGACGCCCGCCCCGGTGTCCTCCGGCAGGGACCGCATTGGCGGTTATCTGACCGGACTGGCGTTCAACAGCGCCGTTGGGCTGATGCGTCTCCTCGGTATAGGGTGGTCCTCCGGCATCGGCGGCCATTTCGCCGGAGCCATAGGCCCGCTTCTGCCTGTCTCCCGGGTCGCCAGAGGCAACCTCACCCTCGCCTTTCCCGATATGGGAAAGGATGAACAGGAAAGGATTGTCCGGGGAGCATGGAACAATCTGGGGCGCGTGATCGGGGAATTTTCCCATCTTGGAAAGCTGGAACGCACTTCGGCCGGGCCGGGCTGGGAGATTTCAGGTCAGGAACATATCGACGCGGCCCAGAAGAACGGGCTGCCACCGCTGTTTTTTTCCGCCCATCTCGGCAACTGGGAAATGATTCTGCCCATCGCTGGCGCACTGGGCCTGCCGGTCGGTGGCGTTTACCGGGCATCGTCAAATCCCGTGATCGAACGTCTGATCCAGCAGCTCCGCAGTGAGGCAGGACATGGAACACGGATGTTTCCAAAGGGCGCGCGAGGCGCGAGAGACATCATCGGCCATCTGAGCGCTGGCGGCACGCTCGGGCTGCTGGTGGACCAGAAGATGAATGACGGCATCGCCGTTCCCTTCTTCGGGCAGACGGCGTGGACGGCCCCAGCCCTCGCCCAGCTTGCTGCGCGTTTTGAGCGTAATATCGTGCCGATCCATGTCGTGCGGATCGGCACGGCCCGGTTTCGGCTTGTGTGCGAACCCGCCCTGGATTTCGTCACGACCGGCGAGCGGACCGCCGATCAGGTGTCGATCATGAAGGCCGTGAACGCGCATCTTGAGGGCTGGATCAGAGCAGAGCCCCAGCAATGGCTGTGGTTCCATCGTCGATGGCCGAAAGCGGTCGCCAATCCAACGGCGCCCGAAGAGATGGCCGCGTAACCGACTGATCTCATGTAACGCACAGGCTGCTCATTGGGGCAGGATAACGAGTGTAATGGTTCTCACTCGCCTCCCTGATGACTGCTCCGGAGGATAATGGGACGCCGCTTTTTCTGAAAAAAAGCGGCGCTCAGAAACTGTCGAGTGACATGATGTGATTTTGAAACTGTTCAGTTTCAGTCACAGGCGGGGACGAAGAAAGCCCCTCATTCACCCGGTCCGCCGTGCGCCAATCAGAAACTCGCGGTTCCCTTCCGGTCCGGTGATCGGGCTGGCTTCCACACCCAGCACCTCCCATCCCGGCAGGGTCTTCCACCAGTCAGAAATCATTTCACAGACCTGTTTGTGAATGACAGGATCACGCACGACGCCTTTCGCACCCACATGCTCACGTCCGGCTTCGAACTGCGGCTTGATCAGCGCAACAGCCCAAGCGTCCGGTGCGGTGAGCGACAGAGCCGCGGGCAGCACCGTGCGCAGACCGATGAAGCTGGCGTCACACACGACCGCGCCGATGGAAACAGGAATAATCTTGGCGTCCAGAGCCCGGGCGTTCTGCTTCTCCATCACCACGACACGAGGATCGGAGCGCAGCTTCCACGCCAACTGGCCATGCCCGACATCGACGGCATAAACCTTGCTCGCGCCATTGGTCAGCAGGACATCGGTAAAACCGCCGGTGGATGCGCCCACATCCAGACCGGTCCGGCCTTCAGGGGAAAAACCGAAGAACGGCAGCGCATGGGAGAGCTTCAGCCCCCCACGGGAAACCCACGGATGATCCTGTCCCTTGAGCGCCAGAGGCGCTTCTTCGGGCAACAGATCCCCTGCTTTCGCGATACGTCGGTCACTGGTGTAGACAAGCCCCGCCATGATGAGGGCCTGCGCCTTCGTACGGCTTTCGACCAGCCCCCGATCAACGAGAAGCTGGTCTACGCGGCGCTTCGCCATGAATCAGGCGATCTGCTCGCTGACGTTCACACCCAACGCCTTGATTGCTGTCTGGACGATATGGGGAGCGTTGAGGCGTGCTGTGTTGTATTGCTCGAACTGGCTGTCATGGTCGATGAACGTATCGGGGAGCGTCATGGTGCGCAGGCGGACGTGATCGAGCAGGCCGGTCTGTGAGAGATGCTGGGCGACCAGCGATCCGAACCCGCCGACAGAGCCTTCCTCGATGGTGATCAGAACGGCATGGTCGCGGGCGAGTTGCTCGACAAGCTGCGTGTCCAGCGGTTTGGCGAAGCGGGCGTCGGCCACCGTCGGCGGCAGGCCGTGCGCGGCGAGCTGGTCGGCGGCCTTCAGCGCCTCCTCCAGACGCGGACCGAGCGACAGGATGGCGATGCCGCCCTTCTCGCGCCCGGACTGCTGACCCATCTCACGAACGATGCGCCCCTTGCCGATCTGGATGATCTCGCCCTTCGCGGGCAGCTCCAGACCATAGGTGTTGCCACGCGGATACCGCAGGGCGATCGGACCTTCATCGAACTCGCAGGCCGTGGCCGTCATGTTCAGAAGCTCAATCTCGTCGGACGGCGCCATGATGGTCATGCCCGGCAGGCAGCCCAGATAGGCGATGTCGAACGAGCCCGCATGCGTCGCGCCGTCGGCGCCGACCAGACCGGCGCGGTCAATGGCGAAGCGCACAGGCAGCTTCTGCAGCACCACGTCATGCATGACCTGATCGTAGGCGCGTTGCAGGAAGGTGGAGTAGATCGCGCAGAACGGACGCAGCCCTTCCGTCGCCATACCGGCGGCGAAGGTGACGGCGTGCTGCTCGGCGATGCCGACATCGAAGAACCGGTCGGGGAACTTCGCCGCGAATTTGTCGAGCCCCGTACCGGACGGCATCGCGGCGGTGATGGCCGTGATGCGGCTGTCGGTGGCGGCGCGATCGACCAGCTCACGGGCGAAGATGTTGGTCCAGGACGGCGGTCCCGGAGGGGCTTTCTTCTGCTCGCCAGTAACGACGTTGAACTTCGCCACGGCGTGATACTTGTCGCCCGCCGCCTCGGCCGGCTTGTAGCCATGGCCTTTCTCGGTGATGACATGCAGCAGGATCGGACCCTGATCCGTGTCGCGCAGATTGCGCAGGATCGGCACGAGCTGGGTCAGGTCGTGCCCGTCGACCGGGCCGACATAATAGAAGCCGAGTTCCTCGAACAGCGTGCCGCCGGTGATCATGCCGCGGGCATATTCCTCGGCCTTCTTGGCGGTGCGTTCCAGACGGTCCGGCAGTTTCTTCACGAACTTCCCGGCGAGGTCGCGCAGGCCCATGAACTGGCGCGAGGACATCAGGCGGGAGAGGTAGTTCGACATCGAGCCGACCGGCGGCGCGATGGACATCTCGTTGTCGTTGAGGATGACGATCAGCCGTTCCGCGCCCTCACCGGCGACGGCGGCGTTGTTCATCGCCTCATAGGCCATGCCGGCGGAGATCGAACCGTCGCCGATCACGGCGATGACATTGCGCTCGCGGTAGGACGGGTCGTCTTCGGCGCGCAGATGGTGCGCCACGGCCATGCCGAGACCGGCGGAGATGGAGGTGGAGGAGTGGGCCGCGCCGAACGGGTCGTATTCGCTCTCCGAGCGGCGGGTGAAGCCCGACAGGCCGCCCGGCTGGCGCAGGGTGCGGATGCGGTCGCGGCGTCCGGTGATGATCTTGTGCGGGTAGGCCTGATGGCCCACGTCCCAGATCAGCCGGTCGTCGGGGGTGTCGAACACGGCATGGATGGCGACCGTCAGTTCCACCACGCCCAGCGATGCGCCGAGGTGACCGCCTGTTGTGGACACCGTCTCGACCGTCTCCGACCGAAGCTCGTCCGCGACCTGCTTGAGCTGGTCGATCGACAGGTTCCGCAGGTCAACAGGCTGCGAAACACGGTCCAGTAACGGAAAACGACCACGCGTGGGGATGGATCCTGACGTATCGCTCATGGCTCTCAGCTCCTGCGCTCTACGACATAACGCGCAAGGTCGCGTAGCCGATCGGCTTTTTCACCAAAAATATCAAGGGCATGGCACGCCCGATCGGCCAGCTTCTCAGCCTCCCTGCGAGCGCCGTCGATCCCCAGCAGCGCCACGAAGGTCGACTTTTCCGCAGCCTGATCCTTCCCGGCCGTCTTGCCGAGTTCTTCCTCGGTCGCCGTTGCATCCAGCACGTCGTCCGCGATCTGGAAGGCCGCGCCGATATCACGGCCATAACTGGCGATGCGCTCACGCTGTTCGGGATTCGCGCCGCCCAGAATCGCGCCAGCCTCGGCCGAATAGCGGATCAGGCAACCGGTCTTCAGGGCGTGCAGATGGCTGACTTCCTTCAGGGAAAGGGCGCGGCCCTCGCCTTCCATGTCGATCATCTGGCCGCCGACCATGCCAGCCGCGCCGGAAGCCTGCGCCAGAGCCAGCACAAGCTGAATCCGCACAGCGGCGTCAGGATGGGTTTCAGTCTCGGCCAGCACCTCGAAAGCGCGCGTCTGGAGCGCGTCACCGGCTAGGATGGCGGTCGCCTCGTCGAACTTGCGATGGGTGGACGGCTGACCACGACGGAGATCGTCGTCATCCATCGCGGGCAGGTCATCATGCACGAGGGAGTAGGCATGCAGCATCTCGACGGAGGCCGCTGCACGATAGGCCCCTTCCTCGCCATCCCGCTCCGGGAACAGAGACGCCACTTCCGCCACAAGATAGCCGCGCAGGCGCTTTCCACCACCCAGCGTCGCATAGCGCATGGCGTCGATCACGCGTGCTTCCGGACCGTCGACCTGAGGAATCAGCCGATCAAGCGCGACTTCCACGGCGGCGGCGCGTTGTTTGAGAGAGACGCCCAACGCTTCGGAAGAGGTGGGATTTGTGCTTGCACCGGGGCTGGTCATGACGAACTTCAATCCACGTTCTTGGCGTCAAGCGAGCCGTCAGCCCGCTTGACGATAGCCTGCACGCGCTCTTCGGCCTCGCGCAGCTTGCTTTCACAGTGGGCACGCAACGCCGCACCGCGTTCATAGGATGTGATGGCCTCTTCAAGCTTGAGCTGTCCGCCTTCAAGGCTCCGGACGATCCGCTCAAGCTCGGTGAGGGCGTCCTCGAAGGACAGGGAATTGGTATCGCCCGTCATGTCAAACAGCATCCTCGGTCAGGTCATCAAGCCGCTGCCCTTACCCCGCACGCACGCGGATGCCAAGACCGGAGATGACATTCAGGGGCTACTTTCCCCTGTAAAAATGTCGATTTCCCGGCAGATGTCGCCTCTTCGCATCGGCCTGCCACTTCTCAGACGGGCTCTTCGCTCTTTTTCCGGATCACGAAAGACAGCACGCCCGCCTCCTCTCCAAACGCGACAAGGGCGTGTCCCGTCTCCCGGCAGAAGCTGCGAAAATCGGCTGAAGACGCCCGATCGGTGGCCAGCACACGGAGATGGTCGCCGGTCGCAAGCGCACGCAGGGCCTTGTTGGCCTTGAGAACCGGCAATGGACAGGAAAGACCTCTCACATCCAGAAGAGTCTCGCTCATGTTTTCTTTCCCTGACTTTCAGCATCGCCGCTCGGGCTCTTATCCCTGCGTTCCGGGCGGGTCTGGAACATGACTGTACTATCTGCTTTGAAGTAACCTTAACAGATCGTTTCGCACGACACGCAGTAACGGATAGTCAGCATGAACAGCATACGCCTTGGCATCGACCTGGGAGGCACCAAGATCGAAGTCGTGGCCATGGGCCCGGCCGGAGACATCCTTCTGCGCGAACGTGCGCCGAATCCCGGCACGTATGAGCCGATGATGCTCGCCATCAGGGATCTTCTTGACGCCACCACCGCCAGACTGGGGCTGGAAGACGGAAGCAGCTCCGGTGCACGCCTGCCTTTCGGAATTGGCATACCCGGCTCGATCGACGATACGACGGGGCTGATCAAGAACGCCAACGCCACATGGCTGAACGCCATGCCGTTCGGCGTCGATCTGCCCCGCGTCACTGGGCGCAAGGTCCGCGTCGAGAATGACGCCAACTGCTTCGCCCTTTCTGAGGCCATCGACGGCGCGGCAAGCGGGCGCAGCGTTGTCTTCGGCGTCATCATCGGCTCAGGCATGGGCGGTGGCCTCGTCGTGGACCGCAAACTGCTCAGCGGTCACCACCACATCGCAGGTGAATGGGGCCATATCCCCCTGCCCTGGCCACGCCGGGAAGAATTCCCGATGCCACGCTGCTTCTGTGGCAATGAGGGCTGCCTTGAGCGCTTCCTCTGCGGCCCTGCTCTGGCGACGGCCTGGAAAGGCGAAGGGACACGAAGTGCTGAAGGTATCGAGGAAGCCGCTGCGACCGGGGACAAAAAGGCTCAGGCGGCCCTTGACGCCTATGTGGATCATCTGGCCCGCGCCTGCTCGCTCGTCATCAACCTTCTCGATCCCGACGCCATCGTCTTCGGCGGCGGCGTGTCCAATCTCAAAGCCACTCTCGCCAGAGTGCCTGAACTGCTGTCACGCAATATCATAACGCCCGTGTGCAGGACGGAACTGCTTGTCAACAAACATGGAGACAGCTCTGGTGTCCGGGGGGCGGCATGGCTTTGGGACATCGGGGAAATTCGCTGAACACAGGCAAATATCCGGTTCTGTGCCGGGATTGCCCGGACCTGTTCTGGCCACAGGACGGCTCAGCCGTGTCGCGCTGTCCGGCCTGCGGTTCCCGACGACTGGTTTCCCATCCTGAACTGACACGCCTTTCCATCGCCCATATCGACTGTGACGCCTTTTTCGCCAGCGTCGAAAAGCAGCGTCGTCCCGAACTGAAGAACAGGCCTCTTCTCGTGGGCGGCACGGGTGAGCGCGGGGTCGTCAGCACGGCCTGCTACATCGCCCGCCTGACCGGCGCGCGTTCCGCCATGCCGATGCGCCGCGCCCGCGAACTCTGTCCGGACGCCGTGGTGCTTCCTCCGGATATCGCGGCCTACCGCATCGTGGCCGAGCGCATCCGCACCATGATGCGTGAACTGACGCCGCTGGTGGAAGTCAGATCCATTGACGAGGCCGCGCTGGATCTCTCAGGCACACGGGAACTGCATGGCGCGCTTCCCTGTGTGGTCGTGGCGCGGCTGGCCCTACGGGTGGAAAAGGAACTTGGGGTGACGATTTCGGTCGGCCTCGCCACCAACCCCCTGATGGCCAAACTTGCCGCCGGAATCGACAAACCCCGTGGCTATGGCGTGATCGGCACGGAAGCGCGGGAGTGGCTGGCCGACAAACCGGTCAGACTTCTGCCCGGTATCGGCAGGGCGCAGGAAGACTCGCTCCAGAAGCTCGGCCTGACAAGATTGGGCGCGGTCGCGTCCCTGACGACGGAAGAGGCGTTCCGGCGTCTGGGGCCACGCGGACCGGATTTGGTGGCAAGAGCGCGCGGAGAAAGCTCCCGGAAGGTGACGCCCTTTCATCCTGTCAAATCCGTCAGCACCGAAGTAACATTCACGCGGGATATCCACGATACGGTTCTGCTGGAAAGGGAACTGTGGGATCTCTGTGAACAGCTTGCCCTTCGTCTGAAGCGCAAGGAGGTTGCGACACAAGGTATTTCCCTCAAGCTGCGTACGGCCAGTTTCCAGACCCGCAGCCGGGCGATGAAGCTGCATACCCCGACCGTTCTGCCGGAACGCCTGTTTCAGGCAGCCCGAACCCTTCTCGCTCCGGAAGTGGGAGATGCGGCCTTTCGGCTGATCGGTCTCGGCTCGAATGGTCTTGCGCCACTGGATGACGCCGACCCGCCTGACCTTGCCGACACACAGACACAGAGCCGGGTCGCCGTGCAGCAGGCCATCGACACGTTGCGCTCACGGTTTGGAAAAGCAGCCGTTCAGCGGGGACGGGCACTGGGCGACAGATCGGCGCAGTAAGTCGCGCGACATAACTGGCGATCTTTGCGGGGGTCGATGCGGGTGCTGCAGCCCCCGGTCTGTCGAGAGCAAACGATTTCCAAAGGCGCGCCTTTGGCGGGGCTCGGGGTAGCGCCCCGTCAGTCTCACCAACAGAAAAGGCCAGGCAGAAAGGCCTCTGGTATAAACCGGAGAGCAAGCGTCTTCGCGGATCAGACGTGAAAGCTCATCCCGCAGCCGCACCGGCCTTTTTCATTGGGATTGCTGAAGACAAAACCGGACTCGAAGTCACCCGTCTGATAGTCCATCTGTGATCCGATCAGAAACAGCACGGCCTTCTGGTCGATCAGCACCGTCACACCCTGACTGGTGACGCGCTCATCACCCGGCGTACCCGCCGCATCGACAAAGTTCATGTCGTAGGCGTGACCGGAGCAGCCTTTCGTGCTGACCGAGATGCGGAGCAACTGCCCGACATTCGCGCCTTCATAAAGCGCCCGCAGACGGGCGGCGGCCTTTTCCGAAAGCGTGATGACGGGCGGCAGTTCACGAACCGGACGGGTGGGAGTCTGGCCTGCTGAAGTCTGTGTATTCATCTCGGCGTCTCCGGACTCAGAACATGTTGAGGGCAAGGCGGGCCTCGTCGCTCATGCGCGACATGTCCCACGGCGGATCCCACACGATATCGACCTCCGCAGAGGTGACACCCGGCACCTTTTCCACGGCTTCACGCACCTGCACGGGCAGTTCCTGCGCGCTGGGACAGTTGGGGGCCGTGAGGGTCATCTCCACCTTCACGCGACCATCATCATGCAGATCAATCGCGTAGATCAGGCCGAGTTCATAGATATTCACCGGGATTTCCGGGTCATGCACCGTTGCGATGGCGTCGATCACCGCGTCCTCGGAAGGCGCGCCCGTGGCTGGCTGCACTTCTCCATCCGGCGTCCAGTGCGCAACCTGACCCTGCTGCACTTCCGCAGTGTCCCTGTTTTCATCTGACAACTCGGTGTCCTGCGACGTCATTTTGCGTTCGTCCTGTGCGGGCATGGTATCGGTCATTGAGTGAGCGCCTCCCCCAGCGCTGTCCAGGGCAATGTCGCGCACCGCAGACGGGAGCGATGGGTTCTCAGAGGGCGAAACGCCTGCAACCCCACGGGCAGAACATCCTCTTCCGTAACCATGGTCTGCGAGGAAGGGGTCTCAAGCATATCGGCAAACTGGCGTCCCAGTTCAAGAGCATCAGTCACGGAATGTCCTGTCACGGCTTCCGCCATCAGATCGGCGGACGCCATACAGATCGCGCAACCGCGTGTCTGGTGACGAACCGCTGCGACTGTCCCGTCGGTGGCACGCAGCGAGAGCGTCACGCGGTCTCCGCAGACCGGATTATTCCCCTGTGCGGTCGCCGTCTCCCCTTCCACGCTGCCGGAAAATTCCGGCCTGCGGGAACGAAAGAGGATCAGCGCGTCATAACAGGATGATCCGTCCATGACCGGCCTATACGAAAAACTGCCGGATACGCCGGAGCGTTTCCGCAAGTATGTCGATTTCTTCTTCGGTCGTATAAATGCCGAAGCTGGCCCGCGCCGTGGCCGTCAGGCCGAGACGGTGCATCAGAGGCTCGGCGCAGTGATGTCCGACCCTGACCGCTATCCCGTTCCGGTCCAACAACGTGGCGATATCGTGGGGATGCACATCATCCATTGTAAAGGAGATGACCCCGCCACGCTCTTTCGGCTTTCCGACAACCGAGAAACCGGGAACCTCGGGCAGCACACGCAGGGCATGCGCCGTCAGGGCGGCTTCATGCGCACCGATGGCCTCGTAGCCAATGTTTTCGACCCAGTCGATGGCGGCGCCAAGCCCGACGGCTTCCACGATCGCTGGTGTACCCGCCTCAAACTTTGCCGGAACAGGCGCCCAGATGGACTTCTCGAACGTCACCGACGAAATCATGTCGCCACCGCCCATAAAAGGCGGCATGGCCTCCAGCAGTTCCCGACGCGCCCACAGCACGCCGATACCGGTCGGCCCATAGAGCTTATGGCCGGTAAAGACGTAGAAATCGGCACCAAGCGCCTGAACGTCGATCTTGCGATGCACAACGGCCTGACTGCCATCAAGCAGGATTTTAGCGCCTGCATCATGAGCCATCGTCACCAGACGCTCGGCCGGTGTGATCGTGCCCAGCACGTTCGACATGTGCGTGATGGCGACCAGAGCCACCTTACCGTCTGAAAGCAGACGACCATAGGCGTCCAGATCGAGATCACCCTCATCGGTGATAGGGGCAACACGCAGTTCGATCCCGACACGGTCACGCAGCATCTGCCACGGCACCAGATTGGCGTGATGCTCCATCTCGGAAATCAGCACAGCCTGTCCCGACTTCAGCAGACTTCCGTAGGAATAGGCGACGAGATTGATCGCCTCGGTGCTGTTGCGGGTAAAGACGATCTCCTCACGCGCACCACCGAGGAAAGACGCCACGCGACTGCGGGAAGCCTCATAAGCTTCCGTCGCCCGCTCACTCATCCAGTGCAGGCCACGATGAATGTTCGCATAGTGCGAACGCATCATCTGCGACATGGCGTCAATGACGACATCCGGTTTCTGGGCAGACGCCGCACTGTCCAGAAAAACCAGAGGCTTTCCATGAACCTTTTCCGACAGGATCGGAAATTGCGCTCTGATGTCTGCGATATTCATGCGGTTTTCTCCGCAGCGCCAATACGCTGTCCCAGCGCCGTTGCGAGCGTCTGCGTCAGCACGGTCCGCAGTATCTCATCCTCGACAAGATCGACAGTTTCAACCAGAAAAGCCTCGACCAGCATCTGACGCGCCTGATCGTCAGGAATACCGCGACTACGCAGATAGAAAAGCTGATCATCATCCAGCGCGCCGACTGTCGCACCATGGCTGCACTTGACGTCGTCCGCGTAAATCTCAAGCTCCGGCTTGGCGTTTATTTCAGCGGACGGCGACAGCAGCAGCGCCTGATTCATCTGGTAGCCATCGGTCTTCTGCGCGACACGCTCGACCAGAACCTTGCCCTGAAACACGGCCCGCGAGCGGTCTGACAGAACATTGCGCACGGTCTGACGCGAGATACAGTCAGGCGCTCCGTGCGTAATGACGCTGGTAATGTCGCCAACCTGCGAAGCCGCAAGAAGCTGCGCCCCGTTTACATGGACAGCGGCATGGTCCCCACGCATCGTGGCATGCACTTCATGACGCGCCAGAACGGAGCCGAGACCGAGTGTAAAGCTGTCATAGGCAGCCCGTACGGCGATATCGACATAGACCGTCGCCAGATGAACAGCGTTCTCGGCTTCCTGCTGGATCTTCACATGCGTCAGATGAGCCTTCTCGGCCACCGTGCATGTCAGAACCGGATTATGAAGATAAGAACCTGTATTTTCAGAAGCGACGATCTCGACAACCGAAAGCGAAGCGCCCTCCCCCAGCGTGATGCTGTGACGCGGATGGAATGACACATCGCTTTCCGTGCCAAGCGCCAGGGAGACGAGCACGAGTTGTCCGACCTGCTTACCGGGAGCCACCGTGATCTGCACGCCATCATCCGCCAGCGCGGTGTTCAGCGCGACCATGCCTTCACGGTCAGGAGACGCCAGCATTCCGAAATCCGGCGACTGGACGAAGGATGTGCAGGACACGCCTTCCGGCATATCTGTCGAGGACAGTGTCGGCGCAAACCGGCCATTCACCAGCACCAGCCGCGGAAGAGCCGCAACCACTGAATCCAGTGGCAGAATACGCTCCAGCGCAGCCTCAGCAGCGGCTTCATCAAAGCCAACAGGAGCATCCGAAAAAACACGCCCGGCGAGCGCCCGCAGATTGGTATAATGCCACGCCTCGACACGCGGTGTCGGAAGTCCGGTCCGGGCCAGCGCACCAGCGGCAGCTTTGCGGTCCTCGCCTTTCACATCGGAAAGACGGGCGGCAAACGGCTCAAGACCCTGCGTGATCGGTGCGATGGCGTTCATGCCGCCTCCTTGAGAAAGGCTGCATACCCTTCCTCGTTGATCTGCTTGGCCAGTTCCGGACCACCACTGCGGATGATGCGGCCTTTGGCCATGACATGCACACGATCCGGGCCAAGATAATCGAGCAGTTTCTGATGATGCGTGATCACCAGCGCCGAGAAGTCCGGTGAGCGCAGGTTCTGCACGCCCTCCGCGACAATCCGCAGCGCATCGACGTCGAGACCACTATCCGTCTCGTCGAGAATGGCCAGCGTCGGCTGCAACATGGTCATCTGAAGCACTTCGTTGCGCTTCTTCTCACCACCCGAGAAGCCGACATTGACGTTACGCTTGAGCATATCGTCCGCCATGGAGAGATTCTTCGTGGCGGCACGGACAGCTTTCAGAAATCCGACTGCATCCAGTTCCGGCGCGTTGCGTGCGCGGCGGACCGCGTTGACGGCGGTGCGCAGGAAGTTGGCGTTGTTCACGCCCGGCAGTTCCACAGGTGCCTGAAATGCAAGGAAGATGCCAGCAGCAGCGCGCTCTTCCGGCTCCATCGCCAGCAGATCTTCACCCTTGAACAGGGCCGATCCTGCCGTGACTTCATAATCCTGACGCCCGGCGAGGACATAGGACAGAGTGGACTTGCCGCAGCCGTTCGGCCCCATGATCGCATGCACTTCACCCGGCGGGATCACCAGTTCCACGCCGCGCAGGATTTCCTTGGGAGTGCCGTCGGCGTCGATGCTGGCATGCAGACCGGAAATTTTCAGTAATTCGCTCATTTTTTCCATTCCTCTCTGCACGTTCAGCCGACGCTGCCTTCAAGACTGATCTGCAACAGTTTCTGTGCTTCCACTGCAAACTCCATAGGCAGCTCCTTGAGAACTTCCTTGCAGAAACCATTGACGATCAGACCGACGGCATCTTCCTGCGAAAGACCACGCTGACGGCAGTAGAACATCTGGTCTTCGGAAATCTTCGACGTGGTGGCTTCATGTTCCACGCGCGCCGTCATGTTCCGGCTTTCAATATAAGGCACCGTATGCGCGCCACACTGATCACCGATCAGCAGACTGTCGCACTGGGTGAAGTTTCGCGCGCCCGATGCTTTCGGCATGATCTTCACCTGCCCGCGATAGGTGCTGTCGGACTTCCCGGCGCTGATGGTCTTGGCGATGATCGTCGAACGGCTGTTGCGGCCCAGATGGATCATCTTGGTGCCCGTGTCGGCCTGCTGATGATTGTTGGTCACCGCCACCGAGTAGAACTCACCAACGGACTCCTCACCCTGCAGGATGCAGGACGGATATTTCCATGTAATGGCCGAGCCCGTTTCCACCTGCGTCCATGAAATCTTGGCCCGCGCGCCACGGCAGGCGCCACGCTTGGTGACGAAGTTGTAGATGCCGCCGCGTCCGTTCTCGTCGCCCGGATACCAGTTCTGCACCGTGCTGTATTTGATGGACGCATCTTCCATCGCCACGAGTTCCACCACCGCCGCGTGAAGCTGGTTCTCGTCACGCATCGGCGCGGTGCACCCTTCGAGGTAGGAGACGGAAGCCCTGTCCTCGACAATGATCAGCGTCCGCTCGAACTGTCCCGTGTTCTTGGCGTTGATGCGGAAATAGGTGGACAGCTCCATCGGGCAGCGCACGCCCTTCGGCACGAACACGAATGAGCCATCCGTAAACACTGCCGAGTTCAGGGCTGCGTAGAAATTGTCGGCGACCGGCACAACACTGCCGAGATATTCTTTTACCAGATCGGGATAATCGCGGATCGCTTCCGAGATCGGGCAGAAGATCACGCCTGCTTCAGCCAGCGTCTTGCGGAAGGTCGTGGCCACCGACACGCTGTCGAACACGGCGTCCACAGCAACCGGCAGACGGGCTTCCTCACCTTCCGGCACTTCCACGCCCGCGAGCATGGCCTGCTCGTGCAGCGGAATACCCAGCTTCTCATAAGTCCGCAGCAGTTCCGGATCGACTTCGTCCAGCGACTTCGGGCCGTTCTTCTTTTTCGGGGCTGCATAGTAATGCACGTCCTGATAGTCGATCGGCGGATGGCTTACCTTGGCCCAGGTGGGCTCCTTCATCTTCAGCCAGGAACGATAGGCGGCGAGACGCCATTCCAGCATCCACTCCGGCTCTTCCTTGCGGGTCGAGATCAGACGGATGATGTCCTCGTTCAGCCCTTTCGGGGCGAGGTCCATCTCGATGTTGGTCTCAAAACCCCATTCGTAGGAGGACTGGCCGAGCTTTTCGACCTGCTCACGGGTTTCTGTAACGGCTGGCATAGCCAATTATCCTCCAAACGTCCCGACCGTCGCGGCCGTCACCTTATTGTCCTGCGGCCCGGTGTCTGCCGATACCGCCGCGACCGCTCTTCCGCGGCCCTGCCCGTGGCCCATTTCAGCCATCCGGGCGATGGATATCCCTGACAGGGTCTTCCGGATGGCGTCATTCACTACATCCCAACTTCCGTAAAGAGTGCAGTCACCATTGTCGCACCCTGCCCCACCGCTGACGCATGCCGTCAAGGAGATCGGCCCGTCCACAGCGGTAATGACCCGTGCTATGGAGATTTCCTCCGGCTTCAGCGCCAGCCGGTAGCCACCCCGCGCTCCACGCTGGGAGACGAGCAGGCCATCAGAGGCCAGCGCCTTGAGAACCTTGGCCACCGTCGGCTCCGGCACGCCGGTTTCGACCGCAAGGGCTGGTGACGTGACAACGCCATCATGCCGTCCGAGATTAACAAGGGTCAGAACAGCGTAATCCGCCAGTTTCGACAGCCTGAGCATGGTTTCCGTCCGTTGCGGCGGTGCTTCCGCCATTAAGGACCAAATCAGTCCTGTTTAGGGACAGATGGAACGCCGGAAGGCTCGCGTCAAGCTCAAAGCCTCGTGAGAAGGGCTGACAGAGCACACTGTGGCACTTTGCCAACAGCCTTGTATGGAAGCGACACATGCCAGTCTCTCCGGCTTTTCTACCGGAAAAGGCTTTCAGGGCACCGTCCCACACCGCGCCAAAGACGCGCCTTTGGAAACCGCTTTATGGTCAAATAACATGCGGCTGCGGGAACTGCTCTCTTCTGGAAGAAAGCAGTTCCCGCAGCCGCCTTTACAGCCCTCAACCTGTAGAACCGTTGTCGCAAGAGAGCTGCGAGGTCAGCCGAACGCACCGATTCCATGCATCAGCGCCACGCTGATCTCCCGCATCATCTGGAACATCTCCCGCATGGGCTGGAAGATTTCGTCATGTTCCTGGTTGTAGGAATTATCCACCTGCGGGCCTGCGGGCTCATGGAAGTCATAATCGAGCTTGCTGCCACCTCTCGGGAAAATCGCGTCCATCTCCCGCAGCACGGACGGAATTTCCAGACACAGAATCCGCTGCATCATCACCTCGCGGGTGAAATTCCCGCGTGGCATGAAGAACGGGACCTGCGTCGCCAGCACCCATATCTTTTCGATCAGGGCGATGCGAATGGCGTGCAGCAGCTTTTCCGCCGGGTGAATGGTCGGCGCTTCCGGCCAGATGGCGCGCAGGGCGAGGTGATCCTCCTGAATCCGACGGAACATGGACTGTGTGTCAGCCCAGAAGTCCAGCCGCTCCAGATCATGCATCACCGAGAGATAACGCTCGCGCTTCCCGGAACGGGGCTCGGCGGTCGCCCGGTCCAGCCAGTAGCCCGGATCGAGCAGCCAGATCACGCTCCGCAGCACCTGATCGTCCGAATGCGCCAGCGCGTGCGCGGCGAAATCGAGCGCCCGACGGAAGCGGGCGCTACCCTCCCGGAACGTCTCGAAGGTCTCCGGATGACGCCGCGCCGCCGAGCCCAGCCCCTGAATGGTGTTCGCACACCATCCGAGCTGCTGGAGAATGGCGTTGTTCGGAATCGCCCGAAGCTGGCTCGGATGCGTGATACGGGGCGTCGCGCCTCCGCCCTCGCTCTGGCGCGCGGCTGGACGCGAGCCTGTCTTGTCGATCAGGGATGGACCGAAAGCGCCAAGCACATCGGCATAACCCGGATCGGCCACCAGCCCGGTCATGGCGTCAACGATCGTGGAGAAGAAATCCGACGAAAAGTCAGGCTCGTCATAGACCGGATCGTCATGGCGACGCGCAGGCTCGAATGTGTGTTCCGCGATGGTGACCACACTGGCCGCCGCCAGTTCCGGCGTTCCGAACAGCAGATAGCCGTCACCGCCCTGAAACGCGCTCTCCTCGCGGTATTTCACACCGCGCTCGGCGAATTTCGCCCGTACATGCATGGGCGAAAGATAGGAAAACCGGTCAGACAGACGGAAAGGATGCCCTCCTCGCCCAATGCTTTCGCCATGCGTGTCGAACAGGACAACCTCGACGTCCTCCAGATCCCAGATATGGAGCAGATCGAGAATCTTCAGACGCAGACGTTCGATCAGATAGGTCGCGGCGAGCTGCCCGACATAACGACCGGAATCGGAGTAGCCGAACTGGAGGCAGAGTCGTCCCGTCTTGCGGAGATAGTCCCGCCAGTGGGGAGAACGGAGCGCCTCTTCGATGATGTGCGCCCCGCCTATCAGAGCTTCACGCGTCTCGAACAGCGGCGAGATTTCGACCCTGTCTTCAATCCCGAAATGCTTGGCGAGCCAGAGAGCGGCGAGCAGCGTGTAACCGCTCTCCGTTTCCGCGATCAGGAAGCGGACGGGTGTCGCCGAGTCGATATGCTTGACGATCTGGGCGACCGTCATCATCAGCCGGGCGGCGGAAGCCTGCTCGACCAGAAGCGCCCCGAAATCGACAGGCACGGCGGAGACGTTTTCAAGCGCCTCGTTGATATGGGTCAGCAGCGCCCGGCGATGGGCAGGATCGGCCGGATCATCCGTAAACCGCAGACGCTGGCGGATCACGTTATGAAGCTGTGTGGCGTTCAGCCGCGTGTGGCTGTGGGACGCCGACATCCCGTGTGCGAAGAAACCTGCCCGGGCGACGGCGACCAGCAGGGCGGCCTCCGGAGAAGCCGTGTCGATCACATCCTGCAGGGCGTCGCCCAGCACCGCAGGGTCGGGAATGGCGTCTTCCTTGTGATCGACGATGAGGGTGGCGAACTCCACCGCCGCCTCCGGATCAGCGTTCTTCGGACAGGCTGCGATCTGGGCTTCCACCGTGTAACAGGCCCGCGACAGACGGCTCATCAGCGTGGCCGCTTCGACTCCGGAATCCACGATCTGCTGCCGGAGCCGCTGCAACTGGAACAGCTTCATCTTCAGGCGCAGGCGGAGCGTGTCCCACCAGCCGATATCCGTGCGACCGTCCGTGTCGTATCCGACCCAGCTCGTCATGACGATCGGACGGGGGATGATGGAGGACCAGGCGTCCGGCCATGTTTCACGCGCCGCGCCGAGCAGCTCTCCATTCAGCCTGTCGAGCGCGTCCCGCCCCCGCAGGATCGCGGCCGAGGCGAGCGCGAACTCCTCCTCAAGGGTCGGTGGCGTCGTGCGGCGGTGCGAGAGCATATCCGGCGCAGCATCCTGCGGTCCGGGGGCTGATGCGTAGCTGGCGAGTGCCGCATACACATCGTTTGTGACCGCGAAGGTCGGATGAGCCGTAAAAACGGCCGCATACCGGATACGTTCCAGCGCCGTGCGAAAACTGGCGAGCGCCTCCAGCGACGAGAGGGATGTGGTTTCAGCCTCTTCGCCACCATGCGTCCGGCCGAACGCCGTATCCAGAATCTGCCGGACCACACCCTGCACACGATCTTCGGTCACGGAAGAACTGGTCCCGCCCGGATAGCGATGCAAACGCGTCGCCCTGCGCAGAAAGGCGTCGTCACGTAGATGCCTGATAACGGCCTGCAAATCCGAGAGAGAGGCCTTGCCCTGCTCCAGCAGCGTGGAAACACGCCATGCCGTCGAGAGGACATCGTTGCCGGTCACTTCCGCGGGCGGCTGACTCTGCTCTTCCCCCTCCTGCGCACCGTCATGAAGATTGCCCATCGCCAGAATGGCACGGGCACCGACAGAAAGAGCGTCGCCTTTCGCGATCAGCGGAGAACCGGAAGACGGATACGCAGCAACCATTGAAACTTCTCTCTGCCATAAGGACGGACATAACCGACAGGACGATACGGTACGGCAACCTTATCGGAGCATGTCGGCGCGTATTTGGGAAGAGCATCATGCCGATGCTATTAACCTCGTGATGAGCATGCAGACGCACCCGGATAATGAAGCCCGCCGCATTCTGAATCGCCAGAAACGGGCCGCGACAGGACTGCTGGCCATGATGGCCGGCCTGACAACGGCGGGTTATCTCGCGCCTGCCTACGGCCTGCTCCACGACAGCCTGTGGCTCGGCACGTTGCGGGCCGGCGCCAAGGCGGGCGTGGTCGGCGGGCTGGCGGACTGGTTCGCCGTCACGGCGCTGTTCCGGCATCCGCTCGGCCTGCCGATCCCCCATACCGCGATCATTCCGGCGCAGAAGGAGCGGCTTGGTCTCGCTCTGGGCCGGTTCGTCACAACGCAGGTCTTCACTGAGGAAGAAATCGACCGCGTCCTGTCCCGGATCGACCTGCCGGGCTTTGTCGCCAACATCCTGTCCGATCCCACGACGGCCAACACGCTGACCAGCAGTCTGATGGGGGCTGTACCCCAGATGCTTGAACGGCTGGAGGACGGGCGGGCGGGCGCTGCTATCGGACGCAGCCTTCCTCTCCTGCTTGGCGGCAGCAATCTCAGCCCGATCATCGCCCGGGGCCTGCGCTCCCTTGTGGACGGCAACCAGCATCAGGAAGTGCTCAGTTTTCTTCTCCGCCAGCTCAAATCAGGGTTACAGGCCAAGGAGCCCGCCCTGCGGGACATGATCGAGGCCCGTGTGCGCGAGCAGGGCGGTCGGCTGGTCGGCTGGGCGATCGGCGGCTCGATCGCCAACAAGGTGCTGGCGGCGGCGAGTGAAGAACTGGATCGCATCAACCCGGAAGACTCGACCATCCGGGAAGGATTCACGGAATGGGTTCGCAGCGAGATCGACCGGATCGAACTGGACCCCAGCCGTTCCGAAGAGATTTCCCAGACACTGCGTTCCGTCTTCGCCCATGAATCCATGGTGGGCTGGGGCGCTGACATCTGGGCGCGCATGAAACGCATGATCGAAGCGGACATCACGCGTGACGACGGCTGGACGTCCACGCTGGTCCGCGAAACACTGTGCCGCATGGCGCTTCAGGCGCGGGAAGACCCCGCCATGCGTCAGCGCATCGAGGAAGCGGCGCGAAAGGGCGTCACCCGGTCCCTGCCCTATCTGCGGGACCATCTGACGACCTTTATCGCCACCGTGGTCGGCAACTGGGACGCTGATGTCGTGTCCCAGAAACTGGAGCTGCGGGTCGGGCGGGACCTTCAATATGTGCGTGTCAACGGCACTCTGGTCGGCTTTGGCGTCGGAGCCATCCTGTCCCTGATTCTCTCGCTTGTGTTCGGGATCAACGGTCAATAAACCGTGCGCCTCCGCGGAGGATGGGCAGCCATACCCGCGCCGGGCGGGAGGCTGCGCCGCCGCCCCAAAAATACCTTTAAAAGTTCTCGTCGTGAGCACTTCCCTCTTTTGTAATCAGGTGTATCTCAGGAGGAGAGAGGCAGAGGCAACATCTGTCTTGATGCAGGCCCCACCGGGCCAGACAACTCAAAAGGATACCGTCATGCGGTTCTTCGCTTCAAAGGCCCTTCTTGCTGCAACCCTGCTGGTCGGCGCTCCGGCTCTGGTCGTGTCATCTGCCCAGCCTGCCGCTGCCCGCTCTCACCACAAGCATCACAAGTCTTCTACCAAGACCGCCAAGACGGCTGCTGAAAAGACAGAGAAATCCACGGATGCAGGCACGTCTGACCTGAACGCCAAGAGCCTGTCCGCTGCCCAGCAGGACAAGGTTCCGGCGATCGGCGCAACGGCTCCGGCCGCACCGACCGTTGCAGCCCCGGCTGCTCCCACGGCACCGGCTGTTGCTGCTCCGGCCGCGAACTGATCCGTCGCGTTTACGGATAAAGGGGGTGTCGGGCGCTCTCGCCCGGCACCCCTTTTTTTATTCTTATGCCAGCAGGCCCGCAGGCACATGGCCGGGATTACCTGTCTGACTGACCGCCAGCCCCACCGCAGGCTACCCCTTCCGCGACAGCAGAAAAGCCGCCGAAGAAGACCGCCCCAGACGCGTCCTGTTCAGGCCGCTTCGGTCAGTCCGGATTCCTTGGCGAACGCGGCAAGCGGAACTTCCGCGAGCAGGGTTTTCAGGGCCGAGACCATCTGATCCATCATCTCGTCCGTATGGAACGGTCCCGGCGTCAGACGCAGCCGCTCCGTTCCCTGCGGAACCGTCGGATAGTTGATGGGTGTCGCATACAGCCCGTATTCGTTCAGAAGCCGCTTGCTGATGACCTTACACCGCTCGGCATTGCCAACCGGCACGGGGACAATGTGACTGGGCGTCATGGTGAACGCCACACCTGCCGCACGCATCTTGGCGCGGAAGGCGTTCACCCGCTCGAACATCTTCTCCCGCCGCCAGTTCTCGGCGCGCACCATCTTCACGCTGGTCAGCGCCGCCGCGACGACGGAAGGCGGCAAAGACGTCGTGAAGATGAAGCCGGATGCCGTGGAGCGCAGATAATCGACGATCTGGCTGGAGGCGGTGATATAGCCGCCATGCACGCCAAAGCCCTTGGCCAGCGTGCCCTCGATGATATCCACCTGATCGGCCACACCATCACGGTCGGTAACGCCGCCACCCTGTTCGCCGTAAAGACCAACAGCATGGACCTCGTCGATATAGGTCAGGGCGTTGTACTTACGGGCCAGCGCGCAGGTTCCGGCGATGTCAGAAATGTCGCCGTCCATGGAATAGACGCTCTCGAACGCGATCAGCTTGGGCGCATCGGCAGGAGCCGCCGCCAGCTTCGCTTCGAGGTCCGCCAGATCATTGTGCTCGTAGATAACCGTCGTGGAGCCGCGCGCTCCCTTGATTCCGGCAATCATGGAGGCATGGTTCAGGCGATCTGAAAAGCAGATCCAGCCCGGCATGGAGGTCAGAATGGTCTGGAGGCTGGCCTGATTGGACACATAGCCCGACCCGAACAGAAGTCCGGCTTCCTTGCCATGAAGTGCTGCCAGTTCAGCTTCCAGCGCCTTGTGGAGCGGACTGGTGCCCGCGATGTTGCGTGTCCCGCCTGCCCCAGCTCCATGTTCGCGGATGGCGCTGATCGCGGCCTCGCAAACTTCGGGCTCCACGCCCATGCCGAGATAGTCGTTTGAGGACCAGACCACCACTTCCCGGCTGATATCGCTTTCCGGGAGCGCTTCCTCATAGACCGGATAGCGCTCGGCATCGCGGGCCAGTGGGGTGAAAGTCCGGTATCGTCCCTGTTCCCTGATACCGGCGAGCGCCTCGTCACAAAAATCGTAAAACGGGTGTCTCGCGTTACGAATCGTCACCCTGCCCCACTCCTGCTTCTGGCCAGTCCGCCCGAAACGGACCTTGCTTAACTTTTACGGCGCTCTGCCGACCTGATATCCTCAACAGGCAATCCAACGCCCAGCCAGAACCTCTCTTCCGCCCTGCCGGACTGAAGAGAAATCCTTGCTGACGAAGACGAACGCGCCTGCGACCCTGCCCTGCTCCCGTCCCGGACGGACCTTGCGAACCAGAGCATATTCAGATTGCCGACGCATGAAGACCATGCGTCAGTCGGAATCATTCAATGAACATAGACCCGTATGGTGGGCTGCGTCACCGTCGAATCCGGCATGGCGGACATCTCCACCTGTGCGGGGGAGGCTCCGGCGGCAACGATGGCGTCGGTGACAGCCTGCGCATCGGACGACACCAGACGGGACAGGGCGGTGCGAGTCGCGTCCGGATCGGCTCCGGGTGGCGCCACAGCCTGCACCTGAAACAGGATGTTGGGCTTGCGATCCAGAGCCTTCCTGACGACCGCCCGCACTGGCCCGCCCCATTCCTGCTCCGGCGTTCCGGCCACGAGCTGGATCAGCGGCGGAATGGGCGGCGGCCCCGGCGGCGGCGGCGGAATGTAGACTTTGGGCGGTCTGGACGCACGGGAATTGAAAGTGCGCTGGTCCAGCAGGCCACACCCGTCGAGAGCCAGAACGGCCACACCCATAAGACTGCCGCGAAGGACGGTCCTCCGGCGCGGAGAGAAGGACGGCATGGAACCCTGCGCACGCGGAACGGGGGCCTTGCTGGCGGAAGAGGAATCAGACGACATGGTTCGGACGGTCGCAGGAAGTTGGGTGTGGGGCAAGCTGCGTGCATACCGCTCCTGCGCCATGAGCGAAATCCTTGCCGGAGGAATACTTGCGGGAAAACAGGCCCGGCGCTTAATTAGCCCGACGACTGACGCCCTCTTCCCGACCCGGTTTTCACGTTATTTGCAGTCTGGACAGACCCCGGATGGCTCGCAAGCCGCAGTTTTCCACATTTTCAGATGATCCGCTGATCTTTGCCGAGGAGGCCCGCAGAGCGGCTCTCCAAACCGAGGGCGTGACCGCAACGGCCATTCAGGATATTCCACATCCGTTCTGGCTCGTCTCGGCCCTTCTCTGGCAGCAGACCGTCCGTTTTGACCCGGAAAGTCCGCTCTGGCCCGACCGGGACCGTTTTTTTGTCTCATCAAGCCGTCTGCTTCCACTGCGGAATGCTTTCCTCAATCTCGTCTCATCCTCCGCTCCTTCCAGCGCCGCGACGGAGCTGTTCGGGCTGGCGGGAGCCCTGCCGGGACAGGCCATCGCCGCCGCCTGCGGCATGACGTTGGCCGAAAAAATTCTTGCCAGACGCTTCGGTCGCTCCCTTGTCGATCATCGCACATGGCTTCTGGCCCTGCCGGGAGACCTCGAAACGGGCGTAGCGCTGGAAGCAGCGGCTCTCGCCGACCGGTTCCATCTGGATCGCCTGACAATCATCGTCGCATCGGCCACCTCCGCACCAGAAGAGAAAGCGGACCTCTCACTGGCGCTGGACAGGATCGAGGCCTCCGGCTGGAGCATCCGGCGTCTCGATGGCGACGACGCCAATGCTATCGCGCAGGCTCTCGCCGCCACGCCCAGAGCCCGGAAACCCCGCCTCATTCTGTGTGAAACGTCCGGCAAGACGACGCCCCCACCCCGACCCTCGCGCGCGAAGGACACCGCGAAAGACTCCACGCAGCCGGATGTCTCCGCACCTGAAATCATTCCCTCCGACACCAGACGACGCGGATCGGTCCAGCGGTCGTGGCTACGCAGGCTGACCCGCCATCCGCTACGGGCCGAATTCGAACGCACGCTCGAACGCCGCACGCCCGCCCGTCTTGAAGACGATTTCCTTCGTCATGCGGGTGAAAGCCTGCCAGTGGAGCACGAGGGAGGAGGCTCAGACACCTCCCTTCTCCACTTCGGCGTCAAAGCTCGGGAACGACTCGCGGACCTGCTGCCCGAGTTTGTCGCTATGTCCGCAGGTCATGCTCCCAAAAGCGTGGGCGTTTCGCCCGGCGAGGCCGGTTTCTTCGTCTGCGGTCCCCGTGAACCCGCGATGGTCGGTTTCATGAACGGGCTGGCGCTGCACGGGAGCATTCTGCCCTGCGGAACAGCCAATCTGTCCTCGGCGGACCGCATACGTCCCGCCCTGCGTTTTGCCGCGCTCTCGCGGGAGCGGCTCCTTCTCGTGCTGATCGAGGATGACCCGGAAGCCTCCACCTGCCCGCCCTGGCAACAGGTCGAGCAGCTCGCCAGCCTGCGCGCCATGCCCAATCTGGCGCTGTTCCGTCCGGCGGATTCCCACGAAGTCGCGGCGGCATGGCTGTCGGCTCTGTCATGGCGCCACGGCCCGGCCGTCATTGTCCTTGCGCGGCAGGGCTCCCCAGCCAGCGGGCAGAACACGTCCCCCGCCCCGGCTGACACCGCCACGCCGCCCATCCGGAAAACCGAGCAAGGCGGTTATGTGCTGCGTGAGGCGAAAGGCGGCCCCACCCATCGCGCCGTCACCCTGATTGCATCAGGCCCGGAGGTGGGTCTGGCGCTTCAAGCGCAGCATCGACTTGAGAAGGAAGGCGTTCCCGCCGCTGTGGTATCGCTACCCTGCTGGGAGCTATTCGAAAAGCAGGGCGCACCCTATCGCCGGTCCGTTCTGGGACAGTGTCCACGGGTTGCGATCGAGGCGGCTTCCGGCTTCGGGTGGGAACGCTGGCTCGGGGACACGGGAATTTTCATCGGAAGTGAGGAATTCGGAGTAGCATCCGGGTTCGACCCGTTATACCAGAGTTCTGGCCTTACGCCTGATGTCGTCTGCACACGCGTACGCGCCCTGTTGGGCGTGACGCAGAAGCAGGAGGACCGTGCGCGTACGGAAACCCAGAAACGCGGAGGGGACCCGCGACTACGCCCGTCCCCCATCGTAAAGTCCAACCATCGTCCCGGACCGGGACGATAAGAAGAAAAAGAAGACGGAGACAGAGCAGATGGCAGTCAAAATCGCGATCAACGGGTTCGGTCGCATCGGTCGCCTCGTCCTGCGCGGCATCATCGAAAGCGGACGGACAGACGTTGTGCCTGTGGTCATCAATGACCTCGGCAGCGTGGAAGACAACGCTCACCTCCTGTCCTACGACAGTGTGCATGGCCGTTTCCCGGCTGACGTAAAGGTCGACGGAAACAAGCTGATCATCTCCGCCAACGGTCGCACATGGGACCCGATCCTCGTGTCCTCCGAGCGCGACCCGTCCAAGGTTCCGCTACAGGGCGTCGATGTCGCCATGGAATGCACGGGCCTGTTCACCTCCAAGGAGAAGGCCGCCCCTCTGCTCGCCGCAGGTGCGCGCAAGGTCATCATCTCCGCTCCGGGCGACGCCGTGGACGCGACCATCGTCTATGGCGTGAATCATGACACCCTGACCTCCGACATGACGGTCATTTCCAACGCGTCCTGCACAACAAACTGCCTCGCGCCGGTCGCCAAGGTTCTTGACGACGCTTTCGGCATCGTACGCGGCTACATGGTGACGATCCACTCCTACACGGGTGACCAGCGCACGGTGGACACGCTGCACAAGGATCTGCGTCGCGCCCGCGCCGCCGCGCTGAACATGATCCCGACCTCCACGGGCGCCGCCCGCGCTGTCGGTCTGGTTCTGCCGCACCTGAAGGGCAAGCTGGACGGCACCGCCATCCGCGTTCCCACGGCGAACGTCTCGCTGGTGTCCCTCGACTTCGTGCCGAAGACCGTCCCGGCCTCCGTCGAAGCCGTGAACGAGGCCATCAAGAAGGCGTCCGAGTCCGGTCCGCTGAAGGGTGTTCTGGCCTACAACACGGCGCCGCTGGTCAGCAGCGACTTCAACCACGCTCTGGCGTCTTCCACGTTCGACGCCACGCAGACCTCGCTGGTCGATGGCGGTCAGCTCGTCCGCATCTGCGCATGGTACGACAATGAGTGGGGCTTTTCGAACCGCATGTCCGACACGGCAGCGGTTTTCGGCGCACTCTGAAACTTTTCAGGCGGTCACGTTTTTCCGGTGTGACCGCCACCCCGCCTCAGGTTTCCCGGACGGTGACGGCCCGAACGGGCTTGTCCGGTTCGGGCGACTGGAAAGGATACAGCGATGGCTAACCTCTCCTTCAACACGCTCGATTCTCTTGACCCGCGCGGCAAGAAAATCCTCCTCCGTGCGGACCTCAATGTCCCTGTGCGCGATGGCGCAATCTCCGATCTCACACGCCTCGAACGGCTGGCGCCGACCATCAGGGAACTGTCCGAAAAGGGCGGTCGTGTGATTGTCGTCAGTCACTTCGACCGCCCCAAGGGCAAGGTCGTTCCTGAGCTTTCTCTTGCGCCGGTTTCCGAAGCTCTGGCCAAGGTGCTGGGCAAGAAGGTGACCTTCGTTCCGGACTGTCAGGGTCAGGCCGCGCAGGACGCCGCAGCCGCCATGCAGGACGGCGACGTGATCGTTCTGGAAAACACGCGCTTCTATGCGGGCGAGGAAAAGAACGATCCGGAGATGGCGAAGAACCTCGCTGCCCTGGCTGATATTTACGTCAACGACGCCTTCTCGGCGGCGCACCGTGCCCATGCCTCCACTGAGGGCGTGGCGCATCACATTCCATCCTTTGCCGGTCGCCTGATGGAGATCGAACTGAACGCTCTGGAAGCTGCTCTGGAGAATCCGGAACGCCCGGTCGGCGCGATTGTTGGCGGCGCGAAGGTCTCGACCAAGCTCGACCTGCTCAACAATCTGATGGAAAAGGTCGATATGCTGGCGGTTGGCGGCGCGATGGCCAACACTTTCCTCGCGGCGCAGGGCTATTCGGTCGGCAAGTCGCTCAAGGAAGAGGACATGCTCGATACGGCGCGCGAGATCATGACCAAGGCGAAAGCCCGTGGCTGCGATCTGGTTCTGCCGATCGATGTTGTTGTCGCCTCCGACTTCATGGCGGGTGCGCCGACGGAAATCGTGGATGTCACAGCGATCCCCGATGGCTGGATGGCGCTCGATGTTGGCCCCAAGACCACGGCGCTACTGGTCGAGAAGCTTTCCGGCCTGAAAACTCTGGTCTGGAATGGTCCGCTCGGCGTGTTCGAGCTGCCTCCTTTCGATGAAGGCACCAATGCCGTCGCGCAGGCTGCGGCGAAGCTGACCGAAGCGGGCAAGCTGAAGACCGTTGCCGGAGGCGGCGACACGGTTTCAGCCCTCCGTCATGCCGGTGTGCTGCGTGAGATGAGCTATGTTTCAACGGCTGGCGGCGCGTTTCTTGAGTGGTTGGAAGGCAAGATTCTTCCGGGTGTGGTTGCTCTCGGAGAAGCCGCCCGTGAGGTCGCGCCTCTTTAAGAAACCTTTAATTGGCGTCAGAATAATCTGACGCCATGATTTCAACCGATCTCATCTCGATCCTGTCCCGACCGGGAAACCGGGGCGGCGCGTCCCGCACTGGTGGCAGGAGGAGCGTCGAATCCACCGATGCGGATCAGTTGGATGAAAGCCCCTCCCGTCGCTCACGCAAACTGGTGGACGGTCTCGATCTTGACGGACCGATGCCTGTTTTCCGCCGACGTGGCTACTATCTTGATCTTCTGATCTGATTTTTCCGTCTTGTAGCGTATTGCCTGCTCAGCTAGACAGGCAGCGTGTGTCCGCGTAGCTCAGCAGGATAGAGCACAGGATTCCTGAATAATTGGGCGCCATGAGGGGAAACCGCATGGTGGATCTGCTCAAAGTCGGGGAACGCTTGACCCTCTCGGGTTATGCCGATCCCGAGCCAAGCCCGGAAAATTCCGGGAAGGTGTAGAGACTGGACGGGCAGCACCTTCGGATTTGCAGAAATCCATGGTGAAGGGACAGTCCAGACCACGAACGTCGCCTCATGTGGCGACGGCGGTGAAAGCCGAAGTGGTATGAATCCTGGGGCCGTGGGTTCGAATCCCGCCGCGGACACCATTTTGTAAAACCGGTCGTTTCCGGAGAGCCTGCTTCGACAGACCTGAGACAAGCTGGTTCAGCAGCCTATCTTCCCCAAATGCGAATCTCCCTGCCATTGATCCCTATGCGCTCGACGAGCCGCACGGAAATACCCTGATCGGTTCTATCAGGCCAACGCACCAATAGAAGAACCGCGCCAAGCCCGATCACGTAAAAATCTCACAGCAACGAACACCGGGGCTAAACACGTAGCCCCGGCTCAGATCGCCTATTTCAGCCGGGAAGCAATTTCCGAGACACGCTTGCCATACAGTTCCGCCGTAGCGAGATCGCCCTTATGAACCTCGTCGACGGAAGCGTCGGCCGGCGCACGCGTCAGCAGGCCGACCGAACCACCCAGATTGTTAGGGTCATTCGACGTCGCCGCCTTCGTGTTCGACGGAGGCAGGCCCAGACTGACCCAGATGCCGCCGTGCTGGGAAGCCAGTGTCTGCAGGGTTATCAGCGCCACCTGCTTGTCACCGTTCGGGCTGGCGGAGTTGGTGAAACCGCCGAAAACCTTATCCTGCCAGCCACGTGTGAACCAGACTTTCGATGTCGCATCGGCAAATTTCTTGAACTGCCAGCTCACGTTACCCATATAGGTAGGAGCGCCCATGATAATGGCGTCCGCCTCATTCAGAGCTGTCCAGTCTGTGTCGCTGATGTCGCCGTTCGCATCGATCGCGACGAGCGTGGCATCGGCTCCGCGCGCTACGTGCTCGGCAACCACCTTCGTATGACCATAGCCTGAGTGATAGACGACGATAACCTTGCTCATGACTGAACTCCCATAAGTGCGATATAAAACAATGACATTTCGTTCTTGATTTCATATTGAAACCAAGTTTCATTTTCCAAGTTACTCATGGAACCAAGACACGACAAGAAGGCACCTGCAGGACACATGGTTACTCAACGGAAACCAACACCATCATGCTCTTCTCAGGCGTTCGACGTGTATGCCCGGGACTGCCCCGCACGCGTGGTTCTGAACCGGATCGGCGACAAATGGGCGCTCCTGATTCTTGATTGTCTCAGGGATGGCAGCGCACGCTTCAGTGTGATCCGAAGAAAGATAAGCGGAATATCCCAGAAAGTCCTGTCACAAGTTCTGAAAAGTCTCGAGCGTGACGGGCTCGTGCTGCGAACAGTCCATGCCACAGTGCCGGTCGCTGTCGAATACAGCCTGACATCTCTGGGCGAAACATTGACGCAGGCCGTTGCCAGCCTGACGCACTGGGCGGAGCAGCATATGGAGGAAATTCAGGAAGCGCAGCTCCGGTATGACGGAAAGATAGCCGATAGCTGATGTTGGCCTGGCGCTTCTATATCTCTCCGATCCTGAAGTAGCCTGCTGATCGCGACAGCGAAGATGAACAGCTTCACCTGTGGTCTCTGATTAGTTAGAAATATGCCTGTCTACGGAACAGCCTTGCTGATTTATCCCTCCATCAAACTTGCTCGTAGACCAATTTTTTCAGCATTGGTCCCACTTTACCTTGGAGTATCAAGGATAGTTCCAACATGAATGACTGGCGCATCGCACAGATGTCGTATAAAAATCCTGAGATATAAGAAGAATTTATTTAATTAGATTCAAAAAATTTCCAATCTTCAAAATTCATGATCGCCTTGTTTCGTGAAATGCATAGATCACAAAATTTAAGATTTCGTTCAATATTTTATCTCCACCAACAAACAAAAGATAATATTTTTATTATGTATTTATATTTATAGTAATTAATAAATTTATACAAAATTATTATTGTTTATATTTTTTCATATTAATTTAAATTGTATATATTGTATTATATAAAAATCAAATATTCATAGTTTTAAATATTTATATGCTGTGATTCACACCCACTTACAATTATACTTTACCTTGGCAAGCCATAGATACCGGATAAAAGCAGAGCCATATGTCTGAAAAAAAAGAAATTAAAGCGCTCACTGGCATTCGTGGTGTAGCAGCCTGCTGGGTTGTAATGTATCATACTTGGACCGCTGGAAATCATCATATTCCCGGATTAATTGGTAGATTTTTACTCCACGGATATTTGGCAGTAGATTTATTTTTTATTCTCAGTGGATTAGTAATGTCCATGTCATATGGACATCTTTTTGAAGAACATTGGAAATATTCTGATTATTTCAATCTGATAATCAGGCGTATAGCCCGCCTATGGCCTCTTTATATTATCACCTTGATCATCACAGGCGTTCTTTCATATTTCTTTGAAGGCAAAACATTTTCTCCCGGCTTGTGGCTGGCTAATTTCATGATGATACAGACATGGAGCATTGGAGAATCGATCAATGGTCCCTCATGGTCTGTCAGTGTAGAATGGGCGGTGTATTTTATTTTTCCTTTTTTGTGCTTTCCAATACTAAAAATGCACAAAATCATTCCATTCATTTCCGCTTTCGTTTCATTTTTTTTGATTATATTAATAATTAGAATTGGAGAAAACACTGGAATTCAACGCAAAGGCCCTCTTGATATATTTGATCCACATAGCATTCTCCCTTTTCTGCGCTGCATCTCGGAATTTGTCCTTGGCATGATCTGTTATCGGGTAGTTGATGCAGATTTTGCACTTTTTCGATCAAAAACAATATCTACAATCATCGCATCGATTGCGTTTGTGTCCTTATTTTTTGATGGAATAGATATTTTTTCAGTTCTTGTTTTTTGCTTATTGATCATTACGCTTGCAAATAAAAACAATGCTTTATCACGCATCATGACATACATTCCCATTTATTATCTCGGCGTTTGGTCATATGCCATTTATCTATGGCATCGATCTTTTCTT
Source organism: Acetobacter sp. (assembly GCF_022483985.1). NCBI lineage: Bacteria > Pseudomonadati > Pseudomonadota > Alphaproteobacteria > Acetobacterales > Acetobacteraceae > Acetobacter > Acetobacter sp. The sequence continues at coordinate 109,078 of NZ_JAKVME010000001.1, read as the reverse complement.
TTTATAATTGGAGATGTATGGAATGGTCATCACACTGTACTGAGGCCATTGATTGTTCTGATCGCCTTGATTGTCGTTTCATCTATCTCATATTATTATATTGAAAGACCGTTTCAGAAAAAAATTAGGGAAATGAATTTTATATTTTTCAAAAGCTCAGCGCGTGTCGTCAACTCAATCTGATCAACAATCACGCCAGCGGATCATCGCTTCAGCGAAATGAATGAAGCCTGTGAAATAGGGTTCTGTGGTCGTAGCGGGTTGTGAAACGACAACAAATGTCTGAAGCGATTGCTGTGCTTGTAAAAAGCACGATCATACATGATGAATATCTTGCTGTTCCGTTTTAACGTGATCACTGCTCCTGCTTTCATGCCAGATATCCGTTCGTGCAAACTGACCCTATCCGGCTGGTCCGTTCCGTCTCTCACTGTCACAAGATGGAATTTTTCCTCCTTGCGGCGGAGATAGTGGCAGATGATATGGTGTTTGGTAGTCCAGCATCATCTGACGCAGGTCGCCATGATGAATCATCATATATAAGGTACGCCGGAACGTTCATGCTGCGCATTCAATGGAATTTTTTCCAGAACCGCCCCGTCTGCTCCCGTTTCGGCTAACCCAACAGTCTGGGAGGCTGAGAATCTCTTCAAGTTTCTTGCCCAAGCCATCAAGATAGGCGGCATTTCAGGGCATTAGGTCGAAACTGAATGCCCGCTCCCAATCTGTACAGACCGGGCACCAGATCATAAAGCGACGTCAGAGTCCTTACGCTGTAAAAGCCCTGTGCGACAACGTTACCAAGACCTGCCCTCACAATATCGCCTCGAACACTATCCGATAACTGGTTACCTTTCTGCTCTTGGCCATTACAGAGCAGGAGATATCAACAATGATAGCCTACACATGATTCATACCCCCGAGGACATCAAGGAATTTATAGAGATAAACTCCCCAAACCTTCAGTCTTCAAAAAACGCCAGCTTCTTCAGGATATGCAACGCTGCAATTCTCTCACATTCATCAAGCGGTGCCAGTGTGCATGCGGTTACATCCGAAGCGCTCGGAATCAAACTCTCGACCAAGGCACTGCCTTCCGGCGTCAAGGACACGATACGCTGCCTGCGATCATTCCGATCTTTGACAATGCTCAACAGATCCCTTTTGCACAAACGCATGACAATATCGCGTAAAGTTGCATGATCAATACCCGTTGCCGCGCTGATCTGCACAAGAGGCGCCTCTTGCAGACGGTGGACCGTCACCATGGTCGCAAACTGGGCGGAGGTCAGCCGGTCATCGGGAATTTCACGTTGGAAAATGATCGTATGCCTTTGATAGGCACGACGGAGCAGGTATCCGATCTGATTGCAAAGCTCATAATCTGCATCATTTGACATCGGATTTTTCTCCACTGAAAACACTGGAGATTCTCACAGGCTCTGAGAGGATTGTATATTCAAATTTCCTGATCGCACGCCCTGCCCTACAAACAGGCCAGTGTCCCATACCACATTCCGAATGCCTCGACCGACCATCCCGTCCACCGAAAATTCCACATGGCACTCAACCGCTATTAATAATGTACACACCACTGAAAGGTTTTCAAACCTTACTGGAACAGAAGAAGAAAATGGAGAGTGTCGGCTGTAGGACAATGTTTTTTTGGTGGATTCTTTTTTGTTGCAGAATCGAATCATAATTCATATTATCGTTTATACGCTATAAGCTCGCAGCGTAGCGTTTCCCCGGTTGTCCAGATTGCCACCCCGTCAGACCCATGTGAGGGCAAGGATTGATCTCAATGCGTATCGTCCACCAGAACAAACTCGCATTACGCCACATGGCCTTTCTGTCCACAGTAATGGCCGTCATTCCCTCATACGGATGGGCGGCAGAAAAATCACCGCATGTCAGCAAAGGCAAGATGCAGGCACCTCACACAGTATCTACGCCCAAGGCATCTGCCGCACGGCACGCCCCGACACGCGCCATACAACCCGAGCTTATGCAGGTTCAGGGACGACGCGTTTCGCATGGCGCACAGACCGTCATCTCCCGACGTGTCTTTACAAACGCTGTTGCCGGAACATCCGTCATGAAGGCGCTACAGAACGTGCCGGGCGTCCTGTTTCAGTCGGACGATGCGCAGGGCGTCGATACGGGCGGCGTCAAGCTCTATATTCACGGATTTTCGCAGAACCAGATTGGCTTTTCACTGGATGGCATCCCGCTGGGTGAATCCGTCTATCGCAACTATAATGGTCTGAACGCCGTCGCTGCGCTGTCTTCCGAGAATGTCGGCCATATGGAGATGTCCCAAGGGGCGGGAGCCGTGGACATGCCAAGTACCAACGTGCTTGGCGGTGCAATCATGATTTCGTCGTCAGACCCCAAAGACAAATTTGGAGGCACTCTGGCCGCGACCGGTGGTAGCAACAGCACGACGCATGCCTTCATCCGCATCGACAGCGGCAAGCTGACCCCCTCCGGAACCAAGTTCTATGTGTCTTATATGCGGAATGACACAAAGCTGTGGAAGGGATACGGCTCCCAGTTTTTCCAGCAGGCCAACCTGAAGCTGGTGCAGCCGATCCGTAATGAAAGCAGCGTCTCGCTCCTGTTCGACTGGGCAGATGTCCAACAGTTCAACTACCAGTCTGAAACGCTGGAAACCGTTAAAAAGCTGGGCTACGGCGTCTCCAACTACTATCCGAATTACCGTTTGGCCTATGAGGCGGCGCAGGGAATCTACTCGCATGGCGAAGGCACCACCAGCGACCCCAAGGATGTATCCTACTACGCCGGAACAACGGCTTCCCGCGATCTGCTGGGAGGTCTGAATTTTCACCTGAAGCTGGCAGACCGCCTGCAATGGGATTCTGTCGTGTACGGCCACAACCAAAAGGCCAATACGCAGTGGTCCGATCCATGGATGGCCTCAGCGAACGGCGCTCCTCTATCCGAGATCGTCAAGCAGCCTGATATCCAGCGTTTCGGCCTGACGTCGGGCATGACGTATGATATCGGCAAACACAAAATTCATGGCGGCATCTGGTACGAAAACAACAAATACGTCTCGAACATGTTCGGCTATAACGACCCTCTGCTTGCGGACGGACAGACGCTGACGCCCAATCCTTTCCGCAAATGGTCCGATCCTTTCGCGAAACTCTGGGGTCAGACCTACAACACCAATACGATGCAGACCTATCTCGAAGACACCTGGCGCCCGGTCAAAAACCTTTCGCTCCATGCAGGCTTCAAATCCATGCTGAGCACAACCCGTGTCTCACAGACCGGAAATTACGAGCCCTATACCGGAACCAATGCCCTTGCCGGTGGCGTAGGCCTGACGACATTCGGAGCATTCCTGCCGCATTTCAGCGCAGACTGGCATTTCCTGACGCATCATGAGCTGTATTTCGATATCTCCAAGAACATGCGCGCCTATCCGGAAAGCGGCTATCACCTATCCGCATCGCCATTCGCCGTCTCGCAGGACGCCTTCAACCTGTCACGCAACTCGGTCAAACCCGAGACCAGCTGGGCTTATTCGGTAGGCTACCGTTTCACTCAGCGGTATGTGGATTTCTCGGTCAGCGCCTATCACGTGAACTTCTCGAACCGTCTGGGCGCTCTGGTCCAGGGCAGCCAGACCAACCCACAGACGACGGTGCTGAACCTTGGCGGCGTGACAATGAACGGCATGGATGCTGGCCTGACCCTGCGGCCGATGCGTGGCCTCTCGATCTTCAACTCGATCAGCTACAACCACTCGACATACGACAACAACGTCACCCAGCAGGGCACGACCTACGCCACCAAGGGCAAGCATGTCGTGAACTACCCGGACCTGATGTACAAGGCGACGGCGGAATACACCTACAAGAAGGCCAGCTTCAACATCGACGCCCTCTGGACCAGCAGCCGCCCGTTCAGCTACACGAACGACACGTCCCTTCCGTCCTATTGGCTGGTCAATTTCGGAGCGCGCTACAATTTCGGCCATATCGGACGTCTGGAAAATCTGACCGCATCGTTTAACGTCACCAACCTGACTGGGTCGCGCTACCTGATCATGACGGGCGATGACGGTGGCAACCCACTTTCAGGCGACTACCAGTCGCTGGTCGTAGGCGCTCCCCGCCAATTCTTCGGTGGGGTGAAGGCAGATTTCTGATGTTATCCTGTCCGGATCGGACATTCCCCGAAGCTGCCTTTCCGGAACGATGGAAAGGCAGCCACGCCCCCAACCGGATGGCTGCATGAACGGCACGATGAACGACCAGCGCCCTGCCCTGTGGGAGCGGATGAGCTTCGGCTTCGGCGATCTGGCAGGCAATGCCCTATTCGGAATTACCGGGGCCTATCTTATCTACTATTACACCAATGTTTACGGCATTTCAGCCACCTCCGTCGCCCTGCTGATGCTGCTGGCACGCGTGGTTGATAGCGTAGTGGACCCAGTCATCGGATATCTGATCGACCATCGTATCCTGTTCGGAGGGCGTGTCCGACCCTACCTGAAATGGTTTTCACTACCGCTCGGCCTCCTGACATTCTGCTGCTTCCTGCCCCTGCCGCTTGGATCAGGCGGACGCCTCGCCTGGGCTTATGCCACGTATCTCGTGATGGGCGTGCTCTTCTCGCTCGTCATCGTGCCTTACGGGCTCCTACCCAATGTCATGACACGCAACCGGGAGGACCGTCTTTCCCTGTCCACTTTCCGCATGATGGGCGCAACGCTTGCGACGTTTCTTGTTGGCTCGTCCATCCTGCCAATGGTGCACCTGTTCGGCGGAGGTAACGAGAAACTGGGATATCCGCTGGCGATGGCCGTTGCGGGGGCCTTGGGCGGAGGGCTGGCGCTCATTCCCGTCTTCACTTGCCGAGAGCGCTATGATCTGGAAGCGAATGACAGCCCCGTTCAGGTCCTGCTCGGCTCCCTCTTCCGCAACCGGGCATGGGTGATTGTCACAATCGTACTGAGCCTGTTCTATATCAATCTGACGGCGTTCTATGGCCTGTCACTCTATTATGCGACGGAAGTCCTGCATCGTCCGCAGTATTTCGGGGGACTGCTCATCTCAATGATGGGTGCCAGCAAAGTTCTGGGAGTAGTTTGCTCTCCCTGGCTGGCTGGTCGCGTCGGACAGAAACTGACGATCGTCCTGCCCTACATCCTGTCGGCCATTGGTCTGGCGCTGTTTGCGTTTGGACCGAATGATGCTTTCTATCTTGTAACGGTCTTCGGTCTAATCTGTTTTTTCCAAGGCATGACCCTGCCTGTTTTCTACGCCATGGTCGCGGATTCCATCGACTACGGTACGGCCGTGACAGGTGTGACGGCGTCCGGCATGGCCTATTCCGTAAACAGCTTCGCAGGAAAGGTTGCCTGGGCCATCGGCGGCTCACTCTCCGCTGCGATACTGGGGTGGGGTGGCTATGTGCCTCATGCCGCCACTCAGACACACACTGCCCGCGCCTTCATCACATTCGGCTTTCTGGGAGTGCCTGCCTGTGTCGCCCTGCTCTCGATCCTGATCATCCTGCTCTATCCCTCCGAAGCCGAGATGACGCGCACCCTCCAGCCGGAGACACCCGTTGAGCCACAGAGCATCTGACATGACGCACGCATTCCAGAACGAAGCGGCCGCGATCGTCACGCAGATGACGCTCACAGAAAAGCTCGACCTGATCTGCGGCAACGGCCTGTGGCGCACAACGGGCGTGCCCCGACAGGGACTACCATCCCTGCTGATGGTCGATGGCTCCAACGGTCTACGTGTCGTGCCAGACCAGATTTCCCAGAACGCCCAGAATGCCGATCTCGGGGCATTTCTTGATGCCGTTGAGACAACAGACGATCCGGAAAACCGGGACGACAACGTCCTTCTTGGCAAGAGCGTGCCGGCGACCTGCTTTCCCGCGCTTTCGGTTCTGGGCAACAGTTGGGACATCGCGCTGGCCTATGAAATCGGGACGGCGCTGGCAATCGAATGCCGTGCCGCAGGCGCACAGATTCTGCTCGGGCCGGGGATCAACCTGCGGCGCTCACCGCTGGCGGGTCGGGGGTTCGAATATTTCAGCGAAGACCCGATCCTGACAGGAGAGATGGCGGCGGCCGTTATCCGTGGTCTTCAGGAGCATGGCGTAGGGGCGTCACTCAAGCATTTTGCGTGCAACAATTCGGAAGTTGAACGCATCAGCATGGATTCCATTGTCGAGCCTCGCGCACTTCATGAGCTGTATCTTCTGGGATTCGAAAGAGCGATCGCCAGAAGCAATCCATGGACGGTCATGACGTCCTACAACCGGCTCAACGGGATACAGACATCACAAAACCCCTGGCTCCTGCGTGGTGTTCTGCGAAAGCGCTGGCACTATGACGGGACAATCATGTCCGACTGGCATGGCATTCAGGACCTCCCCGCGGCAGTAACGGCCGGGAACGATCTGGACATGCCGTTCAATGCCGCCCGCCTGAGACGGCTTGAAAACGCCGTTTCAAGCGGGAACGTGCCGGTCGCAGCGCTGGATGAAGCCTGCACCCATATCGCCGCACTCACTCTGCGGATTGGGGACGCCCAGCGCAGACTGCCCGTCTCACGCCCGGATTTCGCGGCCCATCACGATCTTGCCCGTAAAGCCGCCTCCCGGGCCTGCATTCTGCTAAGCAACCAGAACGACATCCTGCCTCTTGCCCCCCAATCCGGCAAACGGCTGCTGATCATTGGCACAGGCGCGGTTTCGCCTGAGATTCAGGGAGCGGGCAGCGCCGCCGTGCGACCCATCCGATGCGATATCCCGCTGGACTGTCTGCGAGCAACCGCACCTGAAGGCGTATCCATTCTTTGGGAACCCGGCTGGAGCGCGAATGGCGACCATGACACACAACGTCAGGACAGCGCCCTTGCCGCTGCGCGCACGGCTGAAACCGTTATCGTGTTCGCTTCCACGCCACCCTGCATCAGCGGCGAAAATGCCGACCGGCCCGATCTGAATCTTTGTCCGGCGCATGATCGCCTGATTGCCGAACTGACGACAATCCATGACAGGGTTGTGGTGGTTCTGACGCATCCGGACGCAGTCGTACTGCCATGGGCCGATAACGTGCAGGCCATCCTCTCGGCAGGCTATGCAGGCGCCGGATTTGGGCAGGCCGTTGCCGATCTCCTGTTCGGGCACACCAACCCTTCCGGCAAAACATCCGTCACATGGCCTGTGCGGGTGGAAGACTGCCCTGCCTTTCTGGGATATCCCGGCGAACAGGGGACGCACCTGTACCGGGAAGGCATTTTCGTCGGATATCGTTTTTTCGATATTCGTCGGATACAGCCTCTTTTCCCGTTCGGCCACGGGTTGTCCTACACCTCCTTCACTTATGACACTCTGGAGCTTGCAGAGGGAGTAGACGGTGTTGCCGTCCGGTTCACACTCTCCAACACTGGCGTCCGCGCAGGGTGGGAGGTGTGTCAGCTGTATCTCGGTCGAGCGCCAGACCCGCTCAACCGGGCCCTCCCCCATCACCCTCTTCGGGCGCTAAAAGGGTTTGCGACGGTTTATCTGGAACCGGGAGAGAGCCGTGTCGTGAACATGACACTGGACCGCCGCGACCTCGCCTATTTCGATACCGTGCGTGAGGACTGGACCGTGCCGACCGGAACGGTCAGTGTCGAAATCGGGGCCTCATCCCGTGACATCCGCCTGTCGGCTCCGCTGCATGTCACGGGCGATGCCAGACCGGCGCGATGGCTCGACCTGCATACCCCACCCGGACAGGCGCTGGAGGTCCCCGGCGTGCAGGAAAATCTGGTCGCATGGCTTGCCGAGGTGACAGGACAAACCATCGCCGAAACTGAAACGCGGCTCGCTCCCTGCTCCCGCTCCTTCCTCGGCATTTACGACACGCTGTGCTGGTCGTTCGGTCCAGAACTGGACGAAACGCGCCTATCGCACATTCTGAACGACGCCAACACACGGAGTGGCGCAAATCCTCCCGGACATCTTAACGCACTGGATCCGTCATGATTGTTGAGAGCACAGTGCCCCCGGCCCGCGCATGGAACACCTGGTCCGACCGCCCGGCAGCAATGACGTTCCTGCCACTTGGCGTTCATGTAACGCCTCTGCTTTATTCCACCAGCCAGCGCCGCGCGACACTACTCGCGCCGGGCAAGGATCTGCTGCTAGGCACTCATGACATCGACGGACGGTTGGTGGAGTTTGTAACCCGGCATGACGGAACAGACATTACATTCCGCTATGAGAAGGACGATCCTTACTGCCTGCGCGGCACATGGGACGGAAAGGTCCTCGCGGAATGGGGGCTGCGTTACTGGCTGACACTCTGCCTCTCTGCCGAGTGCGGCGCCACCGTAACCTATAACGGGAGCGCTGCCGTCATTCAGGTCGGCTATCGGTACGTGGCCCTGATGGGGGATATCGCCCCTGTTCAGGTTACAGCTCATGAGACGCTTGAGGCTGTAGCAAAAGATTTCGACGATAACGGCTATTTTCATAAAGCCAGCAGAGGCGCATCCGCCCCCGTCATCGCATTGCGGTTCAATCTGGAAATGATGCGCACAGGACGCTTCGCCGCAGCCGTCGCCGACAGTGAAGCGTTGGCTGTCGAGAAAGCACGAGCGGCACTTGAGCGCACTCCTGAGAAAGCGCCTGTGCTTCCAACTCAGACCGGACGTCACGCCGGGGCTCTGGATGCCGTCCGGGATGTCATGGCCTGGAACACCCTGTATGACGGCATCAATCGTCGCCCGTATACCACTTTCAGCCGGATCTGGAATCTGGGAACATTCGCGGTCTGGTACAACGATCAGACGTACTCCGCGCTGATGACCGCTCTTCTTGATGGACAGGCCGCGCGCGAGAACATGGCCGTGGCGACAGCAAACGCAACGCCTCAGGGCAATTTTGCCTGCCTTGCCACATCGAACGACACATGGGTAGACCGCACTCAGGCTCCGAATGGCGCGTTCATGACGTGGATGATCTATCTGCGTCATCGCGAAAAATCATTTCTTGAATGCCATTATGAGGCTTTGTGCCGCAACCACTTCTGGTGGCGTCGCGAGCGTGACCCGGATGGCATGGGACTTGTCTCATGCGGAACATCCGATGTCGGAGAAGCTTTGTATAAGGGCACTCACTTCGGAGCCCGCAACGAGACGGGTATGGATAATTCCCCAACCCATGACGAAGCTCTCTACGACCCGGAAACGCGCACACTCTCACTGCTCGATGTCGGGCTGAACTGTTCTTTGGCGCTTGATGCCGAATGTTTGGCGCATATTGCGCGGGAACTGGGGCTTGCAGAAGACGCACAGACCTTCAATGCAATGGCGGACGACACCCGAAGCAAGATCCGGGAGCATCTGTGGGATCATGAACGCAGTATCTTTGCCAATCGCCAGCGCGATGGCGGGTTCGTACGCAGTCTTGGCCCGACAAGCTTTTTCCCGCTGATCTGTGGTGCCGCCACGCCTGAACAGGCACAATCCCTGCTCGGGCATTTTTCTGATCCGGTTCGTTTCGACGGCCCGTATATGATCCCGAATGTCAGCCGGGATGACCCCGCCTTTACAGATAACGTCTACTGGCGCGGTCGCATCTGGCCCAATGTGAATTATTTTGTATGGCACGGATTGCGACGTTACGGTTTTGTAGCTGAAGCCTCCCTGCTTGCTGAACGCAGCATGGCGCTGTTCAACCAATCATGGCTCGACCGCAGGATCGCAGCCGAAAATTACTCGGCGACAACGGGTGAAGCCAACGACCAGCCGGATACTGACCTGTTCTATTCCTGGGGCGCGATGCTGCCGATGCTGGGCGTTGCGGACGTCATGGACATCAATCCCTGGGCAGGCTGGGAACTGCACAATACAGGTCAGGACGTCACACTTGGCCCGATCCACACCCCCCTTGGACAAGTCGTCGTGACAGCTACGGATGGTCGTATGACCCTGTGCCGTGGACAGGAAAATATCCTCTCCTGGACAGGAACAGGCCGCCTGACAGCACTCACGATAAGCGAGGGCCTGCTGAGTTGCCATATCCACGCTGCTGAAGGCCAGCAGGGCATCCTGACACCCGGTCCGACCTACGCCTCACGGATCGTGGAAAGCCGTCTCGATGGCAGGCCCCTCCCCACCTTACAGAGCCCGGACATAGACCTGTCCGGTATTCGTTCTGGGCAACGCCTCGATCTTTACCTCGCTCCACTGCCCACAGCATGAACACCACAGCATTGCCCACCTGGTTCCAGACACCAGAAAACCGCTTCCGAACTGCGGCCTTCTGGTTCTGGCATCATCTGCCCACGCCCGAAATGTGCCGCGAGGCCATCGCGGATATGAAACGCGCTGGGCTGGGCTGTATTCTCGTGCAAGCACGACTTGCCATGCCACTGTCCGACTATCTTTCTCCGGACTATCTGGCCCTGTGCCGTCTCGTCTCCGACCTGGCAGAGGAATACGGGCTAGCCATCGAAATCTACGATGAATATGGCTGGATGTCGGGGCATGGAGGCGGTCTCACTGTGCAGGGCGCGGATCATCTCCGTGAACGTCACCTTTTCTGGGTGTCCGGTGTTCTTAAAAACGGAGAGGCTACACTCCAGATTTCCGGTATCGACGCCACGTTTCTGGATTTCCTCGGGCCTGCCGGGAAACACTGGACACATGATGGTGGCAAGGCCCAATGGGGCTTGTGGCAGATCGTAGCTGCTGGCGTCATACCGTCCCGGACACTTCTTCAATCTTCCCAGATCAGATTTCTAGAAACAAACGAAAGCGGTTGCACCGTACAGATCTCTGCCCCGGATCTCGCGGACGAAACCCCCATTGCCCTTTTCGTAGCGGCAACATGCCTGACCTCCCGGCTGGTCAATTACCTTCTACCGGAAACGGCCGAACGTTTTTCTGACCGCGTTTACACGCCTCTACGAGAGGCTTTTCCCCAAGCCGAGGCGTTTTTTTTCGACCATCCCTATGCCGGTTTCTACACATGGAACGGCCAGAACTCCGGCCCCAGCCCCGACGCAATCCACACTTCCCTCCTCTGGGACGACAGCCTGATTGACGCTGGAATCAGCGGTACCGTTCTTTTGGACGCGATTTATGGCACGATCCCACAGGCGGCATCCCACCGGGCGTATCTGTTTGAAACCTACGCCCGGCAAATGCATCATGCCTTTTTCGGCACCCTAAGACGGTGGTGCGACGCGCACGACATTGGTCTTACCGGCCATGAACTGCTGCCCCATGTCGGTGGCTGGAATCTGCTTGGAGGGCTGGGCGGCATTGATGTGCGCGTTGCTCCGGGCGTGGACTATTTTGATCTCGACACGTTCAAGACCCAGACCGTCACGGATGCTGCTGACTATCGTACCCAGCTCTCCGCCATATTGGGAGACTCCCTCGCCCGAGCGCATGGCCGAACACGTTGCACGGTCGAACAGTATTCTACCGGTCGGGAAGCGGGTCGACCGTCACTGCACGGACAATGGGACCTTTCGCTCTCTCGGCTACGCGCCCAGATGATCCGTCATATCCTTCAGGGCGCACGCCGCGTTCTGCTTCATGCCATTTTCCTGCCAGACGCGCTTCATCCGAATTCCGCTCATCAGTCCGACCCCCGTTTTGACTTCGCTCCCGGCTTCAACCTTCAGCCCTGGTGGGACGATGCACCAGATACTCTGATAGAGATGGCACGCCTCTCGGCTTTTCTGGAAGACGGCACGCCGGTACGATCCGTAGCCCTGTTCTATCCTCTGGAGGACCTCAGGGAAGCCGGCAGTATGCCTGACTGCGCCGCTCATTTTGGCTTCTGGGCCGAGGCATTGATGAATGCAGGCGTCGGATACACCATTATTGACGAAAAACAGATCAGTAAGGCAACCGTCCGTGACGGTTTTCTACATCTGGCTTCCGGCCAGTTTGACACGCTCATTCTGCCTGACGTCACCGTCGTCCATGATCATCAAACCCTCTCGACCTTTGAAGAATTCTCCCGCACAGGAGGGCGTCTGCTCAGATCAGGCAGTCCCGTAACAACCTCCCGAAATGACAGAACCCTACGCCTTGAAGGCCCAGCTATCACACCCTCGGAAATTGTTCCCTTTATTGACGCGGCCTTTCTTCCACCTCTCCTGTTAATCGAAGATCAGCCTCAAAGGATCGCGTTACAAAGATTGAGCCCATCCCTGTTCCGCGTGGCAGTCTTCAATGACTCCGATCTGGAAAGGACCGCCAGACTTGCTCCGGCACCACAGGCCCGGACTCTTCAAGAATGGCGATGCGATACTGCGGTGGCGATGTCACCGGTTTTTATCCCCGCAAATACGACATTCACCTTCCCCCTGATGCCACGCCAGGTTTCAACCTTCGAGCTATCTGTCACAGCAACAGAATCCCGCTGTTTCCCTGTTCGGGACGAACCATGCCTCACGACTTGTTATAAGGAGATGCTCGAAACAGGCTGGCTCTTTCAACCCGGTCAAGACTGCCTTCCATTGTCTATCGCCGTTGACTGTGGCTGGGAACAACAAGGGTTTGAGCGATTTTCCGGTGTAGGCATCTATACTCTGCACCTCTCCAATTCCAACAGCCCCTCCAAGCACGACCTCTATCTGGTCTTGCCAAAAATTGCCGGCACAGTGAAATGCTTCGTCAATGGAACCCTGATCGGGAAAAGCATCGAACATACGGCTTCATTTCTTCTCCCTCCTTCAAATCAGGATTTTGAAATTAGTCTACAGATCCGCAATACCGCAGCAAACACACTATACCCTTCAATGGACCCGTCCTTAGACCCAACAACCTTTTCTTCCGGTTTGCTGGCAGCGCCCTACATATGGAACGGGATTGCGCCAGAAAACACCCGAGCGCACCATTCATGTCTGGGGCGGTATCAGCCCCTCTCGCTTTTAACGCAAGAGTGACATAATAATTTCCAGACAGGTACAAAACCGTTACAAGCCCAGCCTGACAGACCATCATTTTGGGGGCCAATCCAGCCTCTCCGTTCTTGCCGCAGGTACAATGGAAAAATGTCAACCAACAACAACGATGCCCTACCAAATTACGATCTGGAACAGCAGATAGGACACCTCCTACGGCGCGCCTATCAGCGTCACACTTCCATTTTCCAGAAAGAAATATCAGACGAGCATCTGACATCCGTGCAGTTCGCCGTGATGGTGACAGCCGAAAAGCTCGGGTCCGCCCCTTTGGTCCAGATCAGCCACGAAACAGCCATCGACCACGCAACATTACGAGATATCGTTTCCCGCCTGAAGAAGCGAGGACTCATCAAGGTGGTTCAGGACAGCGCCGACCGCCGACAGAAGCTCGTGTCGATAACGCCGGACGGCAGAACCCTGCTCCAGTTCGCCATTCCTGCCGCCCGCCTCATCACCGAGGAAACACTCTCCCCCCTCACCTCATGTGAGCGTCTTGCTGCACTGGAAGTTCTCAAAAAGCTGGCGCAATCCTTGGATTGAATCACTCACTGGCGGCTGGAGATGAACTCTGTCCCGCCCACGTCATGAGAAACTGCGGATTGATCAGCCGCACCAAGGCGAGATTCACCTCGCCTCCTTAACGAACACCTCCGCAGTTTCTCATTCTTTTCAAATAATGCGGCAAGATTCCTCCCTATTACTCCCACGCATCATTTCCTGTAACGATGCAATTCCGGCAGATTAAGCCCCGGATTGATCTCGAAATTAATCATGAGCCCTACCTGCGCCGCATAATTGACGTGTGGAAGCACTCTGTCAGAGGCCAACTGATCCGGATTCCATATATATTCAAAATAAGGGGTCGCCATCACACCTGGCGCGATGTTCAGGCCATAGTTCACTTCCATCATGGTTTCAGTGCTGTTCCACTGATTGTGGTAACCCTCGGCCTGAAGAGAAGCATTCATGGCGTGCACCACCTTGCGATTCCAGAGATAACTCTGGAAAACCAGACCAACGTAATCACGAGGCCGAGAACGGAAAGGCCCCCAATCGAAAAGGCCTGCAACAAAACCATTTCTGACAGTACCATCACCAGAAGTCAGGAAGTTCGCCGAACCGAAGACAATCAGCCCTCGCGTGCCCTCCGGGTCAGGCTTCCAGATCATCTGCTGCGCCTGCGCATACACCGTCGTACGACCACGTCTTGGCTGTGCCTTCCCACCATACAAGGCAGTAATCTCACGTGACGTATTATAAAGCGGGTCATTGTAGATCGACGTATCGTAAGTAAATCCAAGACTATAGGCACGCGGATATTTGTCAGTGGAGAAATCAGTATGATAACCGGCTTCAACCGGGATGAATTCACCCTGAGCTTTGTCGAAGCCCCAGTCAGGTCCCGGCCAGCCATTATGATTCTTCGCCCTGACCCAAGGCTCAACTTCCCAGATACCTCCTTTGATATAGGTCGCTGGCGTTGGCTTGATCAGCACGCGCGTACTCCATGAAGATACCGTAAAGGATGGAGATGAGCCATCAATTGTAAAAGTTGTCGGAGACGAACAGAGAAACGTAGCGAACTGGCAATATAACTCTGAACCTTCGAACTCTCCGCCCTTCGGGTTAGATCGCCCTGCCAGAATAAAAAGATGCTTGTTGAACAATTCCTGATCCCAGGTGAACTCTCTCACCTGCAGACCATCATGGTTGCCCCATGTGTTGATCCAAGACCAGTCCGAAGCGTTATATTCCCAACTACGTCCTTGTCCGGCCACATCATCAATAATGAAATGAACCTGACCACCCGGGATACCCGCGATGCGATGCATATCGAGATTGAGGCCGAGTAAAACCCAGTTTGTATAGGCTGATCCGGTTTTGTAACCACCACCCACATTGGCGTTCAACTGAGATATATTCCATCCGTTGAAATAAACTCCGTAATCTGCGAGCGATTTTCCAGCTTTTTCCACTGGACTGAACTGTAGAGAAAAAAGATAAGGCTGGGCAAGCGTGGAATGGGCGCCATTTTTAGAGACGATCGCCGGACCATCGCCACCGTTTGGAGCTGGCACGAATTTTGGCACACCCGGTTGTGTCGGGGAATGAGTAGCATCGTAGAGACTCCGCGTACCTTTCACATAATAAAGGCTATTCCTGCTTTTTTCTGTATCAGAGATGTCCGGATCAGCCAGAGCGACCCCCGAAAACAGCACGCTCGCCATGCCGCACCACCCGCCAAAGCGCAATGCACGGCGCGCAAAGAAACCATCATGTCGAACTTCGTGTCCTAACACTTACATGTCTCCGTTTTGTCGCCCGAATTCGTGATTTCGAGCGTCTATCTTTCTCGAAAGGCGTGAAATGACACAGATCGAAACTCAGCCGATCTGCTAGATGCGTTTGATGAAGAAAATTACTTCATTCTACTCGTTGGAATGAGCAGAACAGAGAGACCGCCGACAAACACAAATCCGGAAAACATCCAGATTACATAGGACATGTCTCCAGTCATGCTTCGTGCATACCCGACAAGAGCCGTTGCAAAAAAACCAGCGATATTGGCGATCGAACCCGCCAAAGCCAATCCGACAGCAGCAGCCCGTCCTTTCAGCATCACTGATGGCAGCACCCAGAAAGGTGGAAGCGCGCCCAGAATACCCATATTCGCCAATGTGATGAAAATGAGTGCCAAGATCGGACTTCCGCTGACAAATGGAATACAGGCCATCGCTGCACTTCCAAACAGGATAGGGAGAACGATGTGCCAACGGCGCTCACCCCGCTCATCCGAACTGCGTCCTACAAGTATCATACTCAGAACAGCACCGATCTGAGGGATAGCGCTCAGACATCCAATCTGAAATGTCGAACGTATACCGTCATCATGCAGAATCGAAGGAGTCCAGAAGGCCACTGTATAAAGACCTAGCAGCAAGGTGCCATCCACAAGCCCCAGAAGCCATACCCATGGGCTACGGAAAGCCGCTGCGACATTGGCGACCATTCCCGCAGAAGTCGCTGCCATCATCGGATTTTCACGATACTGGCGTTCCTTTTCCTTTTCGCTTAGCCAATCAGCTTTTTTGGGAGAAAGCGGCAGGAACAGAAATACGGAGATTCCAATCAGCACTGGCGGCAATGCTTCCCAAAAAAATAGCCAACGCCAACCTTCATAGCCACCAACACCGTTCAATCCTTCCATAAGCAATCCTGAAAGGGGACCACCAATCACGCTGGCCAGAGGAATACCGGCCATGAACATGGCTGTAACCTTCGAGCGGTAACGGGGCGGAAACCACAGAGCCAGATAATACAGGACCCCCGGCATAAAACCGGCCTCAGCCACTCCGAGCATGAAGCGAAGAATATAAAACTGGGTTGGCGTCTGGACGAGCATCATGCCACCGGAACATACGCCCCACGTCACAAGGATACGGGCGATCCAGTTGCGTGCTCCAAACTTTACCAAAAGAAGGTTACTGGGAATTTCGCAGAGAATATAACCCAAGAAGAACAATCCGGTGCCAAAACCGAAGACTGCTTCGCTCATACCCAGATCCGAAAGCATCCGCAGTTTTGCATATCCTACATTCACACGATCAAGATAGGATGCCAAAAAACCAAGAAAAAGCAGCGGAAGAACACGCCGCGCCATGATGCGATAAAGCCTGTCCCCATTTTCATCGGCTGCATCTGATTGTCCAGAAACAGAAATGCTCGTCATACTTACCTCAGAGCAAAGGGTTTTTCATAATGACACTTCGCAGGACAGCCCATCCGAACCAGTCGTTGCGATTCTGATATATAAATAACGTACACACGATATATGGCAAACACATATTTCGATATCGCAATCTTATAATCCTACGGACAAATGCGCATCATCCGCGCACACTCCGCAGAACAAAAATATAATTTCCATTGTTATTTTATGGGATAATCATAAACATTACCGACCCCACGATTCCACAGGAAAACGCCGAGATATCGGTTCAGATCAACCATAAAGAGAAGATCCAGACTACATGTCAAATGCAGCTTACAAACTATAGAAGTGAATTCTATCCGGACACGCCACGGAAAACCGAACAAACTGGTTATCCCAGTTTGTTCTGCTAAATAAATAATCAGTAAGCGCCGGAAAGAAGAGCCCCACCAGCGGGCGCTACACATTCCAGACCAAGCGCCTTGAGCATTGCATAGGTCGTCGCAACCGCTGCGCTCAGCGTCGGCTTGCCTGTAAGCGCCTCTACCAGCGGCACAACAGGTAGAGATGGCATCTGCACGCAGGCGGAAACAACTACAGCATCAGCCTCGTCATAGCGAAGTCCTTTGACGATTTCTGGAAGACGCTGACAATCATGTCTTGCTACGTCAAGATTATCCGGAATTTCGAGAGCCACGTAATCGATGACTTCTATCCCTTCGTTGGCAATGTAATTAACCACAAGTTCCGTTAGAGGACGCATGTAAGGCGCGACCAAGACAATCTTTTTTGCGCCTAGAATCTTCAGGCCATCGACCAGCGCACCCGCACTGGTAACAACCGGAGCGGGATGACCGTTTTCGACTGTTCTTTCATGAAGTCTCTTTTCAGAAACACGATGATAACCAAGACCCATGGACATGGTCGCCACCAGACAGGCATAACCAAGCACATCCAGTGCAGCATCGCTCAGTTCCAGCGCGCAGCGATCGGACTGCGCGTCCATTGCGGCCAGTTCCTCTTTCTTGACGGTTTTCATCCGCATGCGCGCTGAATGAAAAGTAAACCGTTCCGGACGAATACTCTCACGCAGCTTCAGCAGCGCCGGGATTTCTGTTTCCATGGTGAGATTGGAACTCGGCACGATCTGACCGATCCGATAAATTTTTGTCATAAATCCTGATCTCAGAAAAAAGGAAACCACCACAGCGAGTGGTCTCCGGTCATGGCGGAAAACGGTCAGACGGAAACTGCTTTGTAAAATCCTTCTTCATTATCCCAGGGAATCATGTGACCCGCATTTTCCACATGCACGATTTCAATGGCGGGATTCAAACCGGAAATCTCTTCCTCGTCTTCCTTCTGAATGACGCCGCCACGTGTTGCGACGATCAGCCGTGCCGGTACCTTCAGATGCGGAATATCCTGATGCATGTCTTCCGTGTGGAACTTTTCGAACGTGATGCGCGTGGCCAGCTCATCGCAGGTGTGCAACCATTCGGCCCGTAGTTTCAACTGCTCGTCGGTCCATGTGGGACAGAAACGACGCATGTCCTCCGCGCTCATGCCAAGACGTGCAAGACGAATGGACTCCGTGTACCAATCGAGCTTGGCTGGATAGGCACGGCGACCGGGACCGCTGACAGGTGGATCGATCAGCATGAGCTGCGCAAGCGCCGATGAATCCTTTCTGGCGGCGCGAATGGCAATCCGGGCCCCCATGGAATGCCCCATGAGCGTCACGTCCTTCAGGCCAAGCACCTTGATGAACGCGAGAATATCGCCTGCATAACTGTCAAGATCGTAATTCAGATCCGGTCCTGTCGAGGATAGTCCACGCCCCCGCACATCGAGAATATAAACGTCATTCTTTTCCGCGAGCCGCTCCCCGACAAAGCCCCATGTAATGGCCGGACTGGTAATACCGGGCACGAGCACCAGTGGCGTTCCCTTGCCACCATAACGGAGATAATGCTGACGAATGCCATTGGCATGCACGTTAGCGCCGTAAAGAAGTTTTGTTTCACTCATGATTTCAATTTCTTCTTACTGATTGGGCATGCGGGAAAGCAGCGTATCAAGATCCATGACGTCACCGCACTTCTGAGCCATGTCGAAGAGATTGGCTTCATGTGGCCCGATCGCACGGTCCCCCACACAGTCCGAGATCACCACCGGACGGAAACCCGCCTGCATGGCATCAAGCACACTTGCGCGTACGCAGCCCGATGTCACACATCCCGCAACGATTACGGTCTGCACACCATGTGTCACATACCATGCAGCGAGCGGTGTGCCGGAAAAGGCGGATGGCACCGTCTTGCGCACGACATATTCACCCTTCGCTGGCGCCAGCTCGGGTACGATGGCCGAAGCGGGATTATCTTCCGTCAGCCCCAGCATGGACGGCACCTTGAGTGAGAAGATGTTGCCATCAGCACCATCATCTGCAAAGACGATACGGGTATGGGCTACTTTCCAGCCCTTCTTACGCGCAACCGCCAGCAGCGTGCGCGTGCGCTCGATGGCCTCCGGAATGTTGCCGCCACCGAAAGCCTCCGGATCTGCAAAGCCATTGACGAAATCGACAATCAGAAGGCCGATGCCGCCCGTGATCCCGATCTCGTTGCCAAATCCCTGTTTCTTGTACCGCGCCTCATCGCGCATGCCGTCGGATGTCATCAGGCTTCTCCCACCAGTTTGCCGTCTTTCACCACTGTCTCATTGTCGATCATCACCGTGCAGTCGCGCATCGGGATATCGATGTGACATGCTGTCTCGCGATCACCACCCGCTTCATTGTTCGGTCCCGTGGACCACAGGAAGTTTCCGGCACAGGCTCGCGGGTCCATGCCAATACTGGCTTCCCGGTCATAAAAGCCCATGACGGACCAGTGCGCACGGTCCTGAAGCCCCCAGCCGATATGCGATACTGCGTACACTTCCGGATCGTTGAAGCTTTCCATGTAATCGCGCAGATGGTCGGCTTCGAAACCACCCTCAATCGCCCGCACATATCCTTTTTCGAGATGGCAGGTGATCGGCGCGGTGACATAACTTTTCTGCGGCAGCAGAATATCGCCGGGCGCGAGAACGATCTTGCCTTCTGCCGTGCCTTCGTTCGCCCATGTCGCGAGGAAGCCGCTCGGCCAGTGATCCCAGCGACCCGGCTTTTCCACGAAGCCATATTCTTCAAGAATCGGATATTCCCCGAGCGCGAACGTCGCGTCGGTGCCTGCTGCGGACGTCACCTTCATGGTACGGGCCGCCCGCAGTTTGGCAGAAGCCGCCAGAACACGCTCGCGATCCTCGGCAGTCGGCGTCATGCGCACCAGCACATCAGGCGGCTCGACCGCCAACAGGATGCGACCGCCTGCTTCGAGAATCTCGTGCTGTTCAGCAGAGAAAAGCAGGGTCATCAGATCAAGGACCAGATCACTGGCCTTGAGCATCTCGACAGCCGCCCGATTACCGGTCAGCGGCGTCGTCCCGACATAGGCGAGCGGATCGCGGGAAAGAGAAGTGCCGCCATTACTCGGCTGGAGATCAAGGCGATTGGCGAACGCTCCCTTTTCCTGCACCGCCAGAATGGCGCAGCGCAGGGTCTGCTCGTTGGTGCCTCGCGATGTGAGGATTGTCACACTCTGGCCCCCCTGCAATTTGCAGAGATCCAGAACCTGACGCCAGGACTGAACAAGTTCAAAATCACTTACAGGCATTGGACTGCTCCTTCAGAAAATCTTTCGAGGCACGGGACAGGACGAAAGGACAAACCCGGCATGTCAGTGCCCTCCTTCGGCGCGGATACGGGCAACGCGGGTAGCAAGGTCGCTCCATTCCCCCTTTTCGGGAGCCATGGTGCGACGCAGGAACGCCAACACTTCCGCCATCTGCCGATCCGACAGCAGATGACGGTAAGCGGGCATCATGTTTTCCGCCTGATGGGCCGGTGACGGCGCACCATCAAGCAGCACACGGATGAGATTATCCGGCGTGTCAGCCCACACATTGCTGTTCAAAGCCAGTTGCGGACGGGCTCCATAGAGGTGCGCTCCTTCTCCCTCGTGGCACACGGCGCAGGCCGAGTTGTAAATCCGAGCCCCCTCACCTTTTTCCAACGCCTGCAAAGATGCTGTGCGGGTCAACACTTCTTCACGACGGGCAGTAACGCCAACAGATGTCTGCCGCGTATCGAAGGACGCGATGTAATGAGCGATGGCGCGGACATCCTCATCCGGCAGGACTTCCATCGCATGCACCACCGGCGCCATCGGACCACCGGCAGGACCGTGATTCGGGCTGAATCCCGTCCGCAGATAGGCGTAGAGATCGTCCTCGCTCCACGGTATCGGCGAGCGGGACAGCGCAGACAGCGCGGGCGCGACCCAGCCTTCGGCTTCGCCGCCCGCCAGATAAGCGGTTTTCGTACGCTCTGCACCCAAAGCATTGCGCGGCGTATGACAGGCGGAACAATGCCCCAATCCTTCCGCCAGATACGCGCCTCGGTTCCACTGCGCTGACTGCGCCGGATTTTCCACGAAAGGTGCGGTGCTGTGAAACAGTGCGTTCCATCCAGCCATGGAAAAGCGGAGATTATAGGGGAATTTCAGAGTTGTTTTCGGTGACTGTTTCCTTACCGGCTCCTGCGACATGAGGTAGGCATAAAGCGCCTGCATGTCCTCATCACTGGTTTTGGCAAAAGCCGTGTAAGGAAAAGCGGGATAAAGATGACGGCCATCACGTCCTATGCCTTCGCGCATCGCCCGCTCGAACGCCTGATAGGACCATCGACCGATACCCGTTGCCGGATCTGGTGTCAGGTTGGTGGAATAGATGATGCCGAACGGCGTCTCCAGCGCAAACCCACCAGCATTCTCATGACTGCCCGGAGCGGTATGACAAACGGCGCAATCACCTGCGGCAGCCACCAGCTTTCCGCGTGCGATGATTTCCGGCGAGAACATACCCGACGCGGGAGGCGCGACGGGTGCGATCGGTGCGCGCCACGGCAGCAGGCCGGTCAGCGCGCTCCCCGCCACGGCGAAGACCGCCCCGAAACCCGCTGTGCGGAGCAGGCCTTTCCAACCCTGCCGTAAAGCAGGCTGCGCTGGCTCACCGGACACAGCAAGGGGGAGTAATGGAGTGGGAGACTGCTGCTCCAACGGTCCAAGAGCTTCATCCAGCCGCGCCTTGACCTTTTCAGGCGTAAACGGAACATCCCGAAAACGCACGCCTGTAGCCGCATAAATCGCATTCGCGATAGCAGCCGCACTCGGCACGGAAGCCGATTCACCTGCACCCAGTGGCGGCTGGTCGGGTCGCTCCATGAGAACCGGCTCGATTTCCGGAACATCAGGGAACTGGATGATGGGATATCCGCCCCATTCCCGGCTCTCCACGCCCTTGTCGTCGAACGTAACCTGTTCCGTGAGAATACGGCTGGTGGACTGCACGACATTGCCATGCAGCTGATGACGCACCCCGGCGGGATTGATCATCAGGCCTGCGTCCTGCCCCACCACGGCACGGGTCACACTGACAACGCCCGTCAGACGATCGACCTCAACATCCGCGACCCATGCTGACCACGCAGCAGGTTTTCCAGGAAAGGGTCCATGAACATACAACGCGTAGGCCAGTCCACGTCCCTGTAAAATCCGCTCTTGCGGATCAGGCTGCGGCGCTTCAGTGCGCGGTTCCCACCCCGCCCTCGCTGCCGTGGCTTTCAGCAGGTCCGCCGCTCGCTGGTCGGGTAGATACCGCAGGCGGTATTCCAGCGGGTCCACCCCGGCCTCTGCCGCCAGTTCATCAATGTAGCTGTCATGCGCAAAACTGTTTGGAAGGGCTGACACGCCACGAAACCATGACGCCCGCGCCATCGGTGGCATATCCTTCACCGTGATGCGTGCGTTCGTGTAGTCATAGGGCGGAATGGCGGTCCGGTCGCCCATCTGCGTGACGACGGGAATATCACCGGGCACAACGCCGGTCAGTACCAGCGCCAGCAGTGGCGAAACATTCGAGGGATAACTCGTGTCCAGATCATAGGCGACAGGATTGCCAGCCTCGTCCAGACCACCTCTGATGCTGATAAGCTGCGCCGTGCCTTTCGGTTCCCAGACATGCTCCTGCTCACGGGAAAGCTGCACTCGGACCGGACGCCCGACCGCACGGGACAGCAGGGCGGCATCACCACCCACATCATCCGCACAGTTGCGTCCATAGCATCCCGCTGCTTCATGCCGGACAATGGTGACCTGCTCTTTTGGCAGCCCCATCAGCATGGCGATATCAGCTTGCAACATATGGGGATTTTGCGTCCCAGACCAGACGGTCAGCCCCTCGTCGCTCCAGTCCGCCACCGAGCAGGATGGTCCGATGGAACCGTGCATCTGATAGGGCCAATGGTATTCCCGATCCAGCCGATGCGCGAGTGTTGCCAGATGGCCTTCTGCATCACCCTGATCAAGAACTACACGTGGCTCATATGGATTTTTTTTGACTGCCTCGATCGGATCGGACAGATCGGGCAATGCCGGAGGAGCCCATGTTACTTTTAGCGCATACGCTGCTTCCACCGCCTGTTCTTCACGTTCCGTGACAACACCGACAAAATCGCCAATGACCACCACATCGACAAGCCCCGTGATATGGGCAACGGATTCCCGGTCCACGTCCAACAGGGAGCGACCAACGAACGGGCCGTGGTCGTAGCCAGCGTAAGGCGGACGGACTACGCGGGCATGCAACATCGCAGGAACACGGACATCGTGCACATAGACCATGCGCCCCGTCACCTTGTCGGGGATATCCACGCGCGGCATCTCACGTCCGACAACGCGATATTCAGACGGCGTCTTCACGGACGTTTCTTCGTCGAGCTCCAGCCGCACCGTGATATCACACACGAGATCGCCCATACTGATGGAACGATCCTGCCCTGAAGCATCCTCCAGTTTTCCATTCCGAAAGGACAATTCGTTGGCAGGATGATTCGTCAACGTCGCGGCACGATCCAGTAAAACGCGCCGCGCCTGTGCAGCCGCCTTTCTCAGTGGTTTGGCCGTGATCTGAATTGTTTCACTGGCAATAGTCGCACCCTGATCGGGAGTCCTGTCGGTATGGCCAAGAACCATCCGGACCTGCTTCAGATCGGCATCGAGTTCATCCGCCACGATCTGAGCCAGTGATGTGGCGATTCCTGTTCCGAGATCGACATGGCCGCAGAAACCGAGAACCTGTCCATCGGCATCGATCTGGACGAGCACTTCCTCACGAGGGACGAAATCACCGGCACGGGCGGCAAGACCTGTCGGTGGTTGGGATTTCCGGAAGATCTGGAGCAAACCGGTCACGTTCCGCCATTCTCCTCTGTCGGATCAGCCATTTCCAAGCCTGCGACGATGCGTGCCGCGCGCATGATTTCGACATGCGTGCCGCAGCGGCAAAGATTATAGCGAAGCGCTTCCTTCAGAGCCCGTTCATCAGGATTGGGCACAGCGTCGAGAAAGGCCCGCAAGGTCATGACCATTCCATTGAGACAGTAGCCGCACTGCGCTGCCTGCGCCTTCACGAAGGCCTGCTGGACAGGATCGCTCCCATCCGGGGAAAGCCCTTCCAATGTAACAACATTTTCACAGGCAGCAGCAGCATCCAGACGCACCACACAACTACGTGCGGCTTTGCCGTCCAGCAGCACCGTGCAGGCGCCACACGCACCGAGACCGCAGCCGAACTTTGGGCCGTTAAGACCCAGATCATTCCGCAATACGGTCAACAGCGGAGTGTGGGTGGCAGCCATCACCTCGTGACGTCTGCCGTTGACCGTCAGAAAGACGCTTGTCACCATGGCGCCCTTCCCCTTCTCACATCAGCCGAGCGCTAGATCGTACACGTTGTCGCCGTAGCACCAGTAAGGATCTTCCGGCTGGCGCAGCCAAGTGTTGGCGTTGGAGATGCTCTGCACCTTGGTCGCACGCTCCTTGCGGGCCTCATGGTAAGCACGGAAGGTGCGTTCCAGATCTTTCGTGCCCAACTCTTTCAAAGCACGCGCCAGAACGGCGGCATCTTCGACGGCCATGGCCGCGCCCTGCGCCATGTGTGGCTTCATCGGATGGCAGGAATCGCCCATCAGAACCGTGCGACCCTGGTACCAGGTCGGAAGAGGATCGCGCGTTTTGAGCGGCCATTTCGTCACGACATCCGTAGCGTCGATATAGCCCTGCACCAGCAGGTGAAAGCCCTTGAACACTTCACGGAGCGCTTCCTGACTGCTTGGCAACTGCCCTGCGCGGCTGGTCCATTCTGCGGGCTCACCCGTTACGAGATAGAACTCGTCTTCGTTGCGATCCAGATAATAGCAGACAATATGCCGATCATCCGACCACCATTTGGCGTTGACATCCGCTCCCAGACTTTTGGCGGCAGCACCAGGGATAATGGCGCGGTGCGCAATCCAGCCTGTGTAAACAGCTTCTTCTAAACCGAAGATTTTTTCACGCACACACGAATTGATACCATCAGCGCCGACCAGAATATCGACGGTTTCCGTCGCACCGTTTTCAAAAGACAGTGTCACGTCGCGGCCATTGTCGACGAAATCGATCAGTTTGTGTTCCCAGCGCACACGTTCCGGACTGATACAGTCCAGCATCGCCTGATGCAGATCACCACGATGGATGGTAATGTAGGGTGCGCCATATCGGTCACGCTCGGCATTCAGCGGAATTTTCGCCATAACAGCACCATCGTCCCACTTCCGGCTGACCCAGTAATCCGGCAGGCAGGAGATCGCTTCCAGCTTTTTGTCCAGGCCATCCAGATGCGCAAGAATCTTCAGCACGTTGGGACCGAACTGGATACCTGCTCCAAGGCGGGAGAACGCAGGAGCCTGATCAAAGAGGACAACATCGAAGCCTGCCCGCTGAAGGAGCCCAGCAGCAGCAACTCCTCCCAGCCCTGCTCCCGCAATCCCTATGCGCATTCCGTCCGACATGCTTCGCTTTCCTTGATCTGCAATATCATCAGCGCGTACCCACGAAATTAATCGCGTATACGCTGTATTTTGCATATCACCGATCTGGAAACGAACCGTCAAGCAAATAATTTCGATTCTGTTATAATTTAACTGCGCTTGACTGCAGTCGGCAGGAGCCCTGCACGTTCTGATCCACCGCACGATCGTACATATTCCATCCCAGCATACGGCACACAGTTAGAGGGTGTTATGTACTTTACGGCAGGACATGACGGCGGAACGCTGGACACGCCTTGATACCGAGTTACAGCGCCAAACCGATGATCTCGGCATCGTGGACCTACGACCCGACGCTGGGGACGCTCACGGCCTCGGGCAAAATGCAGCGCATCGAGCGCTGCTGACCGGCAGGGTGCAGACACTGGAACGCATGGGGCTGGCCACGCCGGAAGGACCGGGAAGATGGTCGCTTTCTGGTTAGACGTTCGTTGGTATTAAGTTCTCGGATCCTAGACTCCAATATACAAAAGCGTTGACAGGATTTGGCAAAGATTGCCAAATCCAAGTATGGAGGCACCGATGGCAACAATGAACGTATCCCTGCCCGACCCCATGAAGGAATGGGTGGAGGCTCAGGCCAGGACAGGACGCTACAGCAATGCGAGCGACTACGTCCGCGACCTGATCCGGCGTGATCAGGAAGCCCGTGCGGCGCATGACGAGGTTCAGGCCCACATCACAGCCGGTCTGCAGAGCGGCGTCGGGACCAGAAGCATGAAGCAGTTGCTGCAGAATGCTCGCGCGGCTGCCGGGACGACGGATGCCGACCTGTAGAAAGACACGGCTCGCCGAAGACGACATCATCAGCATCTACATTCAGGGTGTGAAGGAATTCGGGCCACGGCAGGCCGAAATCTACCATGCAGGACTGGCAGACGCGTTCGACCTTATCACCTCACATCCGCAGCTTGCGCCGGAACGTCGTGAGTTCGACCCACCGATACGGCTGCATCGTCATCGGGCTCACCATATCCTCTATTTCATTGACGACGAAGGGGTTCTGATCGTCCGCGTGCTGCCTCGACTACGGCGCTGGGAGCGGTTTATGGAAACAGACTGACGCTGCTTGTGCGCGCCAAACCTGCTTTACCCTTCGCTGGAGACGCCTGTCATTTCCGCGGCAGGTGCTGGCTTTCTGCCCCGCCGCTGTTTCTGGAAGACCCGATCGGTTTCCATGAAACGCCCGACCATGAGCGGCACCAGCCGGGCCGCATCGGGGATGGCATCTGCCGTCTCACCTGCGTTTCCCGAGACCAGTTCAGCATACAGCAGCAGGTCACGATGTATCTCTGCGGGCAGCTCAATCGTCAGCTTGACCGGCCGACTGTCAGGAATGGCGCTGATACGAAGTTTTGTCATGGCACGGCTCCTTCATTTGGATGCCAAGGTTTGGCGGAATGGATCGTCGAGAGGATCAGATAAGCGTCTCACCGTGGCGGGGCTGGTGCTGGTCCGGCAGCGACCGGGCTCCGCCGAAGGCGTGGTGTTCATGACGCTGGAGGACGAAACGGCAAACATGAATGTCATCATCTGGCCGGATCTGTTCGATGAGAACCGACGCGTGGTACTGGGTGGGCAGATGCTGGCCGTGAAAGGCATGCTCCAGAAGGAAGGCGAAGTCATGCATCTGGTGGCTAAGGAGATCACTGACCTTTCCGGATTGCTCGCGGACGTAGGTAATCGCTCCTCTACGGAGACCACTCATGACAGCGATTCCGCTGGTGAGCGTATCGTCGTCAGATCTCGCAATTTCCACTGATCAATAAGGCTGCCGATAAAGCTCGCGTTATCGTGATATGACCTGTTTTAAGCGCAACCTACGCTGGAGTTTCACTCCCAGTTGCATCCTATACGCATCCTGTGCGTGGAGCAGAAACGCCAAAGGCCGCCCGTAAGGCGGCCTAAGCGCTTGACATCAATCGCTTATTCATGGTTGCGGGGAACCGCACACTACGATCCCGGCGAAATGTAGCGAAAGCGCAGATGCTTGAACAGCGTCGCCACGTCCGCCTGATCGCGCGAGATACGGTCCAGTGCCTCGGCCATCAGCACGTTAAAGATACCGGCGCGGGCATCTTCCAGCACGGCCTGAATGCCGGGGCGCAGGATCATGCTAGCCCCAGAAATCGCGGCATCCCGATAGGTCTGCACGACGGGCCAGCCCTCGCGGACGGCCATTTCATCGCATAGGTGCAACTGGTCCTCGATAGAGGCCGCGCTCTGGTTGTCGGACGAATAGCGGGCATAAAGAGCTACGCGGGTCATTCACTCTCCCCTTTCCGACCTGTCCTTCCCGTCCGGGCGATGGCCGGGAAGAGGAAGATTGTCGTTGGCGGCCCGTCCATGTTTCCGGCGGGCAAACTCTTCGCGGGCGATCTGGCGGCCGAGCGCGCTTGCCAGGGCGAACACCAGTTCATCGCACCGTGCTTTCGCGGCAGGATCGACCGGCCCGTTATCGTTGGCCGGGACGATGCCGCCGGGTTCCGTCTGCGTCATGGTTACGCCCTTTCCTCGCTGGAAAGGACAAACCTCAACGCCTCGGCCAGTTTAGCGCAAGAACTCCTGCAACAGACAGAAAAACCGTGCGGTCATAGCGAAGAATTACTTATTCCGGCGTAAATGTGATTTCTGGTTACGTGCGCCCGGAATCACAGCCTGAAACGAATAGTGCCAGTGCCAGTGCAATGCGGACTTTTCCGCTATTTCTGAAAGAGATTGGCAGGCGGGCCTCTTTTCCACAGTGCCACTCGAAAACCTCCCAACCCCATGTGCAGACAGACAAAAATCCGGCCCGCGACGTCAGGAGTGCCGGATGCCTTTATCTTGCCCTCCTAATTTTTCCTCTTTTCGGCATCTGTTTTTCAGATTCCATACCTTCCCGGTCCGGTCAATCTGCCCTCCACCCTCCCCGCTTTTTGCCGTGACAACGCGACGTGCCGCGTCTCTTGCCAGTAATTTCCGGGGGGGCGTTCTCATCCCGCTCCGGCGTCCGTCGGACGACCTACGGCGCTCCCGCGCTGCGCTCGCCCGGAGCCTGAAACGGCAGCGAAACCGGAGCAATCCATATGGCTCAAGGCGCGGGGAGCGTGAGGCCCGGTCCTTGCCCCCACGTATGCTATCTGCAATCGCGAAAAAGCCCGGAAATCCGCCAGATAGCGAGACGACATCGCGAGCGCAGTCGGATTGTACTCTCGAAAAATGGCAGAAAACCGCCGCAGGCCAGTGCGTGGGGTGTGTTCCCCTTTCCGTGCCCCGATGCAAAGCATCGGGGCGCTTCTCCACGCGAAAAGTCAGCCACACGAAATATGGCCAGAACGCGGGGTGACCGGGCCGCTTTTTCTGGCAATAATCTGTATGATTGACTATGATTAAAGTCGATTAAATATGGAGGCCGTCCAATGGGACAAGCACCGGAAACCCGCGTCATCACCGCGCATGTGCCCGCCACGCTGGCGGAACAGGTCGATCAGGTCGCCCACCGGCTGGAACGCTCACGCGGCTGGATCGTCAAGCAGGCACTCAGCGCCTATCTCGCGCAGGAGGAAGAACGCGACCGGCTGACCCGTGAAGCGCTCGCCGATGTGGATGCCGGGCGCGTCATCGACCACAACGCCATGCGGGCCTGGGCTGACAGTCTTGCAACCGAACAGCCTTTGCCCTCCCCCGTCGCACGATAGATGAACATCCGCTGGACTGAAAAGGCGGCGGGAGATGTCGCGCGCCTGCATGACTTTCTCGCCCCCTATAACCCAGCCGTGGCGACACGAAATGTTCAGGCCCTGATCGCCGCCCCCGAGCGTCTGCTGGCTTTCCCACGCATCGGGGAAAGCCTCACACAATACGATCCCCGAGAGGTCCGACGGCTTCTGATCGGCGACTATGAAATGCGGTACGAGATCGCCGGAGACAACATTTACATTCTCCGTATCTGGCACAATCGCGAACAGCGTCAGGACGATTGAAAACCAGCGTTTCAGGCGGCTGTCTGTCCTTCTGTTTCCCGGTTCGCGGAAGAAAAAGCTCGTTTCCCCGTCCCGCTCGGCATGGGTCCGGCCATCGCGCACAGCTTCGGTCCAGGGCGGTCGTCAGACCGGCGCGCGGCGCGAACCCTGGATGGAAGCGAGCACGGTGGCAGGCTGGTCGGGTAGCGGGAGCGTGATCGCCACCACGCCCGACCAAAGCAACGCAGAACACAGCAGTCGGACTGCCCGGCGGACAATTCCCGCCACATACCGGGCGTTAAGTGACACGAACTTTCCCACAGGCGCGAGACAAAATCCGCGCGGATCGGTGACAGGATGGGCGCGCGATGACCGAACGGTCAGCGACGTTTCGGC
Source organism: Acetobacter sp. (assembly GCF_022483985.1). Lineage (NCBI taxonomy): Bacteria > Pseudomonadati > Pseudomonadota > Alphaproteobacteria > Acetobacterales > Acetobacteraceae > Acetobacter > Acetobacter sp. Next base: position 79,010 of record NZ_JAKVME010000001.1, on the reverse strand, counting down.
AACGCATTTCTGGCATGATTTTTGCCCGCCGGATGTCACGCGAAACGCCAGCCGGGAGTCAGTTTCCCCTCATCCGACCAACACGAAAACGGTCATAAAATCACGTAGTCTTTTGCATTCCCGAGCAGCCCGATGCGCAGTTTTTCGGCCCTCAATCCGGTCGATTTCCGGCCAGAACGTGAAAGAGGATATTCCAGCGCTCTGAAGCCGAGATGATGCGACATAAAGCGTCTCGCCTCGTCACAGCGGCTTCGGTAATGGGGGTCAATCGGGATCACGACCGCAGGCCGTTTCTGGGCGGCGGGATCGTCCAGCAGGAAGGAGAATGTTCCGAAAGAACCGCTCACGGTGACGGAGCGTCCCGCGTCGTCCTCGCCGTCGAACAGAATGCGTCCCATCGCTTCGAACTCCAGCGAGCGGAGATCGTTAAAACCTCGTGGGGCATCCGTCAGACTGATGATCCGGGTTGTGTCCTGTCTGCGCCAGATCACTGGCTTACGGGTGATGGGAATGTCAGGATCATGGACAAAACTGTAACCTCCAACGGTCCCGGAACGCCGCCCACAGGAGAGAGGGATTGTCACTGGCTCCGGCCCGCAGGCTTGTATCCCGGTAATCGCTGATATAGCGGGACCAGCGGCGCATGAAGGCCCCGGCAAGGGCGGAGGCCGGGAGGGTTCTGAGGATGGCCAGATCGGCCTCGGAATGCCAGATGTTCAGTGGCATGAGAGACGTCCCTTATTGGCTGGGGAGCCGCCTAGCAGGCGCGACAAAACACGCCGCGCACATCAGGCAGCCCCGCGTTTCTGGTTACATGCAGACTTCACACTTGGTGCAGCGTGACCTCACGGATATTGCACACCCTCGCCCGCCAAATTTGGCATGGACAAACCACGGATATTGCCGGGCGACCTCACGTATCTTGCATAAGGTCGCTTCACGGATTTGGCAGGGGTATGCGGTATAAAGTATTGGAATGTCGGGCGGAAACCGCCTGGGTTTTGGCGAAGAAAATTTCACCAATTATAAGTTAAGTTCCCATACACGCGCCGACCTTGCCCAACATAACAGTCATAATTATCGCAACTAGGCATATAATATTTGTTAGTAAGATTAGATACGGCTAGTTGTGCCTTCAGACCCTTCAATACAGATGTTGCAGCGCCAAAATCATAGTTGGCACCAATATCAAAAAGCAAATAATCAGGGGATTTGAATGATTCAACATATCCGGCATACGAAGACCCCGTGTATCTTATCCCGCCATTTATTGAAATACCTTTCACCACGCTAGATGGAATCGTATAATTTGCAAAAATTGACGCCATATTACGAGGTATATAGGGAACAGACATACCTTGCTCGGAAATGGCGTCACCATATGTTGCGCCTGTAACGGGGTTAATTCTTTTGGTCGTCCGATTGTTTTTTGCGAATCTGGCGTCTGTGAAGCTATACGATGCTATGATTCGTAGATTTTTCGTGACATTCGCATTTACAGAGACTTCGAATCCTTGAGATTTTACTGTGCCCGCATCCGTACTATATCCTGTATGCTCCATATCTTTAATAGAATAATGGTTCTCTAAAATATGGAAGGCCGCAGCTGTTACAAAAATCTCTTTGTTGGGACTTTATATTTTAATCCAGCCTCATATTGATTTCCTGTCAAAGGGGCAAAAGGCTGGCCCCGATAGTCGGTTTGGCTCTGTGGAACGAAAGAGGTTGAATAACTGAAATATGGAGCCAAGCCGAAATTAAACTGGTACACAAGACCAGCTCTCCACGTGAATGCAGATTGTGGCTGCTTGGTGTGATCTGGGCCGTCCGCAATTTTTATATTTGACGTATTATCATACGAAATCGCATTTGTTGTTGTGTTAACCCAGTCTTGCCGACCTCCAGCGATCACAGATAGACCGCGCCACTTTATTTGATCCTGAAAGTAAATGCCTTCCTGAAAACAATTATACTGCTCCTTTGTTAACGTATTCTGGCACCCAGAATTGGAATTTATATTATAACACGGTGTATAACTAGACGCTTCTGGATGATAGACGTTTATGATTGTATCTTCTGGTTCAGTTTGACTCTGAAAATTGTTATCAAAACTACGAAAATCTGAACCAACAACCCATGTATGGTGCAGTGGCCCCGTCGCCAGTTTTCCTGTGAATCGCGCATCCATACTTTTGTTTTCTGTAACCGTATGATGAGCGTCGGTATAATAGTACTGATTGGCAAAGTCAGTTGAGCTGACAGAACCGTCGTTCAAAGCTTCTTTTAGGTGTAAGTCACTTTTTTCCCACCTGAAAGTCTGACTAAATTTGATGTATTTATTAAATTCATGCTTAAATTGGTACTCAAACATGGCATCTTTGACACTGTCTTCGTTCCAGTTCGTAAAGCCAATAAAATTGCTTCTTGGAATTCGCTTAAAGCCGTCTGTAATTAATGTTCCCTGAATTGGGTAGCGACCAGCAGCATCAGCACGACGCTACTGAGCAACCACGTCGGGGTGTGTAGACGAAGGACACCCGCCAAGCCGCGCCCAGTTGTGCGCCCAATCCGCGCGCTTATGATCTGAATGGCAACCATAAGCGGGTAGGTGACAATCAGCGTCCACGACAGACCGTATGCAAATTGCGCCCCAACTTGCGAGTAGGTCGCGATACCGCTCGGATCATCGTCAGAAGCGCCCGTGACCAGACCGGGCCCGAGGATGCGAAACAGACGTGGCCGACTTGGCCCCACCACCGGGCTCGGCAATTCCGGATCGTCATCCTGGTGAGACCTGTGTGGTTTAGGAGAATTTGTCATGTCGTGCGTCGACTCTTGGTTCAACTCTATAAAAAGCCGTTGGCGCTACACTTTAGATCAGTCCGTAACGTTCCAGCAGATCATCTATTTCCGTTCCATCCGTCAGATGATGAAGCAGTCCGGAGGCCGGAACCTTCTGCCCGTCCCGCAGTTCCGCCGCCGCCTGCAGCAGCATCCGGATATCGTAGATGCTACCAAAAACTTCCGGGACAGCCCGGTCGACATTGAGCAATGTATAGACTGCTTCCATCGCGGTACGGACGGAATATTCTGTGGTGAACACCGTGTCGCGCGGCGTCTCGGCGAATTGGCCGAGAAAGGCGAGATTGACACTCCCGTCCGGCACGACCTTTGGGCGATCTCCCGGAGAGCGTGGCATGAACTGCGCTGTGATGAATGGCATCATGCAGGGACGTGTGATTGCGCCTGTCGCTGCCATGTCATCAATCTGGTCCGTCGGAACACCCATGTGAAACAGCCATTCTCGCGTGATTTCCTCACCGGTGCATTCCTGCATCGGCTTTTTCACGTAATCGCCAGGCACATCACTGAACAGTCCGTAGAGCCAAGCCACCATCTGGCCTTTCGGCTGACCTTTGAAATGGGGCTGGCGGCTGACGACCCAGCTCATCAGCCAGGCGGAATCCTGAATGGTGATCGGGCCACCGGTAACCGTGCGTCCGGAGAATGGATCGCGCCCCGTCACCGTATGCACGAGATCGGGGATACGTGCGTCCTGTGTAGTGACCGTTGCTGACAGCCAGCGGGATTTTGTGGTGTCGACACAGAACACATCAGGATGCCCGAACGTCGGGTCCTGCATCGCGATATTGCGCCACAACTGCCAGATACTGCCGTCCTTGATGGTTGTATCGATCGGTGCGGGGGTATGGTGGTCGCCCCAACGGGAATTTTCCACCATGGAGCCGTTGGTGACGAAAACCAGTTCGTCCTGACCAAGATCAATGCCGGCTTCCGTGCCGCTTTCAAGCCAGTCGATATGGGTTGCGACTTTCTTTACGCCCGAAGTATCGACGGCGACATTCGTCACCTGCACACCGTGGCGAAACACGACACCTTGGTCGGCAAGCCATGTCGCCAGTGGTTTGCTCAGCGATTCCTGCTGATTGTATTTGGTGAATTTCAGAGTGTGCAGATCCTTCAGCCCGAGAATCTGGTGCACAAAACGGGCGAGATAGCGCTTCATCTCGATTGCGCTGTGCCAAGTCTCGAAAGCGAACATCGAACGCCAGAAGAGCCAGAAGTTAGACTTCATGAAGTCATCCGACAGAACGTCGCCGATCGTCTTGCCCGCGAGCTTCTCCTCATCGGCGAGAATGAGGGCAATGATCTCCCGTCGTGCCTTGCCCGTTAGTGTCAGACTGCCGCGATCCGGCAACGGTTGCCCATGACCGCACATTGCCCGCACCGGACTACTACTGGGATCGACCCGGTTGAGGCGATAAAACTCATCTAGGACCGAGGCATCCGGCACTTCCAGCGAAGGGATCGAACGATATAGATCCCACAGACACTGGAACTGCTCCTCCATTTCCCGGCCACCGCGGATCAACCAGCCTGTTTCCGCATTGCCTGCGCCGTCCAGAGCTCCGCCGTCGGCGTCCGAGGTTTCAAGAATGGTGATCTTTGATGGTGTCATCTGTGCATCGCGGATCAGGAACGCTGCCGCCGCCATGCCGCCCAGTCCACCGCCGATGATCCATGCGGATCGGTTTTCCACGCCTTCGGGTTTTACAGGACGCGCGAAGGCTTCTAAGTTACTATGAGCATATCTCATAAGGCACGAGCTCCTGTCAGGACCACGCACGGCCTGATCGGTTGTTTCAGACTGGGATCGCGCGGATTATAGCGCGTTTCTCGACCGTCCCACCACTGATAGCCACCAATTTTTTAGAAAACCTCGGCCACCCTTCGTCATTAAAGTGGTGGAGGCCTTGCCACTCTTCTTGATAATTCTCGCTGAGAGCGAACCTTACATTTCCTCTGATGACCATCCTTACCATATAGCGTTCGTCTCGGCGGAAAAATCTGTATGCCGCCGACTACACTCTTTTCCACTCTGGCTGATAAATAAACAATTTATATTTGGATGTATTTTATCCGATTTTGAATTTTTCAACCAAAATGTAAGTAATACTCACTATTTCACTGCACTTACAGTAAGAGCGCAACAAAACTCCGTTACACCGCAAAAGTATTCATGATGTCAGTCTCAGATCATACCAATTCACCCGATCAAAAGCCGCGCAACGAGTGCCGCGAAGAGTGCAACGGGCATCGCCACGGCGCCAACCCTGAGAAATTGTAGAAACCCGACCTCTTCGCCTTCTCGACGGATCACCTGCAGCCAGAGGATTGTGGCCAGAGATCCTGTCACGGAAAGGTTTGGGCCAAGATCCACGCCGATCAACAGGTTATCAATCACCAGTCGCTGTATATGAGTCTGCGCCACTGTCTCACTGGCAATTAATCCGGCAGGCAGGTTGTTCATGATGTTAGAGATGATGGCCAGAAGAGTGCCCGCCCCCCAGGCAGCAGTGACAGGATCGGCTTTGGCGGCGTGCTGAAGCAGGCGGCCAAGCACCCTGACCACCCCGGTACTTTCAACGGCGGCTACCAGAACGAACAGGCCGCCGACCAGCGGGAGAACGCCCCATGAAATATCCCGCATGAGCACAATCGGCGAGCGTCGTGCCAGCGCTGAGGCGCTTAATGCTGTCCCAATACCGGCGAGCGCTGTTGGCAAGCCGAGAGACAGATCACATGCGGATACTGTGACAAGCAGAAGCACGGTCAGGACGATGCCGACAAAAGCCGCCTTGCCGCCCAGTGTTAATGGAATGGTTTCAACCTGAGAGGAGCAGTCCTGACGCAGATGTGCCCGCTCCATAAGGCGCAAAACCAGATAGGTCGTCATGATCGCCAGGAGTGACGGGAGCGCGAATGACCTCATCCATGATCCTAGCGCGGGGAGTGCGCCGTCATACAGAACCAGGTTCGCCGGATTGGAGACAGGCAGGACAAAGCTTGCCGCATTGGCGACGAGTGCGCAGGCAAACAACAGCGGAAGGGGATCAGCTTTTGCTTTTTTTGCCGCTGCGAACACGGCCGGTGTCAGCACAACAGCCGTCGCATCGTTGGACATGAACGTCGTCACCACGACACCGGCCAGATAGACCAGTGTGAACAGCTTTGCCGTTGAACCTGCGGCATGATTGACGGCCCAGGTTGCGATCCATTCGAACAGACCGTTTGCACGCGCCGTTTCACTGAGCAGCATCATGCCGATCAGAAACAGATAGACATCGCCGCCTTTCACGAGACCGGCCCCCGCCATGGTGAGGGGGATCAGCCCCGTCACCATGAGGACCGTGGCTCCGATGACGGCCCATATCCACTCTGGAACCCGAAACGGTCGGAGAATGACACCGACCGTCGCCAGAGCCGCGATCGCCCAGATGGCCCCTTGGTGAAAGGTCATGCCTACACCTGATCCGCAGATCGAATGGTCGATGCCGCGCCTATCCAGAGCCCGAACGATACGATTGCAAAGCAACCCAGAGTATAGAACGCCACCGGATATCCCAGATCTTCGGCAAGCCATCCTCCCAGAGCCGGGGAGAGGCTTGCTCCAATGCCCTGCGCCGTCATGACGACGCCCTGTCCGATATTGATCCGTCCGGTTCCGTTCAGAAGTCTGGCTACCAGACCCGGCACGGCGACACTCTGAAGCCCCGCACCGATCCCATCGAGGATCTGCACCGGCCACACCCCCCAATGCTGAATGCAGCTTCCCGCAATCAAACCACGCAGCGGTAGGGCGGCAAACGATATCAGCAGGACGAACCAGTAACCACGGTCCCTGACGAAACGTATGGCCAGCAGGCTCACGACGATCATCACAGCCTGTGCGACCATCACGGTCATCGCCGTGAACATGGCTGGATTGCCTTTGCCTGCACTGACGACCGCCATGCCGTACAGTGGGAGCATCGCGGCGTTTCCGAGATGGAAGAAACACAGACAACTCGCCAGAATGAGAAGAGGCTTGTGTCGCAGAAAGGATCGTAACCCCTCGGCATTCCTCTCATCGTGAGCGGGTTCATCGTCCAGTCCGCGGGCAGCCTTATGATCTATGGATTTTTCCGGGATCAGGAGCACCGCAGAAATGGCGAACAGACCGAAGGCCACTTCAAGAAAGAAAATCGCTGAGAGACCAAACTGCCATCCCAGCCAGCCGGACAGTCCGGCCCCGGCCATATTGCCGGTGTGGTTCCAGGCCTGGTTACGGCCGATCTGTGTGTTGAAGCCTTTCTGGCGCACGATCCCGAGCGTTATGGCCGCCATCAGAGGGCCAATTCCAGCGCCGGCCAGAGCGGTTGCAAGCTGACTGACTGTCACAACGGCCACGGATTGCGAACTCAGGAGAAGAAGAGAGGCGGAAATCGTGCAGAGCGCTGCCACAATGACGAGCAACCGCTTTTTCGTCGTGTGATCAATCAGCGCGCCCGCGGGAATGGTGGCGAGCATTCCGGCAACTCCACCCACGGTCATGACGGTGCCGATCGGTCCCGTCTGCCAGCCGTGACGCTGAAGAAAAACGCCCAAAAAGGGCCCTATCCCCGCCTGGACGTCCGCCATGAAGAAATTGAGAGCGCATAAGGCGAACAAGGCCCGGTTGAGCGCTGGAATAGCAGGAGTTTCGTCAGAGTTGGCGGCAGTGGCAACAGTCTGGGTCATCAGGCTCTCTTGGTTTGGCCACAATGCCTAACTACGCTTGAGAAAATAAGTTACAAAACTATTTTACCGTCGTTTGTCCGTTCTCATGAAACACCGCCTTCGTCCGAACGAAAAAGTTGACCGTGGGAGTTCCCAGCGTGACAGAATTCACGGCGAAAATGAATACTCCTCTTGCCTTTCTTTTGCTGATCGCGAGCGCTGCGACGCTTCCAACCAGCACTGGATGCGCTGCCGCCGAGGACGGCTTTGGCGTGAAAGAGGATGGCGAGACCTATGTCGTCAACACCGGAGCGGACCTGATTTTTCGTGTGCGACGAGGAAGCGGAGGATCTTCCCTCAGAGGAGCCGGAGATCTTTTCTCATTGCAATATCATGGCATCGACTATCAGGACGAGACCACGGGAAGCCATATCAATTCAGGTTTTGGCGGGCTTTATGACAATCAGGATGACGTAACGGTCCAGGCCGCGCAGGACGGCGACTTCATACGGATCACGGTTCATGCCGGCAATCTGATACACTATTACATGGCCCATCGAGGCGATCCAAAGATCTACATGGCCACGTGGTTTTCACAGGAACCGAAGCCAGGCCTGGTACGATTCATCGTCCGCGTCCCGTGGGAACGCCTGCCGCATGGTCCGGAAGCAGCCGACCTGCATGGCACGGACAACCACCCCATTGAAGCGCATGACATTTTCGGCAGACCTGATGGTCAGACAAGATCCAAGCACTATTCCAATATTCGTCTGAAAGACTGGCGATATTTCGGTGCGACTGGCAGTCATGTCGGATTATGGATAGTGCGTGACAACAACGAGGGAAACTCCGGCGGTCCTTTTTATCGTAGTCTTCTTGATCAGGGCGCCAGCGATCAGGAACTGACCTATATCATCAATTACGGAGAGGGTCAGACAGAACCATTCCGGACGGGCATTCTCAACAGCTATACACTTGTGTTCACCGACGGAAACGCACCGGGCCGCGTTGAAACATCCTGGTTTTCCCGAATGGGGCTGAAAGGCTATGTGTCGTCTTCCGGGAGAGGCAGTGTTGCAGGACACGTCTCACAAGGGCTTATTCCCGAATTTCATTATACGGTCGGGTTTTCCGGTCCCTCCGGTCAGTACTGGACAGATGTCCATCCTGAAAATGGCACCTTTCAGTGTGAGGACATGGTGCCGGGCCTCTATCGTGTCACCCTGCACAAGAACGAGCTTGAGGTCGCCCGCAGCACCGCCGCTGTCAGCGCCCGACAGGAAGTCTCCGTGAACGGATTATCTCCGGATGATCCGGAGGCCGATCCCGCTCTGTGGCGCATTGGCCATTGGGACGGCTCACCACAGGAATTTCTCAACGGCGATAAGATCACGACCATGCACCCATCGGATATCCGCATGGCGCCATGGACGACTTCCCCTTTTGTCATCGGCAGGTCATCTGCACATCAAGACTTTCCGGCTTATCAGTGGATGGATGTCAATAATGACCGCCATATCCGTTTTAGCCTGCCTGAAGCACCATCATCAGATCTGATATTGCGTGTTGGAATAACGGACTCCGCCTTCCATGGCCGTCCCTCTCCGTCAATCAATGGGTGGGAGGCAAAAGCAACGGACGCATCACAGCAGCCAACATCGAGAACTCTGACTGTGGGAACCTATCGAGGAAATAATGTGACATACCGGTTCATTATTCCCGCCGATGTTCTGCACAAAGGTGAAAATGATCTCTCTCTTCGTGTCATCAGCGGAAATAAGGGCATACGGTTTCTAAGTGACTGTTTCAAAAGTCTAGAATAAGCCTGAAAACGTGAGTCATGGTCAGGCTACTTGGGTAATTTTCCCGTTTTGGGTAAAATCAGGGCGGGTAACTACGCCCTTATTGCTTTATGCGGAGAATGGTAATGAATGCCTATAAGAAGAAATATTATTTTAAAGCACGATTAATATTGTTAATCGCTAAAGTAATCCGAATTCCCATTGATATACGCGCTTCTTATTTTAGATCTAAGCCTTACTAACGTAATCCATAAATTTCTTAAGTGCGAAAAATTCAACATTTGATCCAAAATAAATAGCACTCTTACTGTCCATTTTTCTAATCAAAAAATTATCGGTAGATTCATTTAGTGCTTTTTTTAACGAGGCGGCAATGCTTTTAATGCTATCTTTTGATTCTATAATATGAAACGATGTGGTATCATTTTCCCATTGTTTATCGCTTACAGAGTCTAACGATGCAATAAAAGCGCTATACCTTGCAGTATATGTGCAATCCTCGTGGATTCTGTATGAGACCCAATAAATTCCCGACATAAATACCTCAACACTAAACAGGCACCAGTCTTCTCAACATCAGTCTGATGAAGGCCAGCCTAATCATTGACATACTTCGGGACGGGTAGCGCTCTCTGTCAATAGACAAGCGCCAATAGTCGCCCAACCATGCAAAACCTCGTTCTACCAACCAACGCTTGTGGGCTGGCACAAAGCCTCTGATCATATTGGTATGGTTCTCACCAATTTCAACCACGGCGTTGAACGCTTTTCGGACAAAGCCGTTCAACAATTCTCCCCGGTAGCCCTTGTCGCCAATGATTTTTTGGACCTTGGGCTTCTTTTCCCTTCGTTTGTATTTTTCTAAAAGGAGACGTGCGCCTTTGGTGTCATGCACGTTAGCAGGGGTCACTTGAACGTCAACCAGCAGGCCCATGCTATCAACAAGGACGTGCCGTTTTCTGCCCTTTACCCGCTTACCTCCATCATAGCCTTTGGTTTCAGCACTGGCACACTTGCCAGTTTTGACACTCTGACTATCAATGATGAGCAAGGTAGGCCGTTTTGACTTGCCTGCCCTATGGCGGATTTCTTTGTACAAATCGCAATGGATGCTTCGCCACAGGCCGCGACTATGGATAGCGCAAAAGTAGCGGTATACAGTTTCCCACGGTGGAAAGTCTTTGGGTAGACCTCTCCACTTACAGCCGTGAGTGACTACATACATAATGGCGTCTATCACACGCCGCATATTGGTAGACCTTGGGCGTCCTCCCTTTTTGGCTCGCGGGATGCGATGCCTGATAAGCGCCCACTGTTCATCAGTGAGATCTGTATCGTAGGCCATCACATGCAAGCCATAAATATCATTCCACTATCGTAATATAAATAACACCAAAATCAAGTTACAAAAAATTAATGTCATCTTAAATCAATGGGTTATGCCGAGCGGTGGTGCGCCACGTCATGCCGTGCTATGCTCGTCGGTGGCGTGTCGTAGCGCCTTTTTACACGGGGCGGCCCCTATGTCGGGTGGCCTGCTAAATACAACACCCGGACTTATGGTCCAGCGGTGAACGGTGAAAGCTGTTTATCGTCTGGGAAATAGGCAGGGCGTGACTATGCCTCGTGTAAACACGCTACGACCCGCCCGACGCCAGGAGGCGCCGATGAGCAAACTCGTCTGTCGTAGGACGAAAAAAACGAGGCATAGTTATGGCTATCAAATTGTACAAAGCCAAGATTGTTTTGAAATCAGGATCGATCCAAGAAATAACGGTACAGGCTGACGACCCGTTCAAGGCAAAAGAGTTGATTAATATGCAATATGGCAACCCAAAATTTTTCAGTAATCCAACTGAGGTCAGAAGGTGAGTTTGCAGCCTAATTACGACGATCGAACGCTTGAAGAGTTAGAGGAAGAATTAAACCGGGTAAGAAACAGGATAGATGATCTGAATGTCAACGGTAACTACGGATTTAAAGGTCGATTCAGTAACAATAGAATACTAAATTGCCTTGCGTGGTTTTTCTATATGATTGGCTTCATCATGTTCTCGCCAATCATTGTGCCGTTCAAAATTCTTAGGTTTGTTTGTCAACCTATTTTCTTTGTTTATCGTCGTTTGGTAAAATAGAAAGGTGGCCGGGTAAAGCTTTACCCGGCCACCTTTTTCGTGCCGGGTAAATGGAAAACTAACTTTTAAGGTAAACCTACCCAAGTAGCCTGACCATGACTCACGTTTTCAGGCTTATTCTCGACTTTTGAAACAGTCACTAAGTCCCGGGATTTCATACGACGCGGTGGATCTGATACCCGGAAAATAACGTGAACCGTCACAAGCCGCATAGGGCTACAAAAGGTGGCGGCGTATTGGACAAACCTTTTGCCAGCGGCCCGAGCGTCGGATCCAGCAGTGAGGCGAACCAGTACAGAGGGGCTGCAACATGCGGATCGAATAGTCCGGAAAAGCCCTTTTCACCAGCATGCAAGCGGATCAGATCAAAACGGACATGCGTATTCACAAATTCCTCATGGTTTTTTTGACCGGACACATACGGTGTTAACCAGGCCACGGCCTTCTCAAGAGACGCTCCATCGGGTGTCGTCCAGTGATACCAGTCCTCTCCCCTGCGCTGTGCGGCCAAAGCAGCCTGAACAAGAGGTTGCAGATCATAGACGACATAATGCAGTGCATCCCGATCCTCGAAATCTTCGGTCTCTCCGGTCTTTGCAATATTGACCGTCAACTGTTTCTGAAAGAGAGTTCTGGCCGCTTCGAACAACGTGTGATCATCAAGGGCAGTAGCGATCAGTGTGAGCAGTTTTACACGGTGACTTTGCCAGTTATTGATCCAGATTTTGCTCTGATTTTGTTCGTCAATACTCCGAAGGTAACCCTGAGCCCATCTTTCCAGAAATTGAGTGATCCGGGCACGTTCAGTCGACGAAAACGTATCCCGGATGATCGCATAGGTATCGATCAGAGCATCAAAGCCTGTTTCGTCAATCGGGTTATAACTCGGCTGATATGTTTCAACCCAGGCCAAAAGATATTGCTGCGCCATCGCAAGCCACGCGACATCTGCGGTAATGTGCCAGGCCAACGCGGCATCCAGCATGACGGGCAGATCTTTTTTTGCTGCAATACTTTCGTCGTAAATACCCTGATGCGGAAGCGTGCCCTCTGTATGAACGCGCGGCAATGGCGACGGCGGCTGATTTTGCCGCTCCCGAAGCGTCGACGCAATCAGAGGGAGAGAGGAGCGCCCCTGTATAGACAAAACTTCGCACCAGTTCCGTTCTGCTGCGCAGATCGTCTGAGGTGCTAAGAGTCCAAATGCCGAAAAAGTGAGAGGTAAGACACGCCACAAAAAATCAAAGCGGCCATATGCAGCCATTGTTTCCCTCCACTGCCTTCAGATCGCAATTCCTATGTCTGGCCTGTATTTTCGACACCGAAAACCCAGTTCCTGACCATCGTGACTGCAACGGAGAGGATCATCGGTCCGACAAACAAACCTGCCAGCCCCAAAGTAGCCAATCCACCTACCGCTCCTATCAGAATCAGCCAAAAGGAGATGTCTACATACTTACGAATTGCAAATGGCTGTAGGAAGTTATCACAGATCACGGTCAAAAAAGCGAATGGGACAAGAACCAGTGACGGGATAAGTCCATATGAAAAATATGCCCATACTACACAAGGAATCATGATGATAGATGCGCCAACCTGAAGAAGGCAGGTCACAAAAACAATAGAAATAACGACACTGATCCAAGACATTCCCGCAGCGAAAAGGCCGATCGCGACGATTATCGTTTCAATAATCGCCGCTGCGGTAACGCCTAATGCTACGCCACGAATTGTCTGTTCAGCCTGCTCTAACAGACTGACTCCGGTAGATCCTGCTACGCCATAAGAAAGCTTTATGCATAGGGAATGAATAGCTTCCGCTTTGGCGAGGAAGAAGGCCATAATGAGCATTGTGAGAACGAAATGAACAATGAGAAGGCCAGTGCTACCAGCATAGCTCACAACGCTGTGAAAGAGTTGATCCGGAGTTGGCACTGCCTGGGTCAGTAATTCAGGAAGTTTCTGCTCGCGCAGACGATCCCACGATCTCACGGCATGCTGGCCGACATACGGGAGATCTGAGACCCAATGCGGGAGAGAAGGCAATTTTAAGGTCGCCAGTGACGCTGCGAAGTCGGAAAGCGACCCGACATGACGGAGCAGCGTCGAGATCGTCAGAGAGAATGGCAACACAAAAACGAACAACGCAATAAAGGCGGCACATAGAATGGACAGAGCCCGACTGCCGCGTAGCACAGGTTGAATCCGCTTGACCATCGGCCAAAGTGCAATGGCGATTGTCGTCGCCCATATGACAGCCGGAAGAAAAGGGCGCAGAATCCACAATGCAGCAAGAAGAATGACCGCTGCGGCTCCTACGGAGAGTAATGGCCGCGTATTACGTGCCGACCCGGATGACTGCGGTTCTGGCTGGATATTTTCCTGTGAATGGACAGTATGCTCGGTCATGGATCAGGGTATCCCCCCAGACAAGATGAGTGCGAATAATAATCGTTCAGGGAAATGGGCACGGGGATGTCAGATGCAGCATCCTTCAGCAGGGCACGCCCGCGTCGAGAGAACATGGCGAGACCAAATCCCGGATTTGAGAACGATCCCCGCGCCATAAGAGGAATTTCCAAGGCGAAAGGCGCCTTTGCTCCATGGCTGGTAAAGACGAGTTCGAACCACTTACGCCCGAGATCAAAGTTGGCTTCTCCGTAGAAAGAACCAACGGATGTCCTTATCCGCAAGGGACGTAGCGCGCCGCGTCCATGATCCATACTGACGAAAGCCAGCAGACACGAAACAGGCTCCGAGCCCGTTTGCCTGCCAAACAGTAGCGCAAGATTTTCCTGTGCTATTCCAAGAACCTGGCGAGACAGGGTCCCCGAGGTAATCCCCGCGCCAGCAATGATCCTTGCTTCTGTGACAGCCTGATTCAATGTTTTTACCGGCCCCGAGACTGCGGAGCCCTGAAAAGCGGCCATCCCGGAGAGAGGCAATGGCGGCAATCCGGCCTGTCGCCGAAAGCGGTCGATATCCGCGTTGGCAACCACAACAGAAACCTGCGCCAGCGTCCCATCCCCTTTGACGCGAAGATTACCGGACATCTGGAGTGTTGCGCCCAGCCACGCCATGCGGAGGCGCTGGATACTGATTTCCCCCGGTATCCGCTTGAGAGACAGGGCGGTGTTATCAAACGCGAACCTGTTATAGAGGATGTGCCCAGCCGAAAATGACAGATCCAGCAATGGATCTGGATGAACGTCCACGAAAAGCGGGATGTCTGTTGTTTCGTGTTTGGTTGACCGGACCTGATCACCGTCCGATGCTTTTCCAGGCGGTGCACCTGCCAGCAGCGCGTTCATATCGAGGGTGGAGAAATTCAATGCTCCCGAAATGGCGTCAGGTTGATGGAATGCCCCTTCACGAAAGACCAGATCGGTGGGACGAAGATCGCTTCCCCGAATGTTTCCCCCTGTTTGGGTCAGAGACCATACATCTCCCAGATGAATAAAATGACCCCTGAGTCTCAGAGGAACTTTCAGTGATCCCGGCGCGATCCCGGCGATCCTCATAAGGGGCCAACTGCTTCGCGTGATCAGATCAAGTGTGCCGTCAATACCGTCGAAATTCAGCAGGTCCGTCGCGGTACCGACCAGATGCATGGTCAGGTCGCCAGATGTAGCGGTGAACGCCATTCCAAAAGGTTGCCCGGCATGGCGAAAGGCGCTGAAAGAATGAAGCGCAATTTTGAGAGTAAGTGGCACAGAATTGTAGGCACCCACGACATTCATTCTGATCGGGGTTTCGTCGCTTGTCGAAGACAGGACAACATCGTTCAGACTGCTGACATAACTTTTTCCGTTTGAAGAGCGATAGATGATTTTACTGTCTGTTATGTGAACCGAACGCAGTCCAGGAAACCAGTTCAGGTCAGGAGCTTCCGCAGCCTGCCTGACGGGCCTGATCTCTTCGGGATCCGGAGAGAAATGCCAGTTCCGTTCGCGTTTCGCGGTTCGCTCAAACAGCCCCGAAAAGCCGTCAATCCAGACGTTGCGCAGTTCGACCGGGCTGGCAAGAAGGGACATCAGACGTATTTCCAGATGCGCGTGCCTGAGCCGGAAGATGTCAGGCCGTGACCCATCAGGAATGTTTGCGATATGCACATCATCCAGATCGACCGTGACCCATGGGCCGATCCTGACATGCAGTGAGCCGACTGTGCTCCTGCGTCCGCTGGTCTGGGTTAACGCAGGCGCAGCCAGAGATGTCAGGTTGAGATCCGTAGAGCGAATGTCGATCCCATCGGCTGTCCGTCTCAACGTAACGCCAACCTTCTCAAGACCGATCGTCTTGTAGCGCAGATGGCCTGCAGAAAATGACATATCGAGCCACAGATTGGGGCAAAAGGTCGCAAGAGATGCCACGATCGTCTTTCTATTTTTCTTGACCATCCCTGACGATTTCTCTGATGTCTTGTCGAACGCCCCACCCGCCAGCAAGGCATCTATGTCGAGCATAGAGAAATTCAGTTGCCCGGACAGCATATCGGGCTTTCCCTCCGCGCCTTCTCTAAAGCTCAGAGACGTCGGCGCCAACGCGCTTCCGCGGATTCTACCTGTGGCGTCTGAAAGCGACCATAGATTGCCCTTGTGAATGAAATGCCCTTTGAGCACGAGGGCGGTTTCCAGTGACGCCGACGTGATGCCCGCAATCGTCAGAAGTGATTTGCTGGTTTGTGTGGCAAGATCAAACGTGCCATCGACCCCATCGAAATTCCGCAGATCCTTCACCGTGGTGTCGAGATGCAGGACAAGATCTCCGGATGTGACTGTCGCGTGCAAATCAAACGACTCTCTGGACTTGCGAAATTCCGCAAAAGACCAAAAACCGCTTTTTACAACGAACGGAACCGTATTGAATGCCCCATCGAGCACCAGCCGAACAGGCGCGTCATCGCTGGAAGACGCAAGAAGCATGTCATTTAGAACACTATCGTAACTTTTCCCGCCCGATGTCCTGAAAATGAACGTGCTGTTGGTAACATGAACCGATCGGAGACCTGGAAACCAGCGCCAGTCGGCAGAATCCGCGGCGGCTTTCACGGAATGAAGTTCCTCCCGCCGGGACACGAAGCGCCAGTTCTGCTGACCCGAGGCAGTCTGCTCGCAAAAAATAGCAAGACCGTTAATGACGACATTGCGGAGTTCAGCAGGCCCTCGAAAGAGTGATATCAAGCGAATTTCAAGATGTGCGTGCTGGAGCGTAACCATGTCTGGCCGGGAACCATCCGGAATATTCGCGATATGGACATCGTCCAGATCAACCACCAACCATCGATTCAACGTAACATGCAGTGAGCCGACCGAGACCTTACGTCCTGCGGTCGCGCTCAGTCTCTGTTCTGCGAGGGGCGCCAGATTGCAACGCGGCAATTCCCACAATCCCGCCCACAGGATCAGCCCCGATATCAGGAACGCAAATCCGCTGACAACGCCCAGTCTGGAAATCCGGAACAGCCTTTTCTCCACAATGTCAGGCGATCGAAGAATCACAGTGCCCCTGAGGACGAATCTTCCTCATGCGGTCTTCTGGACGCGGTCAGAATGATTTCAACGATCTGTCGCAGATCATCCCGCGTCATCCCGAACGGCGGTCGCGCCCCTGTCGAAGACAGCAGAGTGTCCGCGATAAAGACCCCTGTGAGAGCCCCAACTGCCCGGCTCCGCACCCCCCGAACGCGTTTAACGTCAGGCTTCTCTTTGGAAAAAAGGGCGCCTATCAGATGGTCTACGCGCTCCTCAAGGAACTTTCCCAAACTGCCCGACAGCCACTTTATAATGTCGTCACGGCTGCCAAACTGAATTGCCGCACACAGAAACACCCCAAAGCCTTCACTGCTCGACAAGACAGAACAGACATTGAGAAGTTCCTCCAGCAGCACCTCCAGAGCGTCGTCCTGCTTTCTTGCAGTTGTGGCTGGAACGTGGCGCTCAAGAGCATCCTGAAGCATTGCATCGACAAGCTCCTCCTTACTTGAAAAGACGGTATAGAGCGTCTTCTTCGAAAGGCGGCATCTCGTCGCGATCGCACTCATCGAGCACTGTCCAAGATCGCCTTCTTCAAGGATCTCGCTCACGACCTGCAGGATACGTTCCCGTCGCAGTCTTGTGGATCCGGCCCGTCGCGGAAAAGGAAGGCGTGGAGGAGGACTCCTCTTCCCGACCTGCTTCGGCGCATGATTTATATGCATCATTTCCTGATCCATTTCGGGGCAGCCGAAGATGCTTGCCCTACTCCTCGCCATCAACCTGCTCTCGCCGACTGGCTCCATCCACCGCCAAGAGCGCGGTAGAGTGTGACCATATTCTGGTAACGAGCCATCTCCACCTCGATCAGCGAGCGCTGTGCCTGATACAGGCTGCGTTGCTGCACCAAAGCAGTCAGGTAGGAGATGCTTCCCGTATTGAAACGCATCATCGACAGATCGTAAGCCCGGTGCGACGACGCAACGAGGCCGGTCATCCGGCGTCCCTGCGCAAGATAGGTCTCCCGCGCGCTCAACGCATCGGAGACTTCCTTGAACGCCGTCTGAACCGTCTTCTCATAGGTCGCGATTTCCTTAAGCTTTCGCGCCTTGGAAATGCTCAGATTTCCTTCATTCTGCCCCCATGTGAAGATCGGTAGGGAAATCGACGGCGACAAAGCCCACGTCTCCGCACCCGGAGTGAAGAGACGCCGGAACTCCAGACTGCTGATTCCTTCGTTCGCGGTTAACGTCACACGCGGAAAGAATGCCGCACGCGCCGCGCCGATATTGGCGTTCGCTCCAATCAGCGTGTGTTCGGCCGACTGGATATCGGGGCGATTTGCAATCAGATCCGATGGCAGACCCGCGGGAAGATCTGTCAGAATGGTCTGTTGCCCGAACGACGCAGCGGGAGGAAGATCATTCGGAAGAGGCGCTCCGACGAGGAGCTGGAGTTCGTGTTCGTCCTGCGCGATCTGGCGCCTCGCCTGCTCCCTGTCCGAACCTGCCTGTTCGACCTGTGTATTGATTTGACTGACTGTCAGGAGATCACTCTCACCATGGTCATATTGCATCCGGGTTAAACGGAGCGTTTCGCTCTGCGAGGTCAGGGTGTCCGACGCCAGCTGGAGAAGTTCGCGGTCCGCCAGCCACTGGATATAGGTGGTGGCAATCTGCGATATCGTGCTGATCAGCACTGAACGGGCATTGTACTCGGACGCCAGTGCGGCCTCGGCTTCCTGCTTCGACAGATTGCGGATGCGCCCGAACAGGTCGATTTCATAAGACGAGAACCCGATCCCGAGGGAATAGTAGCGCAGTGTGGAGACACCCTCCCCCTGCCCCGGCGCGAAGCTGAACCCGCCAGTGGAAGACGGCGCGACATACATCCCGCTGCCCGTGGTGGAGATCGACGGGAACAGCGAAGCGTGCTGGACCTGATATTGTCCCTGCGCTTCGATGATCGCAGCCGCCTGACTACGCAGATCCCGGTTGTTCTTCAGGGCCAGTTCGATCAGCGCCTTCAGACGACGGTCTACAAAGAAATTCTGCCACCCCAGCGTCGCCGCCGCGCTCGCGGCTGTTGGCGATGCCAGACCCGCATCCTGGGGCCATGAATTCTGCATGGACTGAGCGGGCCTTTTATAGGCCGGCGCCAGATTGCAGCCACTCAGCAGGCCGTTGAGCATCAGGCCCGCGCAAATTGCCCGCTTTCGCGCATTTCGGCTCATTATGGACCTCATGCTTCTGCCTCCCCGACAGGAACACAACGTTTCTCATACGGATCCACGCGGTCACGCACACGCGTTACCCTGAACAGACGCAGAACAGCCACGAAAAATACCGGAACATAGTAGACCGCAAGAACAGTCGCAGTCAGCATCCCGCCCACGACGCAGGTGCCAATCGCCACGCGCGCGGCCGATCCGGCTCCGGAGGCGATCGCCAGCGGAAATGTACCCGCCACAAAAGCGATCGATGTCATGAGGATCGGGCGCAGACGCTCCTGTCCAGCCTTCACCACCGCGTCCTCAAGGCTGTCACCGGCTTCGAAAAAGGCCTTGGCGAACTCCACGATCAGAATGGCATTTTTCACCGAAAGACCGACCGTCGTCAGAAGACCGACCTGAAAATACACGTCGTCAGCCAACCCACGGAAATACGTCGCCACGACCGCCCCGAGAACACCAAGCGGCAGGACAAGGATGACTGCAAACGGGATCGCCCAGCTTTCATAAAGGGCGGCGAGGCAAAGGATGATCACAACAAATGCAAGCGCGTAAAGTGGCCCTGTCGAGTTGCCGGATGCAACCTGTTCGAAAGACAGCCCGGTCCATGCAAATCCAATCCCCGGTGGCAATCTGGCAAGGATCTTGCCCATTTCGGTCATGGCCTGACCGGAGCTGGCGGAGCCCGCCGGTTGTCCGAGAATTTCGTAGGCATTAAGCCCGTTATAGTTTTCAACTTTCTGCGCACCGACCACCCAGTGACCGGTAACGAAAGTATTCAGTGGAACCAGACTGCCCGACGAATTCCTCAGATACCATTTCTTCAGATCATCAACATGCATGCGCGATGCGATGTCACCCTGAATATAGACCTGCTTTACGCGATCATCGCGCAGGAACTGGTTGACATAGATCGACCCCAGAGCGCCCTGCAGCGTCGTGTTGATATCCGTGTTCGTAATGCCCTGAGCATTCGCCTTCGAACGATTGATATCAAGGTGATATTGTGAGGCAGCCTCCATTCCGTTGGGTCGCACGGCGGCGAGTGACGGGTTGGAGGCCGCCATGCCAAGCACCATGTTGCGCGCATTCAGCAGGGTTTGTGCGCCGACATGACCCCGGTCCTCAAGTTCGAGATCGAAGCCCGATGCATTCCCAAGCTCCATGACGGCAGGCGGATTGAACGCAATGATCCGGGCCGCCGGATCGCCCGCGAAATGCATCAGGAGCGCATTTGCAATGGCGCCTGACTTCTGCCGTGCGGCGGTACGGACGTCCCAGTCCTTCAGTTTGATGAAGAACGCGCCGGAACTCTGTCCCTGACCGGCAAAGTTGAAGCCGCTGACCGCCATAACGGACTCAACCTCGCCGGAATAAGTCTTCAGCAGGTAATCCGTGATCCTTTTATTGACAGCCGCTGTTTGCTCGCCCGTCGCACCGGGGGGCATGTCCACCTGACCAAATATGATTCCCTGATCTTCGTCCGGCAGAAAC
The DNA here is from genome assembly GCF_022483985.1 of Acetobacter sp. Lineage (NCBI taxonomy): Bacteria > Pseudomonadati > Pseudomonadota > Alphaproteobacteria > Acetobacterales > Acetobacteraceae > Acetobacter > Acetobacter sp. The sequence continues at coordinate 58,315 of NZ_JAKVME010000001.1, read as the reverse complement.
CCGCCCGGAACATGCATGAAACAGATTACAACCGCAGCCGTGACGAGCCCGAAAAGACCCCATGCCGCTACGGGCAACGCCAGAAGTCGCTTGACGCCCCCAAGATAGCCATTCGTCAATCGCTCGAAATTACGATTGAACCATCCGGCGGCACCTGTATCCTTCGCGTGTTCGGTCGGTTTGAGCATAGTTGCGCAGAGCGCCGGGGTCATGATCATCGCAACCGCGACCGACAGCCACATCGCCGCGACGATGGTAATCGAGAACTGTCGATAGATTACGCCGGTAGAGCCGCCAATGGCCGCCATGGGCAGGAAAACGGCGCTGAGCACGAGAACGATGCCAACCAGTGCGCCGGAAATCTCATCCATGGACTTGCGGGCAGCCTCACGAGGAGAGAGATGCTCCTGCGTCATGACGCGCTCGACATTCTCGACTACGACGATGGCATCATCCACGAGAAGCCCGACCGCCAGAACCATGGCCAGCATGGTCAGCGTATTGATGGAATATCCGAGAGCCGAAAGAATACCGAACGTTCCCATGAGCACGATCGGCACGGCAATCGTTGGGATCAACGTCGCGCGAAAGTTCTGGAGAAACACCAGCATGACAACGAAAACCAGCGCGATAGCTTCAAGAAGGGTCTTGATGACATCCCCGATCGACGCGGTGATGAACGGCTTGGTGTCAAGCGGATAGACGACCTTCAGGCCATGCGGGAAGAACTTCTCAAGATCGTCAATCTGGGCTCTGACGGCAGCCTCTGTGCTCAACTGGTTGGCGCCAGGGGCAAGTTTCAAAGCCAAGCCGGCGGCAGGCTGATTGTTATAATAGCTGCTCTGGTTATAACTCTGCGCGCCAAGCTCAACCCGCGCGACGTCCCCGATCGTAACCTGTGACCCATCCTGCTGAACCTTCAGGAGAATGGACCGAAACTGGGATGGGTCGGTAAAGCGCGTGGGCCCGATGATCGTGGCATCGAAAGGAACACCGGGACGAGCAGGAAGGCCGCCCAGTTCGCCAGACGAAACCTGAATGTTCTGAGCGGTGATGGCGTTCTGCACATCCCCGACAGTCACAGCATATTTGAACAGCTTGGCCGGATCCATCCAGATCCGCATGGCGTATTCCGACCCGAGCAGCGTGTGATCCCCTACTCCCGTCACGCGCGACAGGGAATCAACCATGTTGGAGGCCATGTAGTCGGTGATGTCCTGTCCGGACATACTTCCGTCCGTCGAGATCAGACCGACGATCATCATGAAATTCTTGACCGACTTCACGACGCTCATGCCCTGCGCGGTCACCTCGCTCGGCAGCTTGGCTTCGGCAAGCTGGAGCTTGTTCTGCACCTGAACCTGCGCGATATCCGGGTTCGTACCCTGCTTGAATGTCAGGTCGATCTCCATATAGCCACTGGCGTAAGACGACGATGACAGATATTCGAGCCCGTCCAATCCATACATCTGCTGAAGAATTGGTCTGACAACTGTATTGTTGACGGTTTCAGCAGATGCTCCAGGATACGTTACCGTAATCGCAATCTGAGGCGGAGCAATCGAAGGATACTGGGCGACAGGCATCGTCGCGATGCAGACCCCGCCGACCAGCGTGATGATCAGCCCGATCACCCATGCGAAGACGGGTCTATCAATAAAAAATCTCGACATTTTCTTTATTTCTCCGGCTCGGAGATAGCGGAATGCGACGCTTCGACCGGCTTTACCGCACTACCCGGCTGCATTTTCTGGAATCCACTGGTAGCGACGCGCTCGCCTGCCCTCAGACCGCTGGAGACGACCCAGTCATCACCAGAAGCCTGACCGACCACGATCGAGCGCTGCTCGACCTTGTCATGTGCATCGACGACGTAGACAAAAGGTTCGCCCTTCGTATCACGCTGCAATGCGCCCTGCGGTATTGTGATGGCATTGGGGGTAGTACCCTCGTCTATGCTGGCATGAACATACATTCCCGGCATCAGCAGACGGTCAGGATTGGAAACCTCCGCGCGGAGGACGAGCGTTCCCGTGGCAGGATCAACCGTGACCTCGGCGAGCCTGAGCTTGCCGGAATATTCGTAAGCCGTTCCGTCACCAAGTTGCAGCGTCACAGTCGGATCACCGTCTCCGTCACGCCGAAGCTGACCGGAGGCGAGTTCGCGACGCAGACGCAGCATATCGTCGTCCGCGAGATTGACATCGACATAGACCGGATCAAGTCGTGTCACGAGCGCGATCGGTGTGGCCTGCCCCGCCGTAACAAGCGTGCCGGGGGTGACAAGCATCCGCCCGATACGGCCATCAATCGGAGAGCGCACCGCCGTCCAGTCCAGATCAACTTTCGCGCTGTCGAGCGCCGCCTTCGCAGCAACGACATCGGATTCCGCCTCCTGAGCCTGAGAGAGCGTATTGTCATAATCCTGACGACTGACGGCATTCGCGGCGGCCAAAGGACGATAACGACGCAACTGGGCGGCTATACTGGTCTGCGCCGCCTGCGCGTGGAGCAGTTGCGCGCGCGCCCTGTCATACGTCGCCTGAAATGGCGCAGGATTGATCTGATACAGGAGTTGCCCTGCCTTGACGTCCGAACCCTGCTCGAATTTCCGGGACAGAATGACCCCTCCGACCTGAGGACGGATCTGCGCCTGTTCAAAAGCCTCGGTTCGACCCGGAAGATCCATGCCGCGATGGACTGCGTGAGGACGAATGGTCACGACGGAAACTTCCTGGGCAGGAGGCGCCTCCGAAACCTCCCGTTTCTTGCATCCAGCAAGGAGGAAAGACAGCACCACGATGGCCAGGACGCTCAAGGGAAGAAGGACGCCTCCGGGATGAAGGTCCCGCCTGTCCTCCTCCGCTTCATCATACTTTTCCCGTCTTCTTACGTAGGGAATGCATGTCGCGAGGCGAGGAGCCTTCGCGTCGATATGATCCGACTGATGACGAACATGTTCGATGCTCCTCATTCTTCGACGACTCCTCTGCCGCAATTGCCCCATCAGTTCTGAAGTGAGAAATCGCTGACACTGCTGCCCCACCGTGTCTGGCGGGATATATGAACGGAATCGTTTAGTTATATGGAGACAAAAGCGCCGTCAACATTAATGTACGATATCGTTCATATATGCAGCTAGGAGCTTTTCTGTTAGGGTGTCTCGCCAGCGATCCAGGGGAGAAACAGCAGCTAGATGCGCAAGAAGACACAGGCACGCAGGGAAAGCTTCATCAAGGCCGCCGGGGAATTGTTCATCGCTCACGGGTTCAATGCCGTCACAATGGAGAGCATTGCCGGAGCTGCAAAAGCCTCGAAGGTCACTCTGTATAATTACTTTCCCAGCAAGGAACTGTTATTCGAAGCCTTCGTCATCGAAGCTGGAAAAGGCGTTCCGGAAGCGATGGAACTGGCAAAAGAAGAGACGGATCTTCGTCGTTGCCTGTCCAAAGTGGGCCACGTTTTCATCGAGATCACGGGCCGACCCGAAATAGTCAGAGTCAATCGCCTGATCATTAGCGAAGCCGAACGCGCGCCCCAACTCAGCAGAATTTTTTACGAAAACGGTCCCAGGCGCGCCCAAGAAGCAGTGAGAGACATTTTAGTCGACCTCATGGAACGGAAGCTATTGCGGACAAGCGATCCTCTTCGGGCCGCCGATATTTTCGTGGCGCTGTGCAATGCCGGAATCATGGAAAAGCAACTCTGGTGCATAGAGCCTCCGCCGGCGCTTTCGGAACGTCAGACTGCGGTCGAAGAGGCCGTGAATATTTTCATCTCGGTGTATGGAAAAAAATGAGCCGACAAGATTTTGTACACAGCACATAGAATATATTATGTTTTGTCGTATAATATCATGAGTTCTGCCTGCCCGAGGTCTCTCAGTGTTGGGAACAGTCGCCGGAACGTTGCCGCCGATCTCAGCGAAGGCCATTGAGTATCAAGCAATGCTCCCGGGAGCCCTGGGTCAGCCTTGAGAAGATTACCCCAATCTAAAGCCATACGAATAAGCGTAGCCAAGGGGGCTCCCTGTGGTTCATAGGCCTCCCATGTCGCAAGAAATGACTCGTGCAACAAGCGAATAGCCTCAACGTTCCACGCTTGATGCACAAGCCTGGCAGCATCCGTTGTTGAAAGCAGATCTCCGTGTACGGCCCGGAGAGAAGACAGTTCATTCGGCGAAAGCATATCACCGAACCTGGCGGCAATATCTACACAGCCGGGGGCTATCCACAGGCGCGTATCGATCGCACCAAATCCGGCCCATAGGAGTCTCTGCTGGAACTGATACCGACGAGACGGCGGTGAAGCAGGCGGCAAGGCGTTCAGAACAGTCCAGCCATCCGTATTCGTTCCAAAAGGATGTTCTTTAAACACCCGTTCCTTACCCTGCTTCAATAAACTGCTGCCAGTCTCGGTAAGCACGAACAGCGTGATCCGGCCCTTTCTTCTTCGGGCGAAGATTCCGCGGTGAGCCATGCGGGTCAATGTTACCCGAACGGCAGTCTCGGAGACGTCGAGGCGTTCCATAACCGCTATGATGACAGAGGTCGGAAGTGCGGAAAACAGCCTGTCATCCAACACGAACAACCCGAACAGACATAGGAGCAGGTCATGAGTTGTCGCATCGCTATCGCGGGTTTCAGCCAGATTGTCACCCATCTTCGTTTGACATAATTCCATTTTAGATAAAAAAAGTGTATCACGTTCGGCGTGGTGCCGAATAAACTCTGATACCACGTCGTTTCGCCAAACCCGACTGCTTTCCCGAAAGCCGCAATATTCGCGGTCCCATTTACCGTCCGCCCAACAAGCGGCACGAAGGAGACATCCCGATGACGACAAATGTCGTAGTCCTGTCATTTGCAGAGGAAAGCCGGGCTTTCCAGGCCTTTTCCGAGCTAAAGCAGAAATCCGCAGACGGCGCGTTCTCTCTGGTCAATGCAATCGTCCTCAGCCGCAAGCCCAGTGGCGAACTTGTGTCACGAGACGGATGGGCTGATGGTTCATCAGGCGACCACGTTCTCACGGGCACCCTTCTCGGCTCGCTGATCGGTCTGTTTATGGGGCCACTTGGTATGCTTTTCGGTGCCACGACAGGCGCGCTGATCGGCGGCAGCGTTTCTCTTGATGATGCGGCCGGTCAGAGTAGCCTGCTCGACCAGATGACCCACGCCGTTCCCGCAGGGATCACCGCAGTCATCGCCACAATCGAGGAAGGAAGCCCGGACGCCGTCGACGCGATCGCGCGATCCCTTGACGCAGTGATCCTGCGATGCCCCGCCGAAATCGTCGCCGCTGAAGTCGATGCGACCGCCAAGGCGCAGGACGCAGCTGCAGCCGCAGCGCGCAAAGTCCTGTTCGAGCAGCACAAAGCGGAGTGGAAAGCCAAACTGGCAGACTGGCACCAGCAAGCGAAGGTTGGTGCTGAAGAGTTAAAGTCGAAAATTAAAAAAGCGCTTCAGTAAGATCGTATTGCTCCGAAGCGGTCGAGTGCTTCGGAGCACACATCGACAAATCGAGTGGGCTCTATTGCATGATGTCAGCGCACGAACACTCCCAAGCTCCGGCCAGGGCGATCTGCGCGCCCAGCAGAGAAGAAGCCCATCGTTTCCATCTATGGATGCAAGGGGCTCTTGCCCTCGTTGTCACCCTTTTCACTCTCTGGACCTTCGGTCGGTTCCGACAATCGATCCTATGGGGTGGCATTCTTGCCGTAATCTGCTGGCCGCTTTTCACACGGCTCCGTCTGAGATGGAACCGCCCGCATGCGGAAATCATAATTCCCGCCGGAATCTCTGGAGGAGTTGCGCTAATTTTTCTCATGCCAACACTGTTTCTCGTCTCCGCGCTCAGTAGGCAGGCTCATGAAGGCAGTAACTGGATAAAGGACGTATCGCGCAATGGCCTCGCCGTTCCTGAGTGGGTCGATCGGTTACCGATCGCATCGTCCGCTATAAAACACTGGTGGCAAAACAACCTGGCAAATCCGGACAGAATTCACGTTCTACTGCATCATCTGAAAACCGAACAAACTCTTGGAGCCGTCGAACATGTTGGCCATGGAGCGATTAATACACTGGTCGTCGCTTGCTTCGCTCTGCTGATCCTATTTTTCTTTTTACGCGCAGGTGACAATATTGTCGCCCGGATTGAAATTTTCGGAAAACGCCTGTTGGGAAAACGGTCTGCACTCATGCTCCATCACGTCACCGGTGCAATCCGTGGCACAATGGCCGGCCTTGTCCTGGTTGGTCTCGGAGAGGGCGCACTGATCACTCTATCGTACGTAATTGCGGGTGCGCCACAATCCTTGTTACTGGGCATTTTCACAGCGTGCGCTGCAATGATCCCGATGATCGGCGGTTTCGCGCTGGCGCTATGCGTGGTTGTCATCCTGCTCAAGTGCAGCCTCACGGCCGCAATTTGCGTTGGCGTGTTCGGAGCATTGATCCTGTTTCTAGGCGATCACTTCGTCAGACCCGTGCTGATCGGCGGCTCAATCCAACTCCCATTCATGTGGGTCCTTCTCGGAATCCTTGGTGGTCTGGAGACATGGGGCGTCGAAGGATTATTCATTGGCCCAGTGCTCGCGGCCTTGACACATCTTGCATGGCGCCTGACTTCCGGACATGGCTTAAAAGCGTAAAAATCAAAGAAATAAAAAAACAAACCCGCCACGATCGAACATATGAAAGTATATGAAGAAATATCATTGGGAACATTAATTTCTTTTCTTGAAAATCGCATAGATATGCATAATAAACAAAACAAATAACAGAAATAAAGAGAAAGCACACTATGTAAATGGAATGTTGTACCATGATACTAACGGAACTTCGCTATTTTCTTGCCCTACTGGAAGCCGAGAGTTTTGGCAGAGCCGCCAAGTCATTGCGGTTGCATGTCTCAACCCTCAGCCGTGCGATAAGTCGGCTTGAGGACAAGCTCGGAGTTTCTTTGGTAGAACGTGGCCCGTCCGGTATCAAGATTACGGCCGCTGGCTATAGTCACCCGGCAGATTGGCCAACCCGTCCGGCGTGCTGCGATTGCCGGTATTGTAGAGTTCGGCATTGCTTTTCAGTGGCGCCGGCTTCAGCGCCAGATAAAGCGCGCCGCCGATGCCGCCCACGGCGATGACCGACAGGCCGAGGATCACCTTGCGCGACAGCCGCGTGACCGGTGGCCGCGTCGTCCGTAGCCGCATCTCGCCCGGCGGTCTGACGGGAGCCCCATCGCGCCCGCCGATGACACGGCCCGCGCGTCGCCCCTGCTCTCCGCATGCAGGACGGCAGCAATCCATGAGGCCGGAATCCGCGTGCGCATGGCCGCATCTTTGATCATGTCGGCGTACGGATCAGCCTCCGCCATGCGAACGGGTGACACGGAAACCAGCACTGCAACCAGCGCGTTCGCGACAAGATCGCGAACCTTCCTACCGCCGGTCATCGCGCTTCACCGGACGGTTCCAGACCAGATGAAAGGCACGCCCCTGACGGTCGGACTGGAACAGATTGGCGCGGATCGGCTGCGCCAGCATGGGGTCATCGAGAACGAGCGAGAGGTAAGTGCCCGCCTTCTCGCCGGTGCGTTTCCAGGCCGCACCGATCTCCGGTCCGGCGTCAGCGTCACCGAGATGGACACGATAATCGGGCGCGTGCTCGGCGTCCGACGATTGCGCCGGCACGATCGTCAATTCGACGTCGAGGGCGAGCGTGCGCAGACGACCGGCGAAGCCGTCAGGCATGATGGCGGTCGCGTGTGTAGGGGCGTGCCGCCTGCCCGGAGAGCATCCGATTATGCAGATGCCGCCAATGGTCGGGCGCGACATCGACGGGGTCGATGCCGATGGCTTCGATACGATCGATCGCTTCCAGCACCAGCCGGACCTTCGGCCAGCTGCTCTGGCGCAACAGGCTCTCCCGGCGAGAGGCGGCTGAACGGTTCGGGGTCAGTCCGGCGAGCGCGATTCGCCGGTGTTCGTTGTCCGCCTCGACCAGCAGTCCTGCCGCCAAGCCGTGTGGCGGGGACCGCCTGTCACACAGAATCGAGGCGTAAGCAGGGCGCATCCACGCTCTGATCGCCGAGAAGGACGATCTGACACTGGCCGAAATCCGTGCCCGGCTGGCGGATGATGGACATCATTTTGCGGTCGGCACGCTGTGGCGCTTCTTCGCGCGCCATAAGATCACATGGAAAAAAGACTGCCCATACGGCGGAACAGGACCGGCCGGACATTCTGACACGACGACAGGAGTGGTTCGACGCCTAGCCCGATCTCGATCCGGCGCGGCTAGTCTTCATTGCTGAAACCCGGGCTTCCACCATTACGGCAAGACGCTACGGGCGGTGTCGACGCGGCCAGAGGCTGCGTTCCGCCGTGCCACATGGTCACTGGAAAACGACAACATTCGTAGCAGGGTTACGGCTGACGGGTATCGTAGCGCCCATGGTGCTGGATGGTCCGATCAATGGCCGCAGCTTCCAGACCTACGTCGATCGCGTGCTCATACCCGATCTGCAGCCAGGCGACATTGTCATCATGGACAATCTCGGCTCTCACAAAGGCCCCGGCGTTCAGGCCGCGATCGAAGCATCAGGTGCGACCGTGCGCCATCTCCCGCCCTACAGCCCGGACTTCAACCCCATCAAGAAGGCCTTCTCCAAACTCAAGGCCCATCTCCGTAAAGCCGCAGAACGGACACGCGATGCCCTGTGGGGCAGAGGCGGCATATTGATCGATCCGGTCACACCCAAAGAATGTGCGAATTTCCTCATGGCTGCCGGATATGATCCAGATTGAAGAGAAAACGCTCTAGCACTCGATAAATCTTGCGTCGCTTGCGAATTCCATGTAGGAATACGATGCCTAAATAAGGTAGGTGATTGTGGCCTTGGTTTTGAGCGACCTCAAACACAAATTAGAGTGTGATTACACCTGACAAATTCAGGTGCATGCGATTACTAGACTAACTTCCTTATGGCCCGTTCAGACTTTTCTGATCAAGCGCATTCTCCGGTTTAAACGCTCAAACGGTTCGCGCATTTTGATGGAAAGCGACAAGCATGGACCAGAACAACAGAAACTTCGACTTTACCAAACAGGCCGCTGATTACCTGCGCAAGGTAAGTAAGGACGATGGCTTATGTTCCGATATAGGGTCAAGCCACGCCCATATGCTCGTAGCTGCCGCCCTTGGGTATAATTCCCGGAAGGCAATGCTGGATGACCCCAAAGGCCCGTATACAAAAAGCCAGTGGCTGAACCAGACGGCAAAGCATGTTGAAAAAATTCGAGCTGCAATCCTGAGAATGAAAGGTGCATATGTTCGCCCAGAGCATGCACCTGAAATTGCCCGTATAATTCAGGATGGTTTAACTCCAGCGTGCTGCGAATGTGGCGAGCACAATATTGACAACTTACCTATAGGATACGTGGAGCATGGAGATGATGCTGACTGGGTCTGTGCATCTTGTTCAGTGGACGATACCCAGTACGGAACTTGCCACTGCTGTGGAGACCATGTGGTTTACACTGTAGAGCAACTAGATGCTAAAGGGCTCTGCTCAGAGCATCATGGCGAATTCGACCTAGATCCAGAAGAAGAAGAGGACTACGAGAGCTATATTGAATATCTTGAGATACACTAAATTCTCTTTTTTATAGAGAATGTAAGAATAGCCCTCTGCGTTTCTCTTCTGATGTCTTGATCGGAAGAGAAACGCAATAGCCCCGTGATTTTTCGCCCTGATCCGAATATCAAAAATTCCAATACCACGAATAAAACATTATATTTCTATCGATAATATCTTTGTGAATCTTTTTTCCATTGGGCAACTTTACCTTCAGCTATAAGATGAAACGGTAAGGTGGAATCGAGGTAGTCTAGATATCCGTCTAATTCTTTGAGAAACGTATCTCGTAATGGGATAACTGGCTGAGGGGTAAATTCTGAAAATCCACCCCCATCATTGGTTTGCCACCAGCGCCAAAGTGTCGAACGGAATGGTTCTTCTGTTTCGGGTGAAAATGCTCGCGCACTTTCATGTACAGCCACCCCATAAACAGGAGCTAAACTCTCAGCTTTATAAGCTTGAATAATTGGCGATCCAATAATTACTTGTTGAAAAATATCACTTGCTCCCTTCTGGATTTTGCTCAGTTGAGTTGCAAGTGAAGTTCCGAACCAAACTGGTCCATATGCTATTCCCCCTCTAGCAAGAAATCTATCTGGGTGATTGCGTCTGGCAATAAAATTTCCAACTAGATATATAATCGATGATCTTAGAACATTAACAATTTCAGACTTTTTCTCGCTAACGAAAAATACGCCGTCATTAATCGGCACGGTGCGCAAATTGAGTCTATGATCTTGCTGCGCCAAATGAACCGCAAGTTGAATGCGAGCAATTGCATTCGCCGCTTTATGGATGGAGATCGACATCATGTTACCAGCTCCCATCAGGTCAAGCCAGGCGACATAATCGTTTTTCGGTTTTTCTATTCCCTCCGTCGAAAAATTAAGTTTTTCACGTAGGCTTCTTGCTAGCAGACGAGCCCCATGTTCGGGTGAACTGCGTTCAACGTCAGGAAATGTTGGCTTTGTATTCACGATACCAGATCCTAATTTTCATAAAATAAATATATAATTGATGTATTGTCATCCGGTAAAAACAAAAAAATTCCCCTTCTTCCGTTCAAATTTTATCCTATTCCTTTCTAGGAAACTCAACATCTCGAATACTATTGGTATTTTTATCAGCCTCATTTTACACCTAATGACGCGCCGCCTTTTTGTATACACTCAAAAGGAGAGTTCCCGTTTTTTATGGCTTGGAGTTGATGGGATGACAAAGGTTTCGTGGGCAAGTCACGATTTTACAACACCATTGATCAATGCATCGAATGTAAGTGGCTTTCCTTGGCCGATCGCCCGCTCGTCAATTGTGATGATCAACTCAGGAACAAGTTGTCCGGACCGGTTCTGCTCTTCCGATAGTGGCTTCATAAGACGACGATCACTACCAAACAAGCGAATCTCGTTACCTTTGATTAGTTGGCATATCGATGCATTTGCATGCGCGTGGAAAACTGTCCAAGAAAAAAAGTTTCTTTTACCTCATTTTAGATAAACAGCATGGCTTCATTATCAGGAGGCCATAAAAAATTATGATTGACGTTTCGGAAGCCACATTCGGAGGCTTTCTTCGCCTTTAATTGTGAGATTGGAAACACGCTCTGCTATCGTATGGTCATCCACATCATTTCTCTCTGCAAATTGAACTGCGTCAAAGAATGCTGCGCAGAAACGTGATGCCGAACTGTCTGACCACCATACTCTCATAACCTCCTCTACACTGGGCCGTCCTTCCTGCGCCTCGGGACCAAGAAGCAGGATCGGTGCTACTTCAGCAAGCAGTCGATCTCCAGTCGCCAGGATAACCCGCTGCTCATTAGACAGGCCAATTGCTATCCGGCGTACAAACTCACTGAGATAGGTAATGTCCCACGCTGCGTTACGAGCACCAGCCAGCGCACGGTCTCGATTGGGTGCCCTGATGTGTTTGACAAGGCCCGCACGGCGAAGACTGGGTGCCCAATAACGTGCGGCGAAAAAGAGGGCCGGGGATGCGAGAAAGAATTCATGAGTCATCCAGTTGAGCAGTGCCATGAGTTTCTCTAGTGGTCGAATCGGCAGTAACTCCAATTCGGCAATCTTCAATGCTGCCACGTAATTGCGACACCACCTTCGTATCGGGGTGCTGAGATCAATATTTTCGACCGGAGCGGCATCGCCGAGCGCAATGCCCGAGCAGCGACCAACAGCAAGGTCGATCCAACTTTGCGCCATTCCACCTTTGTCGGCGGTACGGAACCAGCAAAGTTCTTCTTGCGCCGCTCGGTTTGTTTCGCGCTGAGCTAATTCATGGAAAGCGAGCCCAGGCTCGATCTCGAAATCTACAGCTTGGGCAAATGCCATAAGAAGAATCGCGATATTCATCGGGTGGTCGCGTTTACTGACAATCCCTTCTCGAGCTACCCGAGCCATTCGGGAAACGATGTTTCGATCTGGGAGAATGGTGGTCGACCAGCCGTGAAGCTGTTGGTCGACCGCGACAGCACGAATGTCAAAGGGGCCAACAGCAGGAGGTATCCAGCCTGGGATAAGAGCATCCGATGCGGCTAGACGTTGTCCAATTTCACCTACATCATTTATCGGAAAATGACGATCAAAGTGGAACATAAATTTTGTGCTTTCTTCTTCCACTTGGTTCTATGCTCCTCTTCATATTTGATGATGATTTTGTAAAAGTTTATCTAAAAAATTTGTACGACTGAAATTGGGTGTTCTTTTGAGTCTTTTATAAGATATCGGATGCCGGACGACCTAGCAGGCCTACGTAACCGTTCCGACTGCCGACGATGGGTCAAGCACTCATAGAGTTTACCTGGATATGGAAGTATCTGCGCTCCTATATTCATAACTCTAAGGCTGCTTTCCCACTTTTTCGGATGATCTATCTATCGACTCCGGAATATTAAGTGATGGACCGCAGTCGCCTCACACCGGACAAGTAGCTTAACGTTTAGCGAACACAATTTGTTGGAAACCGAACTACCTTATGCGAGGCCGTAGCGGTCCAACGGACCTCGCGCAGAACCCCCGAGACCATTGACGATCTTGCCCGGCACGACTGCCTTCTGTTTGCCCGTAACGGCCAGTTTCTGCCCTGGCATCTGACGGATGCCGGCACTGGCCTGGCACAGGCAGTTACACCCCGCCCCCGTCACATCATCAGTCATGGCGACGGTCTCCGCGACGCGGCGTTAGCGGGAACCTACGCTGGAGTTTCACTCCCGTTTGCATCCTATACGCATCCTATACGCATCCTATACGCATCCTATACGCATCCTGCGGTGGATTTCGGACACAAAAAAAGCCACCCTAGTGGGTGGCTTTTTCTCTGTCTTTTCAGACACTTAACGTATGGTTGCGGGGGCAGGATTTGAACCTGCGGCCTTCAGGTTATGAGTTAGGGATTTGGGCCTACGCCCCTCCCCGCCCTAGCCGACAGAACTACGCCCAACCACGCAGAACCCCTTATTTTCCTTGAAAAACTGTCCCATCAGGCTACGCAATTGTCGTACCGGCTACGCCCGGTTTCGCATTCATCTGTTTCCTATGTGTTTCCTGCGATGGGAGCAAGCATGGCCAAGCTCAGCAAAAAAATTGTCACCACTGCCGAACCGGCAGAGAAGGATTATTTCCTCTGGGATGACAGCATTCCGGCCTTCGCAGTCCGGGTGTGGCCGTCCGGCCGAAAGGTGTACGTCATCCATTACCGCTCCGGCGGACGCATGCGCCGCTACACCATCGGGCAACATGGGAGCCCATGGACGGCCGATCTCGCACGTGAAGAAGCCATCAAGGTTCTTGCACGGGTGCATAGCGGTGAGAATCCCGCGGATGCTCGCTTAGAAGACCGCAAGGCGATGACCGTCAGGGAATTCAGCAATCGTTTCCTCGACGAATATGTGGATGTCCACCTCAAACCAACGACCCAAAGCGAGTATAAGAGAGCTGTTGATCTGTTCATCGTTCCGAAATTCGGGACATGGCGGATGGCCGATATATCTCGCGCGGACGTCTCCGGATTCCACGGGGATCTACGACAGATCCCTTATCAGGCCAATCGCACGCTCGGCGTCCTGTCCAAAATGTTCAGCCTGGCAGACCTCTGGGGTATTCGGACTGATGGTCTCAACCCGTGCCGTGGCGTTCAGCGCTATAAGGAAGAGAAGCGCGAGCGTTATCTAACCCAAGAAGAATATGCGCGCCTCGGCGCCACACTCAATGAAGCAGAGGATATGCCAGAGGCCGTCTGGGCGATCCGTCTGCTTATCCTGACAGGTTGCAGACTACGCGAAATCCAGACTCTGCAATGGAGCCACGTTTTCTTCGACCAATCTGAATTGAGGCTGCCTGACAGTAAAACCGGGGCTAAAATCGTCCAGATCGGACAAGCGGCCATCAACGTAATCAAAGCCATCACCCGGTTGGAGGACAACCCCTACGTCATCACCGGGCGGAAAAAAGGTGGCTATTTGACTGACCTGCAAAAGCCTTGGCGCCGCATTCGGAAAGCCGCCGGTCTGGACGACGTCAGGATACACGATCTGCGCCATTCCTTTGCTTCTGACGCGCTGGAAATGGGGGCTGACCTGACGATGATTGGTCACATGCTTGGACACAGCGATATCAAGACGACAGCTCGTTACGCTCACCTGAAGCGGGAGAACGTGAGGCTCTCAACCAACCTTGTGTCCGAGAAAATCTCGGCAGCGCTTTTGGGACGTTGAAAATGACAGATATCGGCTCAGTGCAGCTTAGGCGTAATGAATGGTTTGTTGCAGAATTTATAAAGGAAATAAACACTCTGCCCCTTCGCGGCCGAGGTCAACTTACGCCTACATCTCGGACATGGAAGCCCAGTCAGGCTATCTCTGATAGCGGACCCCTGAATTGCCGGTTTTTCTTGACGTGGAGGACAGGAGCGGCCAGCGGTGAAGGTATGGATACCATCAGCCTCATCGCTCTGCTTCTGACCCTCTCGGCAGGGTTCAGCATTCTCAATCACCACATATTTCGCCTTCCTGTGACGATTGGCGTGCTGGTCATCTCATTGCTGGCTTCCCTGCTGGTCATGATCCTGAATCCGTTGATACCGGCCTATGACCTTCAGGCTCTCCCACGGTCTGTGCTCGGAGCGATCAATCTCCCCACGGCCCTTCTGAATGGCGCGTTGTCCCTGCTTCTGTTTGCCGGGGCCACGCAGGTAAACGTCGAACATCTACGCGCAAAGCTTGCCTCTGTGGCTGCTCTCTCTGTTCTGGGAACCGTTCTAGCCGTTGCCTTTCTGGCGATCGCGGCATGGTACGTCTTCCCTCTGTTGGGTCATACCATTCCTTTTACGTGGTGCATCGTCCTTGGCGCCATCCTCGCGCCGACTGACCCCGTTTCGGTTGTCGGCATGCTGAAGCGTCTCGGATTGCCAGGACCGATTCAGGCCGTTTTTGCAGGGGAGAGCCTGTTTAATGACGGCGTGGGCGTGGTGATTTTCGGCGTCACGATCGGACTGGCAACCGGGGACAGTCTGGGGGTGACCGCCTCCGAGATTGCTCTGAGCTTTTGCCGCGAGGCGATTGGTGGCGGTCTGCTGGGCGCACTGACTGGATGGATCGCGCTCCGTGTGCTTAAGGGTCAACGGGATCCGCATATCGATCTGCTGACATCGCTGGCTCTGGCGACCGGAACCTTCAGCATCGCCAACCAGTTTGGCATGTCGGGTGCGATTGCCGTCGTCGTGGCGGGACTGTGCTTTGGAACAAGCTATAGCCATTCCGTTTTCGATGAGGCATCCCGGAAGGAACTCGACATCGCATGGACACTTATTGACGAGGTGCTGAATGTCCTGCTGTTCATGCTGATCGGATTTGAAATTCTGGAGATCACGCCGCATCTGTTTACGGTGCTGGCGACCCTTGCCGTGATCCCGCTGTCCGTTGCCGTGCGGGCATTGAGCGTGCTGTTTTCAACACTTCCAGTTCATTTCAGGCAATGGGAGCGGGGCCGTGTTCTTGGGATCCTGACCTGGGGCGGTCTACGTGGCGGCATCTCGGTTTCGCTGGCGCTTGGATTGCCACCCGGAGACTTGCGCGACCTGCTGCTGCCTGTCTGTTACGGCGTCGTGGTCTTTACGATCATTGTGCAGGGGCTAACCATGGAGCGGGTTGCCCGCAGACTTTATCCGTCCTCTACGCTTGGATCTCAATAATACGGCTCTGATTATTTGAAGGGCAGCTCCGTAAGGAGGAAAGTAATGGTAGCTTTGTCATGTTTTTCAACAAATATCTGACCTTCCGCTCCCCCTCACCCAGCAAAAAACCGACGCCCTGTGCAATTCGAAATTACGGAAACAAGTGTACGAACGTGGCTGGGACATCGCCGTGGTGGCCTGAATGAGTATGTTTTTCCCAGCTGCTTAAGTGCCAAAGCTCACCTGAGTACAAGGCAATACGCCCGGCTTCCGGATCAATGGGTTCAGGCGGTGGGACTGATCCCGGGGGAATATGGAACTCATTCGCTCCGCCGGACTAAGGTTGCCATGATATACAAACGAACCGGTAATATCAGGGCCATGCAGATTCTGCTGGGTCATTCAAAACTGGATAGTACGGTTCGATACCTTGGAGTGGACGTCGAAGACGCTGTGGCCCTGTCGGAAGCCACGGATCTCTGAAATCGAATAGGTATCAGGAATTCTCTACCTCCTCCTTCTGTGTACATGATATGATGACACACAAGGAGGAGATCATGAGCGAGCATCTCTCAGATAATGCGCCAACCCCACAAAAAATTGGGGTTCGAGAGTTCCGGGGAAACCTGACAGCGTATCTGCGTCAGGTCAGACAGGGCCGTACGATCCTCGTGACGTCTCACGATCAGGTCGTTGCTGAACTGCGTCCGCCAGCGCCTTCCTATCGCCCCCGTCGTCAACCCGGCGCATTACGAGGGCGGATCAGAATGAGCGAAGATTTTGATCTGACAGCGTCGGACATTCTTGAAAGCATGGATCGCGACCTGTGAAGGTTCTGCTCGATACGCATGCGCTGCTCTGGTGGCTTTCGGACTCCGACCGGCTGGGAGAGACTGCACGGGAAATCATTGCAGATCCGGTCCGCGATATTCTGGTGAGTATCGTATCACTGTGGGAGATTGCGATCAAAATCCGTATCGGAAAACTGGATGCGGATATGAACGACATTCTGGCAGCCATTCCTGAGGAAGGTTTCTCTCTGCTACCAATACAGCCTGAACACCTGCAGTTCCTGATGTCTTTGCCTCTGCATCATCGTGATCCGTTTGACCATCTCCTGATAGCGCAGGCGCAAGCTGAGCACGCCACATTCCTTTCGGAAGACGGGCAAATTGATCATTATCCGATAAAACGAATAGGTTGTTCCTGAGATTGTGAAGATAATGGCTGCTATCTATCCCGATTTCCATTTGCCAGAGGGGATAATTGCTGCACGATAAGAACAGTGTTTACTATTTGAAAGAATTGGCGATTATTTAGTGAGTGTAACATGTTTTCCTGGATAAAACGTATTTTCAGTGCCCCCGAAATTTCGGACACAACCAATAAGGAAACCAGGAAAGAGACTATCGCATCGCCACCTACATACGGACTCTCCTTTAATGCCCAACATGTATTCCCCAATGATGAGGAGAGTTTAGAAAGGTATAGACAATCAAGGATTCACAAGAAAGACGATGCTCGCTGGGTGTGCCCTAGCGAAAAAGTCACGATCCATGGCTTCGAGATTACCGATGGCATGGTCTATGTCGGCAACTTTTTGACGGCAGCACCGGACGGAGACTGGAATATCGATACTCCAGCGCCTTGTCTTATCAGACCATCACTCAAGGTCGCGTCTGGAGCGCCACAAACGAACCTAGATCTGGGGTATTGGCCCTCTTATACTGATATCACGCCCAATCAACGATTGACTTACCTGCATTGGCTGGCGAGCGGGAAATCCGACACGAGCTACCCTATGGGCTATCCCTTCCTTTACTTCTATGGGCTTGAACGTCGCTTGGTGGCCGATAGTCCTCCGATTGACGAAGAGGCGTTATTGGTAGCCGAAGTAGAACGCCTGCGAAACCTCTTCGGAAAAAACGGTTCTTTTGTAAATTATAGCACTGAGCTACTCAATTTCATCGAAATGAAGCATGCTGTGACGGATATACCGAGAGTGGAAGCATGGAAGCCAGAGCTCGCAGCTTTGGGAGATCATATGTCTCCATTGCTTCAGGTTAAATTAGGTCTGCACGCATTGAGAGGTATGCCGCTGGATGTCGACCTCGCCATGGCAGGTATTCTATCTTTACCCCCTCACTTAACCGGCTTATGGCCACGCATTACGACGACACGAGCGCGTCCGGAGTTCATTGAACTCATGCGACATCGTTTTACTCAGAAATTTCCGCACGGCTTTCGACTCAGAGATAAAAAAGAGAGCCGCCTTGATTTGAACTATCGGTCGGCGAGTCAGTATCTCCATAGCTCAATAAAATTTGAAGGTATCGATCGCCTTCCTGATCCAGCGCAATTGACGTGGACAAAAATGATCAAGCTATGTGAAGGGGCGCGTGAGGATCTGTCTGCATTTGCCAAGGTCGTTGGCAAGGAACGTGAACATGCCGACAGTATGGCCGCCGCCTTGATGCTGCCTGCGGAACTTGGGGAAAGAGAAACTGTTCGTTCTTTCCGAGCCTGGCTGGATGACTTGCCTCAACCTCTTGCCGATGTGCCGCTTGAAGAACTGGGCCCGCGGTGCTTTGGTTCTGGCAAGGCAGCCTCGGGTCTTCGACAAGCTCGTGACATGTCCGCCATGCTGGCACGAGTAGGTTACGGCATGGAACCGGATCCAACCTACGGTGGGACCAAGCCAGGTGAGAATATAATTCTATTCCGCATTAGCAATGCTCAAGGCCAGCTAACACCCGTCGGTGCCGACTTCCGCACAGCAGCCCTGATCATGACTGCCATTGGCCCGGCAGCCAAAGCTCTGACTTTAGGTCAAAAGCTGGTCGATGCTCTCACCACACGGCTGCAACTCACCCCGCACGAAACGAAACGATTGACGGCCCGTCTGCGCCTGCTTCCGGAACGCTTGCCAACACTTGGCCGCCTTAAAACCATCGTAGAGAGTATAGAACCCGAGCAACAAACCACTATTGCCTCGCTGGCTGCTTCAGCCGCCCTAACGATAGGCGAAACCGATCAAAACATGATGGTGGCTTTGGAGCGGCTTTACGAGGCTGTTGGTCACGGCCGACGAGAACTCTATACTGTCCTGCACCAGAGTAATGCCGCTGCGGCATCCTGCGCTTCGGAACCAATTGTGATCGAGGATGGTAAATCGCGGAGACGTGGTCATCGGATCCCAGCACCTCCCTCGAAAGCAAAATCCCAGGAAGGTATCGTCATTGACATGAGCAAGGTTGGCGTCATCCTGCGTGAGACTAAGGAAGTCGAGGAAATCCTGGCACCCATCTATGAGGACGAGGCTGCTGAAATTCCGGTTCCTGCAGCCGCTACGCCCACTTTGGAACGGGAAATGAGGTTCGTCGGACTTGGTCATGACCAGGCCCGTCTACTTGAGGCTCTGGTCACCCAACCGGAATGGCCACGCTCCGGGTTTGAGGCCAAAGCACACGAACTCGGGTTGATGCCGGATGGCGCGCTCGAAGCCATCAACGAGTGGTCCTATGATAAGTTCGATGAAGAACTTATCGAGGACGGCGACCCTTTGATTATCAATATGGCGCTCCTTGCTGACGCGCCGGGAGCAGCATCATGACCACCCTCAGTATCGCAGCTTCAGACGGCACGCGCATCGCCGCGCAGAAAATCAAGCCCAAGGACCGCGATGGTGTCATTCAGGCGCTTCGTGCAGGTGTCGTGCCACGTTCAGGCATCCAGTTAGTTCAGGTCGGTCGCGCAGGCGAAGTCAACCAAGTGGTGCAGGACGTCAAACGCATCGCGGACGGAGGTTCTGCGGTTCGTTTCATCATCGGCGACTATGGAGCGGGCAAGACTTTCTTCCTTAACCTGGCCCGTTCTATTGCCATGCAAAGCAAGCTGGTAGTGGCTCACGCAGATTTATCCCCTGATCGTCGCCTGCATGCCAGCGGGGGCCAGGCCCGCAGTCTTTATGCAGAACTCATGCGTAACATAGCTACCCGCACCAAGCAGGACGGAGGGGCTCTGGCAAGTGTAGTCGAACGTTTCATCATGGAGACACAGGCTTCAGCCAAAGCATCAGGTCGCAAGATCGGAGACGTTATTCAGGAAAGGCTGCTCCCCATTCAGGAACTCGTTTCCGGCTACGACTTTGCGACCGTGATAGAATACTACTGGCGAGCTTTTGAAGAAGGGAGCGAGAGCGGAAAGGCGGCGGCACTGCGCTGGCTCCGTGGCGAATACACGCTCAAAACTGAGGCTCGGGAGGCGCTTGGCGTACGTTCTATCATCGACGATGCCTCGGTTTACGATTACCTGAAGGTCATGAGTCGCTTTGTTACCTTGGCAGGATATTCCGGTTTTCTTGTCATGCTTGATGAATGCGTGAATCTGTTCAAGCTGGTCAGTGCTCAATCACGCAATGCCAACTACGAGCAGATTCTCCGTATCGTGAATGATGTGCTCCAGGGCTCGGCTGAGTCTCTTGGCGTCTATTTCGGTGGGACCCCAGAATTCCTGATGGACAGCCGTCGAGGCCTCTATTCATACGAAGCGTTGCGGTCCCGTCTAGCTGAAAACAGCTTTGCCAGAAATGGTCTGGTCGATCTTTCCGGCCCAGTTATTCGACTACAGAGTCTAACACCTGAAGATTTATATGTTCTCCTTAATAAGTTGCGGCATGTTTTTGCTGCTGGTGACCAAAAACACTATCTGGTGCCAGATGAGACTTTCAAAGCTTTCATGACTCACTGTAACCAGAAGGTGGGTGAGGCTTATTTTAGGACACCCCGAAATATCAGCAAGGCTTTCCTCGACCTACTCGCCATTATGGAACAAAATCCACAAGCTCAATGGCAGGAGTTGGTCGACCACACTGAGATCGAACCTGACTTACCCACAGCAGGCGGAGACATTGTCGATGATGACAATGTAGATGCGCCTGCTGCGACCGGCTCCACTCAGACCTCGTCCGACGATGATCTGACGGACTACAGGCTTTGAGCGACGCGCCGCCTGACCCATTAGAGCAAACTTCCGGTGACGGTGAATCAACGTCTTTCGATTTACTGCACGAGAAAATCCGGCGTTGGATCTGGCGTCAGGGCTGGACAGAGCTTCGGGATATTCAGGAACGATCCATTCCGGTTCTGCTGGAAGGACAACGGAATCTCATTATCGCGGCCGGGACAGCAAGCGGGAAGACCGAGGCGGCCTTCCTGCCGATTGTTTCGCGATTGGCTACAGATGAACGCAAGCCCGGTGCCGGGTTTGAGGCCATTTATATCAGCCCCTTACGCGCACTCATCAATGACCAGTTCGGTCGCATGGAGACACTTTGCGAAGAAGTAGAGATTCCTGTCTGGAAGTGGCATGGGGATGTGGCCAGCAGCGTCAAGGAAAGAGCACGTAAGCGGCCCCAGGGGATACTGCTGACCACACCAGAAAGTCTGGAGGCCATCCTCGTTCGACGAGGGAATGAAGCAAAGCGTCTGTTTGCTGCGCTAAGTTACATGGTGATCGACGAGATGCATGCTTTTATGGATGCAGAGCGCGGACGCCAGCTTCAATCTCTGCTCAATCGTATCGAGATCGCCGCAGGGCATCCAGTCGTTCGAGTGGGCCTTTCGGCCACCTTGGCCGACATGAGGACCTCAGCTGCTTTTCTGCAGCCACTAAATCCGGATGGCGTGGAGATACTGGAATCTAAAACGGGTAGCCAACCCCTGAAACTTCAGGTTCGCGGCTATATACAGCCACGTCTGAAGCAACGTGACGAGAATTCAGAGAAGGGCGATGCTACTGAGAGCACAGCAGACATAGAGATCGCGAAACACCTCTTCGACACGCTTCGAGGACATCGGAGTCTGATTTTTGCTGGCTCGCGCCGGAATGTTGAACTGTACACCGCAAGACTGCGTGGTCTTTGTGAAACATCGGGCGTGCCGGAGGAATTTTTCGCTCACCACGGCAGCTTATCGCGTGAGCACCGCGAGGAAGCCGAACGAAGGCTGAAAGAAGATGATCGACCAGGTTCTATTGTTGCAACCACAACCCTCGAACTGGGCATCGATATTGGCCACATTGATGCTGTGAGCCAAATTGGACCTGGACACACCGTTGCAGGCATGCGCCAGAGACTGGGGCGTTCTGGCCGACGTGCGGGACAATCCTCGGTAATGCGAGTTTACACTACCGAGATGGTGATTGACGAGCGCATCCATCCCATTGATGCCATGCGGCCTCGCACGGTGCAGACCATCGCCATGCTCAATCTGATGCTGAGGCGCTGGAATGAGCCGCCTCAAATTGGGCGTTTGCATCTTTCTACGCTGATACAGCAGATTCTGGCGCTGATCGCCCAGCACGGTGGTCTGACAGTCAAACAGGGCTGGAACCGCTTGATCGAGAGTGGGGTATTCCCTGAAGTTGATCAGGCTCTCTACATTGATGTGCTGCGACAGATGAAACATCCAGAGGTCCAGCTTATTGAACAGGCACCAGACGGAACGCTTTTGCCAGGAGAAGAAGGCGAACGGGTCATCAATGACCGTGGGTTCTACGCCGTATTCATGACACCTGACGAATTCAAGGTTATAACGGATCGCGGGCGGAACCTTGGCACGTTGCCGGTCGATAACTCGGTGGTGCCAGAACAACTCATCATCTTTGCCGGATATCGGTGGCGGGTTATCGAGATCGACAATCAACGCCGGGAAATTCTGGTCACACGAGCGTATGGTGGCATACCGCCCAAATTTGGTGGCGAAGGCTTGCCTCCGGCCGATGAAGTAGTGGCGGAAATGCGTCGGGTTTACGAGAACATCGCTATTCCTCGCTTTCTTGACAAGACTGCACTTGATTTTCTTACTGAAGCCAGAGAAACATTCGACCACCTTGGGTTGCGGCATGCAGGTTTGCATCGGCATGAGGACGAACTCCTGCTTTTCCCTTGGGTCGGCAATCGGGCGCAACTGGCCTTGGTGCTAGCACTCGCCTCTCATGGCGTAGCGGCCAATTCGGAGGGTATCGCGCTCACGGTTCCGGCTCAAGACGAAAGCAAACTGCTTGCCGCCTTGAAAAGTCTCGCTGAAAGGCCTGCGCCTGACGCGGAAGTGCTAGCTCGACTAGTGCCGGATATGAAGCGGGCGAAGTATGATGCTTATTTAGGAGACGAATTACTGGCGCGTTGTTACGCCAGTGAGCATATCGACGCGGCACGTGTACCGATTATTGCTGCTGACCTGCTCTCTAGGTTACCGACTGGAGTAAAAACAATTTTTGAAACCTAAGTGCTTCTATATAATATGCTTGGCACTGGCGGAGGGTACTAGAGTGACGAGTAATTTTAATGCTTAAGCAGGCGGTTGATTCCCCGTATTGTGAGACAGAGCCACTGAATTGTATGGTGGTCAAAATGTGAACACAGACCGTACGTTCTCTACCGTGCGGGTTAGGTCAACAAAGGAAGGTAGTTTTAGCCAGAAAATTGATATTGTGACCAATTTAATCGGATATAATCAGCCATCCCTCGCGCTGGAGCATATGACGGATAGATCTTCTGGAACTCTGCGACACCCTTATCCACATCCAACCCCACAAATAGATCTGTATACCGCGCCAAATAGAGGAGAGCGATTGAGGGCGAGCGTGATAGACCTTGATTGCAATGGAGTAGAATATTGGTCTTGCCGATGTTGGCGTGAATAGTTTCAAGTGCCACATCGATGATCTCGACAGAGACATAATTGACATCTGTTCCATCGATTAAATTGAGAATGAGGCAGCTATTGCGTCGTGCTATTAAGTATTCTGGGTGATTTTTGGGTGCAGCTTTGCCTGTATAACCGAGTGCCTGACGATGATATGGCTCTTTACAAGCATGAATAAAGAACCAGTTCGGATCGCCTCGAAGGCGCTGCTCGTCAATCTCATTGCCAACAAATAAATTTGGATAGACCTCAAGCATTTCAACACTCTTTTATTTTTCAATTAAAAATATAACGCCGCTTTCTCTGCCATATTTGACATAAAATGCGATCTGTTTCTTCTCGACCAATGACCGTGCGTGCATTTTCATAAATTTCGGCACCATGATGCATTTGGAAGGGAATGTCGGGTTGCGTCTAGGTTAATCCCATGAGGTGTTTGCAACCTCATGGGATAACGGCATGCTTTATAATTAAACAGCGCGCCAATGGGCCGGATTACGCTTATCATTCAGGTGACGAACGCGTGCGACATGAGGCGTATAGCCTTGTGCTTTTGACCACGTAATTGCTGCGACTTGTGTCGCCGCTGTGTGAAGAACACGATCTCCAGATTCTTCCACCACATACTCAGAAATAGCAGTTCCTTCTGGCCGTCCTTTAGGACGAGCCTCTACATAAACAGCTTTACTCATACGAATTATTCTCCTACAGGCACAAATTGTACCTCCCAAGAAATGGGGAGTAATTCTGAGAATATAATACCAAATTCACAAATATGATTTATTTTTATTTTATAGAAATGGCTTGATATAAATAAATATACTAGAATAAGTATTTCAGTATTAATAAGTTACCGGAACTGAACAGACGGACGGTAATCGCCTTATTTCAGACACCGAATCTGTTATGATGGTTTCCCGAAAGCCGACATTCTAAGCGAACCCAAGTAAACCGCTTTTGGGACGAAGTCGGCTGCCGAGGTGACTATTCAACGACGCCTTTCGGCAAGAACAGACGCTCGAATTGTGTATGGATTCTACCATTCCCTGAATGAGATGGATTGTTGAGTGACCAGCACTACTCAAGTCGAATTCGGCAGAAACTGACCTTCGCTCTGGCGAGCGCCTAGCTATGTATCATAGACAACACCCAATACGAGACGTGCATTGAGCATCACAGGCAGGTCTGGTGCGCCTTCTACTTGTTCGGTCGCGATTACTACGGAAGCTCCAAGCCCGCCGATCGTCTCAAACTGCCGAAGATACGGCAAACTCCCCGAAAGCGGCGCGCCAATACGCTTCAGAATGCTGTCACCGCTTTCCAGCGTGACGGCTACTATCTCATTTCTCATCGCGTCAAGTTGATCTGGGGTCAGGACTGCTCCGCCGAGAATTATCTGACCTGGCATCACTCGTGGAACGGCGCTGTCTTCTCGGACACGATATGCGACCTCAATCCTCCCAAGCGCGGGATGCTCGTCGAGGAAAACCGCCTCTTCCCGTCCGACTGGTGGGGGTGTCTGAACGAATAGAGCTCCGACGACGCGATGCAGGTCGAGTTCATGATTCTCGAATGCTAGCGTCGGTCGGCCGCTACGTGGGTCAGTTGCTTCAGCAGCTAAGGAATATCCTTCGCCATTGCGTGGACGGAGTAGTCTGCGCGCGAAAGCCTGCGTTCCGCGACGACCAATGACTAGCTCGTGATCGGCTGGCGAAGATGGAGTAGACTCTACGATCGCTATGGACCCGGCGGGTATCGTGAAACCCATTGTGTCCCGGCGAATGTAGAACAACGACTTATCGTCGAACCATTGGCTGGAGAGTGTCTCCAAGCTTAGTTCCTGGCTACCACCGCTCGGGACTTGGCTGCTGAAAGCGGCAATGTCCTGAACGATCGGAACACTGAACGCGGGTATGGCAACGGCAGTCAGAGGTACGACATTGTCTGGAGCAGTCTCCTGAAGTGGTTCCCGCCAGCGATAGCGCCGGAACTCTTCATGGACGCGCTCAACTGCCGAGCGTAAACGCTTCAGGTCCATATCGACGTTCTGCACGTCGATGTAGCTCAGCGCATTGGCATTACGGTGGTGCGCCTCATTAAGCACCCTTCGCGGCTCAGCGCCGTCAGCCAATGCAGGATCATCACAGAAACGCGAGAGCACGGGGCTTCGGAAAAGCTCGTTGCTGCGAGCAGTGATCAGCGACCGCAGCCGTCCTAGTAACGGCATTAGGGTTGGTGCGTCCGTTGGCGCCGAAAATGCAGGATAGGCGGGGTCGTCGAACAGATCTCCGAGGCGTGTTTCTAGAAAGATCCGAGCCTGATTAGCATAGTCCTGTGCGTGAAATGCCGAATCAGCGTTTGAGACGAACTCGTTCCTCTTCCGATCTAGGTCCTCTATCGCCAAGGACGTCTCGAGGGTAGCACGTGATGCGTTTACCGGATGGACAGCACGATGCTCCACCCGATTTGCTCCCCGAGCCTCGGCGACAAGGGTGCGACCGAAGCTCCGATCATAAGTAGTAGCCAGAATCTGAGCGCCACCCTCAGCAAGCTGATCCAAGGCACGCGCTAGCCGGGCCCGATTATCGTAGTCGAGAAGATCTTGAGGATCGTCCAAGATCATAAGTGACAGGCCGCCGTTCGTTTCAAGAACATGCTCGCGGAATGCGAAATAAAAACCCAAAAGTGATGCTCTCAGAGCTGAGGCGTTCGATACATGCTGGGCAGGCGCGTTGACACCATCGCGGCCAACTTGAATCGCGATAGCACCCTGAGGGGTCAGACCAGTTCGATGCGGCTTGGGGGATAGTGTCGTCGCATTCTGGTAAATAGCGTTTCGCCAATACTCTGCCCGGTTATGAAGGCGGGCTTGCAGGCCTTCGACCTGTGCGGTGGCAAGATCACCGATAGGTATTATCTCATCAAGTGCCGCTACCGCCGTGGTACAATCTTCAATTGCCTTAAGCGTGCGCTTGTGTGCGCCCTGAGCTGTGCCCATTCGTTTTGAAAGATTGATCGCCGCGTTGATAGGGGCGACGCCTTTGACGATTGCATCGAGGCGAATCAACTGCGCTCGCAGACCGCTCGCTTGGCGATCGTTACTATCAGCTTTGCCGCGGACTTCATCGAGCACGACAACAAGTTCGTCGCGGTGAGCTTTCATCCAGTCGACAAACGCTAATCCTCGGATGAGGCGGTTCAAGCTCTTGTTCAGTATAGCCACATGGGCGCCAACTCGACTTGGCAGAACCCGCTGCTCCGGTTCTGTAAACGCAGGCAGCCTCGCCATTGCCTGGTTAGTTAGCTTTTCCACATTGGAGCGAAGTGAGAAAAGGACACCTGCGAAGCCTTCCGTTCTGAAAAGGTCATCCAGCAAGGCGGTTCGGAAGATTGCACTGGGAGACTCCGGTAGATCCTTTTGCAAGCAACGCCTAAGCGCTTCGGGCAGATCGCGAGCTAACTTTCCGGTCCAACCCTCGGCCCATTGTGCGATAGTCTTTGCTAGGATTTCGCTATCTCCAGCAACCTGACGAAGATGATCAGCAACCAAGCCACCAGCCTCAGCGTCAACCACTCCAGCGAGAGACTGGTGGCAAACGGGGCAGCGATCATGATGAGCCTCCCCATGCTCATGCATCCAGTCGGTGACTCGCGCGTAGAGTTGGGTCCGGCGTTCGAGGATCGGGTTCGCAGATAGCTCATCGAGCATCGTCGCTTCGTCGAACAGGCGATCAACGAGGGAATCCACTGCTTGGCGGGCATCTATCTCCAGCTTGAGAGCACCTAATTTTTCCATCGATGGCAACTGAGAGAGCCTGCGAACCTGCTCTAATGCAGGAGCGATGCATTGCTCCAAGTTTTGACGTTGTGAGGCGTCCGAAGCGTCAAACATATCGCCTAGCACGTCCCGAGCATGCCCGAGGCCGCTAGCCTTTAAGTCTTCGAAATGCTGGCTCAGGGTGGCGAACGCTGCTGGGTGGTCAGTAATCGCAGGAAGATCGGCTACAGGTGCCATTCCTGGGAATTCGGAAATGCGCTGTTCAAGGTCAGTGCGATGCTGACGATATTCCGTCTCGATTTGTTCGAGCCCAGTTTTGCGCTCCTTGGTAATGTCGCCAGCTATCTTTGCTCTGGCACGCTTGGCGTGCTTCGCCAAAGCCACCAAGTCGGAAAGGCCTGTGAGACTCGCCACGGCCAAACCTAATTCCGATGGGTTGCCCACCTGCAGGTATGGCAGAAGACCGGGCATGGTGGTGCCAAGATTAAAGGCAATCGGATCAAGGCCTAGATCAGCCGGATTAGGCCCGACTTCTTCCAACTTGCCATTTGTTTTTCGCGACTGTGTCCTGCGGATCGGTGGAAGGTGCGTCCCGTCCTCCAATTCGAATGTCAGTTCAACCCAGGTGTCGGCAGGCACAGTTTTGGCTGCCGCCGCGGGGAGCCAATGCTGAGAACTTGGCAGAGGCGTCACCGCGCTGATCTTGTGCTGCGATGTTTCTTGCATCGCCCCTCGATCGATCTCGCAATGGAATTCGGCTTCACCGCTCTCAGGTATTCTCTGGGGTCGGAGCAGCTTTCCGGTGAGGCACCAGATCACCGAATTCATAAGGCTCGTCTTGCCCGAACCGTTCCAACCTTCGAAGACCGTGATGGGACTGGTCGGTTCGAACACAAAATCCTTACTCGGCTCTCCTATTCCCCCGTATGCGTGAAGCCCGGCAAATCTGTGTGCGACGATCTTGGTAAGCCGGAGGACTCTACGCTCTCGATTACCGGAGACAACTGGAGACGGTACGTGATCTGGAGTGGCGCTGATACTGGCTATGATCGCTTCGCAATCGGGCACCATGACATTGCCCGCCCACTTGGCGCGCGCCCGGCAATACCATGACAGCACACCTCTAGCGGCAACGGTATGGAGCACCAGCCTATAACCTGTATCTGTCGCTATGGGGCGTCCGGAGACTAGTTCTGCAAGGAGTATGTCAGTCGTAAGCAAGTGAAGTGCCCGTGTGGGCGTCACGTCCGACGAAACATGGACTAAATCCAACAAATGCACTCCCTACGTCGCAAAATTGGTCCGGATATCTATTTTTCGTATAATCTGCTTACTAAATAAAGATCGTTAATGAAGAAAGCTACTGGCGATGTTTGTACTATGCCTCCAGATAAAGCTGTGTAGTAGATAAACCTTATCGTTTTCTGGTCTTGTGACGCAATTGACTATCAGGATTTATGTAACAGGCCGCTTTCTATATTTTCTCACCGTCAGCCGAATTTCTGCCCTGAATTGCCTGTCTGCTCAGTGATACAGGAGCAGACAGGCAGTAGTTGCCCTCAAGGCAGACATCGAAGTGGTGATGGTGGTTGCCCGAGAGACGACATTGTTAGGCTAACCGTGATAGACCGCGTTTGGGACAAAACTGCCGATTGCCATTGCTGCTGAGAAAGACCGGCGGCGCTGAAACTGTCCATTCTTGAAGTGGCGAAAAAGGGGGCTTATCTTGCCGCATTAAGGAGGCACCATTGTGACGGCCCCGCCCGATGAGGAGCATAATGACTAAATATTACATTGTGGCCGCCAAGCCTGGCGGCAAGACTGCGCTCAAGAACGAATTCAAGACGTACAGATGGGCTCTGAAGGACGAGAAGTGGCAGTGGCTCCAGGCGTGGCGGTCGACCGACAATATCGCTGACCTGATTCGGAAAGGAAATGATGTCGTCACGGGTAAGTTCATTGGTGACAAGATGGACGAAGGCGATGCCGTCGAGGTCGAGATTCGGATCAAGCACAATGGCGTAAAGTACAAGCTGAGCGATATGCCGGATAAGTAAAAGAAAGGCCTTCCCCTGACGGCCAGCCGCACCCCTTCTGCGGGGCTGGCAGCCCAGCAACGCGCTGGGTGAGAGGCAGGAACGCCGGTCCCGGGAGAGAAAAGTCGGTCCATCGCTGAAACCTTCCCCGCGCGCCCTTCGACGCCAGCGTCATCGCGTTGACCCTGCCCCGAACGTGCCCTCAGTTTTACGTTAGGGTCTGTAGGTAGTGATCTGCTTCCAAACGTTGAGGCGCCGGATGGTGCTCAGTGAGTATCTAGGTTGCAAGGTTGTGTGGGATTATTGACCGCGGGTGGGTATCACGACCGCGTTGATTGATTGGGAGATATAGTTGGCTGCCGCCTCACGTTCATTCGACGAACTTGTCTTAATGTTTCCAAACCTCGGCCCTTGCGGCGCCAAGCCGGAGGCGGTGGCCGACATGAGCAGGACAACCGCATGCTACCAATTCCTTGACGACGCTTACAGCGACAACGCGATGATCGAGACGCTCAAGTGCTGGAGCGTCAACAACACCGCGATGATGGAGATGGCCGAGGGCAGACTGACCACGACCGACGCCGCGATTCGCCAGGAGGCTATTGAGAAGCGGCTCGACCGAATAAAGGCCTACGGAACGATCAGAGCCGATGTGGTCACCCACGTGGAGAGTTCGGTGGATGCACAGCTGTTGGCTTTGGACGAGATGGCATCAGCTGGACAATGCTTCGACGAGATTTCCAAGATTCACCGCGGGGCGGCCATGGCTACGAGTCTGTTCGATGCCAACTTCAAGGTTGGTGCAACAGTGCGCTGGCAGCATTTGACGGCATGCACGCTAAATCCTGAAGCCGCCTCAATCCATTTCGCATGGAAGCAACGCAACAACCTTTTGGCCACGATGGCGGCCAAGGATGTGACCAGCTTTTTACTCAACATTCATCTCGACGCTCCGGCGCCTCTCGTCTGGACGGGAGCGGTTCCTGGCAAAGACGAGGACACAACCTATCGGTGGCAGGCCGAGGTCGTCACGCCGCCTGGATTCAAGTTCGAGGTCACGTCAGTCAAGACGTTGAGCGCCGCCGGTGTGCCCGACCGACTGGTAATGGTCGAGGCCAAGTATCCGGCCAGCGGAAGCCCCATGCCCTCACCTTGATCCCTTCGACGAGCTCGCCGGGCACGATCCCCGAGCCCAGCAGCAGGTCGAGGAGGAATATGTCGCGCGGCGCCTCCTCGAGGGGCGCTCCGCAAGGTCTCGGGGCCCATGCCGTGCTTCACGACATCGGCGCGGCTGACGTGGTATATGTCCGCGACGTCGGCACTTCCCCCGACGCTGGTCAGCACTGGCGATATGTTGTCGAGCGTCGCGCCGCATTTGCTCGGTTTACCTCACCGGCGGCAGACCGACGTGTGTCAGCACGCTGTTCAACATGTCGATGCATTCATCGCGCGCCCGTTCCAACTCGCCTGCGAAACGCGTGTCGGTGAAGTCCAAGAAGCCCTGCACCCGCCGTATTCGCTGATCCTTGAGTCCCTGTTCGATCTGCGTTCGCAGGTGTCGGAGAGCCTTGTCGACAAGCTGGATGCCGCCGCGAACATGGGTGTCGTCTATGTCGCGCCAGCCGCCGATCGACTTGCGGATCGGATGCCGGCTTTCGCGGTCGAGCAGCTCGCCCGTCCGAACCGCTCGCTGCGTGTCAGAGAGCGCTTGGAGGAATTCCTCAGGGCTCTCGCAGTGGAGCGGCACCTCGAAGGCAGGCCGCCCGAAGGCCATGGCGATCGTCGTGAGGATCACCTCGTCGAGGTCCTTTGCCCCACGGACCTTGATGACTTCCTCATAATACCAGCGCTGGAGTTCGGGAAAGGCGTTGAGGTAGCCAATGATGTCGTCCCAGGACCACACCATCACGCGGCAGTTCCGTCTGCCATTCACCCATTCTTCGTTGAGTTCATTCACCCAATTTTGCACCACGGTGTCGCGGCGCGCCGTCGTGGCGAGGATCCAGATCGATAGCTTGGACTTGAAGTTGAGCGACTTGGCGGCTTCGTCCCGTAGCAGCTTCCGGCTGACGGGTCCGCCCGGGTATGGGCTGCCGTGCTCGTCCAAGTCGGCAAGCCGCTTGCATTGGACGCCGATCAATCCATAGCGCTTCGAGAGACCGAACACGTCCACACCGTCCTGCGCCTGGCCCGGCCTGCCGAACGGCTGCGCGTCGGGAATGCCGTAGACTTCGCCCAGCAATCCGTTCGCGAGATCCTCGAACTGTTGCCAGTAGAGCGGCGGCTGGAAGAATTGATTCACTGTCGGCAACTGCACCCCCAAAATCGACGGCTTAGCCGGCGAACCGGCGGGACGAGTCATATCAGCTCGTCTGGCGCAACGATATGTCGCTGATCATGGCCCGGGCCTCGGGCGTAGTCACACCGTTACTCTAGAGCGAAAGTGTGAAATCGAAAGGGGATTGTCCGGCGCGTCGAACGGAACGAAAGGGCGGCAGCTTTCCGATGCTACCGAGAAAGAGCGGACAGCAGATAATAGGGCAAGTTGCTGCAGGCAGCTTCGCATTGGGCGAACGGCAAGTTGTGTCAGAGGGTGCCGTTCAAACACTGACCACCGAACAACTGGCTTTGGTCGGTAGCTGTCATGAACGTGAACACTGCGAATGGCGGCTTTCGGTCATCCCTTTCGGATAACCGACATTCCGCTCCCCCCCCCATTGCTGCCGTCCCGCGGCCTTCCAAGGCTTGCTGTTGTAGCGCTTGCAACGACACGCTTTAGTTATAGATGCCTCATGTCACGCGCAGGCAGAACACGCGCAGTGTGAGAGCAGTTAACTGACTTTCGCTCTCAAATTCGTGCAAAAGCGATATAGATTTGTAACGCTGTATTTCTGGAACCGGACCCTGCTAACCTCTGATAATGACGATAGAAACCCGGCACCTGCGCTATGCAATCGCGGCCCTTGAGCAAGGGAGCATCAGAAAAGCCGCCCTGAAACTTGGCGTGCGGCAGATGACGGTTGTCAGGCATATTGAGGCGCTTGAGAACCATGTCGGCTATTCCCTGTTTACAAGGAGGCGAGACGGCGTTCACCCCACAGACGATGGCACCACTTTCATGCAGGCCGCACGACGTATCCTACAGGACATGGAGAGTCTGACTGCCCATGCGCGCTCCAACCGCCATAAGAGAGGTGAGCGCATTGCTATTGGATTTTATACCTCAGTTTCGACCGGCAATCTGCGCGCCACCCTGACTGAATTCCGCAGTCGTTACCCGGACCTCCAGTGGCGGCTGGTCGGTGGTACCCGCCGTGAGCTTCTTGCGGCCGTTGAACGGGGTCATCTTGACATTGCCATCGTGACGGCTGGCGAATTGAACTGGCCGGAAGGGTCTCTTCCGCTGTGGCCAGAGCGATGCATTGCCGTCTTACCCGCGAAACACCCTCTTGCTGGCGAAGCGGTGCTCGAATGGATGATGCTGAAAAAGGAGCGGTTTCTGGTCAGCAGTCTGGATCCAGGTCAGGAACTGACACGGATCATTCGCGCATGTCTGGGCCGCGGCAGTCATCATCCCACCCTGATCGAGCATGATATCCCGTTGGCGTCTCTGCGGCCTTTTGTCAGTGAGGACCGAGGGATCATGATCGATTGTGAAAGCAGCACAGGCGAGACGTTGCCGGGGATCGTCTACCGGGAGCTACGCTTCGAAAACGCACCGAGCGAGTTGCGCTTCGCTGCCTGCTGGTTGCGAAGCAATCCAAGCCGCCCCCTCGCCTCCTTCCTCTCCCTGCTCAGAGAGCGTTACCCGGACCTGATCCCGCCGACTTCGTCCGAGCCACCCGTGAATGGCGCTGTTTCTGGAACGCCCGATCCGTCTCCATGAAACGTCCAACCATAAGCGGCACCAGTCTGGCCGCGTCAGTTACGGTGTCTGCAGGCTCGCCGGCAGTGCCCGAGACCAGTTCGACATAGAGCAGCAGATCCCGATGGATTTCCGCCGTCAATTCGATCGTCAGCTTCACGGGCCGACTGTCGGGGATGGCACTGATACGGAGTTTGGTCATGGGGATGCTCCTTCCTGCTGATGCCAGGGTTTGAGGACAAGATCGCGATTGACGATCAGGGTGAACGGAAGCCCAGGCCGGTCAGTCAGCGTGGGCTGCACGTCCATGCTGCGGTCGATCAGACGGTTCCCCACCATGGAAAATCCGTTGCTGGCCCCGCTGCGGATCGCCTGAAACAGGTTGTTCTCGCCCCATGATGTGCCGGCTTCGGAACCGACGCTAAGCAGGGTCGTGACCAGAGCGGCCTTGAAGAGTTGGCCCCAGTGCTGGTCCACCAGATCCTTCAGGCCGGTCTGGCCGATCGCATCCGCGCCAGGCATCCTGTCGAACACGATGCTTTCACCATCGGGCCGGATAAGTCGGGTCCAGATGACCTGCGTGCGCTGCTGACCGAACGAGATGCTGCTGTTGTAGCTCCCGAACAGCGTGCTGCCCTGGGGAACTAGAAGATAACGGCCGGTCGGACTGTCATAGACATTCTGCGTCACATGCCCAATGAGCTGGCCCGGCAGGTCGGAACTGACTTTGGTGTTCAGCGCGCCCGCAATCACTGTCCCAGCCTGAATCACGTAGGGCGAAGCCTGTGGCGTCAGACGATCGGGGCTGACCGTGACACGGTCGGGCTCTCCCGCCAGAAAGGCACGGTTGGCAGCCTGACGGTCATTCGCGCCAGATTGTGCAGCTGTGACGTTACCCCCGGTTGCCGGTGCAGCGATGGGGAGTTCATTGTCCTGTCGCCCGCCATCACGTGTCTGCACGAACAGCTTGCTGGCTATGGCAGCCGCGACTTCCTGTTCGGCGCGATGGTCGCCCATGCCGGAGACAGGACCAGCGCGTCCTTCCTGCTGCGCTTTCAGGATCGGTTTGCCCAGATCACCAGGCAAGGGCGGTCCCAGCTTCGGCACGCCGGTATAATCCTTCGGCAAGGCATCCAGCCCGTCGGCCGAGGGACGCGCATCAGACTCCTGAACGACTGACGGTGCCCCCTGACGACCGGAATTCTGGAGCGCATAACCGAGCGCCAGACCTATTCCGATCATCGCGGTGCCGGCCAGCCCCCAGACGACATAGCGCGATAACCGGACGACCTTTGGCCGTTCCGCCCGCAGACGGAGGTCTGATGTGGATGACGGAACCGCAGGGCGCCGGCCGTCCATTCCCTCTTCCCGTCCTGCATCACGGTCCGCGTCCTGTTCGCCCGTCATGAGCGCCGTCCATCGGTACGGACAATCCGCACGCGCTGTTCAGACTGTTTGTCGCCCAGCCGCAGTTCAGCGGCGGCGAACAGACGATCCACGATCATCCAGTTCTGGCGCACCCGGTAATTGACCAGTTCCGGTCCGCCATCGGCCGCCAGCACGAACAGTGGCGGTAGCTCGCCCTGCCCGATCCCCGATGGGAAAGCAATATAGACCTTATGCCCATCATCGAAGGCCCGGCTGGGAAGCCAGGGCGGCGTGCCGCCTTTGACCGGCTGGATGGCATAACGGAAATTCAGGGCGTTCAGATCCAGCCCCGCATCCACCGACGCAGCTTCATCGGCAGCGCTATCCTGCCGATGCAAAGCAATCAGATCGTCTTCGGGATAGTTCCAGGAGACCGATGCCATATAGGTAGCTGGCGTTGACCTCAATTCGGCAAGGTAGGTCCGTCGGTCGGTATTGACGATCAGATTGGTGGTGAGATCCGGCCGTGTTGGCTTCACCAGAATATGGATGCGTTTGGTCGCCCCTGTCCCGCTC
Organism: Acetobacter sp.; assembly: GCF_022483985.1. NCBI lineage: Bacteria > Pseudomonadati > Pseudomonadota > Alphaproteobacteria > Acetobacterales > Acetobacteraceae > Acetobacter > Acetobacter sp. Next base: position 23,167 of record NZ_JAKVME010000001.1, on the reverse strand, counting down.
TCGGTATCGCCGATGATCCAGCGCACCGTATCCCCGGCGGCAACCGGCCCCGTGCCGACCAACCTTTCGCCCTGCTGGAGCATGATGTCGGTGATTTCGCCCGGCGAGGTGTAAACCTGATAAAGCGCTCCCGGACTATAAGGATAGACCTGCACCGCGTTAATGAACCCGGCTCGCGTGGGCTGAATGCGCGCCGCCAGATTGGCCTGCGTCACGCGCGCGGTCGGATCGGCGACTTCGGGGGCCAAATGGGCGGCGCGTCGTGGCGGCAGCGGCTTGAGTTGCCCGGGCAAGGGAAGCGGTTTCGGGACTTCAACCACCTGAACCGGCTTCGGCGGATCCGGCAGACGTGTCGCCTGCACGGCATCATCATAGCGGATAGCGGGTGGATGATACTGCTGCGCGCATCCCGCCAGAGGCAAAATCAGCAGTGGCAGAAAACGAAGAGCACGACGGATCATTGGCCCAGCTCCTTCGACCAGTTGATGGCGGAGACGTAAATCCCCAGAGGATTTTTTCGGAGGTGGTCGGCGTCACGCGGCGTGTTGAGCCTGATCACAACAATGGCGGTCCATCGCTCTGTGCCAACGAAAGCCCCATCGCGATAATGCCGCTCGACCCACGCGACCCTGAAACTCGTAGGCGACGCACGAATAACCGATGAGACATCCAGTTCAACCTGCTCATGCCCGACACGGGCAAAAGGGTCATTCAGGCGCGCATAGTCATTCAGTGCGACGGCACCTGACGTTGTGGTGAAATCATACGCACGCAGCCAGTTCTGCCGCACCACCACGGGATCGGAGGACAGACTACGGATATCCTCAATGAAGCGAGCCAGATACCAGGCGATCTGTGGATCGGTGGGCCTATAGGACGCTGTCGCGGGGGCCACGACCTGCGCCTCGCCCAGATGATCGACCTGCACGACCCACGGCGTGACAGTGCCGCGCGCGGACTGCCAGACCAGCCCCGCACCAAGTCCGGCGGACAGGAACAGCGACCCGAACGCCATCAGTCGCCAGTTCCGCGCCTGGACACGGGCGGACCCGATCCGGTCATCCCAGATCTGCGCCGCTTTCTGGTAAGGTGTGACCGGCTCGGGGGTTGCCCCGTAGCGTGTGGTGGAGCGACGGAACATTGTCCTTATTCCTTTTCTGACAGATCAATGGACGCCGATCCGCCTCCGCCTCCGCCATCGGCAGCGCGGATGACATGGGCCGCCTCTGCGGCATGGGTGGCGGCGTTGCGACGCTTCATGGTGCGCGTCCATCGCGGCGGCTCACCGGCGGTGCGACCCGAGCCAGCCCCGCCATCTCCACCACCATCGCCATCTCCGGACGGACCACCACCGGCTGGAGAACCTCCTCCACCAGAGGGATTGTCCCCGGATGGCGTGGGGCCACCTCCGTCAGAACCACCGGTTTCACCACCCTGCCCGCCCCCCATGCCCTGTGCGGCCCATTGGCTGCCGGCGGCGTAACTTTCCTTGAGAGATGAGCCTGCACGCGATGCCGCCCCTTTGGCGGCATTCGCGATATTCCCGCCGACAGCCCGGCCCATGCCTCCGATCCCGGCGGCCATACTGCCCGCGCCACCAGATGCGCCAGCCGCTCCGGCCGAATAGGCTGACGTAGCAGCACCTGCGATCGCGGCTCCTCCTCGGGCGGCGGCGGCGGTCGCACCTACAGCCGCAGCACCACCCGAGGCGACAGCTCCAACACCAGCCACCGCCGCAGCCCCCATGGCACCAACCGCCATGCCAGTGCCGACAGCGGCCCCTGCCCCAAGCTGGGGGGCGCCTGAAATCAGCCCGTTGGCAATGCTGCCCCCAAAAATCGACAGGCCAACAATTGCAAGAGAGGCCAGCACCACCGATACGGATTGACCGATCGTGGGAACATCGCTGCCATAGGATGTTGCAAATTGTCCGAACAGAACTGATGCGATGGCGGAGATCACCGCCAGCACCATGATCTTCACGCCCGAGGACACGACATTCCCCAGCACCTTCTCCGCCAGAAAGGCGGTGCGATTGAACAGGGCGAAGGGGATCAGCACGAAGCCTGCCAACGTGGTCAGCTTGAATTCGATCAGGGCGACAAAAAGCTGCACGGCCAGAATAAAGAACGCCGCGAGCACGATCAGCCAGGACAGACAGAGCACGAAGATCTGAATGAAATTCGTAAAGAAGGCGACCGGGCCGAGCAGAGTGTGAGCAGAGTCCAACAAGGGGCGGGCGGCATCAAAACCGGTGGACGCGAGGCGGCCAGGACGGAGAAAATCCGCAAGCGCCAGCGTGCCTCCGCCTGCCCTCAGACCAAGCCGGGCAAAACTGTCAAACACCAGCTTTGACAGATGGTCGAAATTGTTGATCACGAAGGCGAAGAAGCCGATATAGAGCGTCTTCTTCACCAGACGCTGGATGATGTCCTCGTCCGCCGCCCAGGCCCAGAACAGCCCGGCCAGGGCGATATCCAGCACGGACAGAGATCCGGCCAGTGAGATGAGGTTTCCTTTCACCAGACCGAACCCGGTATCGATCGTGGTGGTGAAGGTGTTCAAAAAGGTGTCGATCACCCCGACATCATTGGTGGCCATGGCGGTCAGTTCCCGCTGCTGCCGAACATCGACACCGTGCCGGGCACGTAGGCGTCATGCTGGGAGAAATGCTGATACTGCGCTTCGCTCTCCGCTTCCGTAGCGGCCTCGCGCGCCTGTTGCAGCGCCGTTGCCCGACCATTCGCCGCGAGTTCAGCCTGAATGTCGGATAACTGACGGGATTGCAGAGCCAGAAGCTGGTTTCCGGCCTGCGCGGCCTGCAACGCGCCCGTGGAGGTCTGGCTGGAGGACACAAGCTGGCTCATGGCCGAACTGTCGCTGGGGATGTTGCCCACCACGCGCGCCTGAAGTTTCAGGGCATCTTCGAACCCGCCCACGGAATTCTGCCAGCGGGTCTGCGCTTGACTGAACAGAGCGCTGTCGGACATGCCCGAGGACACAGATATGTATGCCTGCTGATACTGCTGCTCAACGGACTGGACGCTGTAGGCAATATTCTGCGCCTGCGCGAGCAGAGCCGTCGTGTGGTAAATCGTTGATTGCAGCGTCGACAATGTCGAGAGTGGCAGGCTTGCGAGGTTCCGCCCCTGATTGACCAGCATCTGCGCCTGATTGGCGAGAGAGGTGATCTGGTTGTCGATCTGCTGGAGCGTACGAGCTGCGATCAGCACGTTCTCGACATGGTTCGCCCCGTCATACACGGCCCATTGCGCGTGCGCCGGACGCAAGGGAGAGAACGTCCCGCCGCCCGCCAGCAGTGCAGAAGTGAGAAGGATACCTCGGCGGAAATGTTTTTCGTGAGCGCGACCGAAAAATTCAGTCCAAGGCCGGAAAGTTTTTTCCGTCATGGCACGCCCTCCGACCGGAGATCTTCACGCAAAAAATCCGCCGCCCATGACACGCCACGCGCCTCAAACCACGCGGGGAGAAAACCGTCGCGGCCGTGTTCCGCCATTACCATGTCGATCAGCCTGTGATCATCCTTCCCGGATGCGGCGCACAGGGCTAGAGCGACGGGACCGAGGCCGAGTTCGAACAGCCGGTTGCCGCGCTGGGTCTGGCAGTAATACTCCCGCTTTGACGCTGCCCGCGCGATGATGGCGATCTGGCGGTCATTCAGACCGAAATCGCGATAGATGACCATGATCTGCGGCTCGATGGCCCGCTCGTTGGGCAGGAAGACCCGCGTCGGGCAGCTTTCCACCACCGCAGGCGCAATAGGTGAGTTGGCGATATCCGACAGGGATTGGGTAGCGAAAATCACCGACGCATTTTTCTTACGCAGCGTTTTCAGCCACTCGCGCAACTGGCCGGCGAAATCGCCGTCATCCAGAACGAGCCAGCCCTCATCAATGACCAGCAGGGTCGGGCGGCCATCCAGCCGTCCTTCGATGCGATGGAACAGATAGGACAGAACGGATGATGCCGCGCCGGAGCCAATCAGCCCCTCGGTCTCGAACACCACCACATCGGCATCACCCAGCCGTTCGGCATCCGCATCCAGCAGGCGACCATAGGGACCACCCAGACAGTAGGGGGCCAGCGCCTGCTTCAGAGCATTGGACTGGAGCAGTGCCACCAGACCGGACAGGGTTCGCTCCTGAACCGGCGATGACGCCAGGGAATTCAGCGCTGACCAGAGATACGCCTTGACGTCTGGCGTTAACGTTACCCCTTCGCCGGCAAGGATCTGCCCCAGCCATTCGCTGGCCCATTTGCGCTCGTCTGGATCATCGATCCACGCCAGTGGCTGGAGTGAAACACCGGGAAAACCGTCCACACCCGAGGCGTCGTCATCCGTCACACCACCGCCAAGATCATGCCAGTCTCCGCCCATACCAAGCGCAGCCGCACGCATGGATCCGCCGAAATCGAAAGCAAAAATCTGTGCCCCCATATACCGGCGAAACTGCAAGGCCATCAAAGCCAACAGCACGGATTTGCCCGCCCCCGTCGGTCCCGCGATCAGGGTGTGACCCACATCGCCGACATGCAGGGAAAACCGGAAGGGCGTAGCCCCTGCCGTTTTGCCATAGAACAGCGGTGCGGCCTTGAAATGCCCATCCATCTCGGGGCCAGCCCAAACCGCCGACAAGGGAATCATATGCGCGAGGTTCAATGTGGAGACCGGCGGCTGCCGCACATTCGCGTAGACATGACCTGGCAGAGATCCCAGCCACGCCTCTACAGCGTTCAGGCTTTCCGTCATGCAGGTGAAGTCGCGGCCCTGAATGATCTTCTCGACCAGACGCAGCTTCTCGGCAGCAATCGAGGCAAAGCCGTCCCAGACCGTGATGGTTGCTGTGATGTATGCCTGTCCGACATCGTCGGCCCCGAGGGACTGTAAGGCCAGATCGGCATCCGCCGCCTTGTTGGCGGCGTCACTGTCCACCAGCACCGACGCCTCGTTGGTCATCACTTCGCGGACAATGGCTGCAATGCTCTTGCGCTTTGCGAACCACTGACGCCGGATCTTCGTCAGAACCTTGGTGGCGTCGGTCTTGTCGAGCAGGATGGCGCGGGTGGACCAGCGATAGGGCATGGCGAGTCGGTTCAGGTCGTCGAGGATTCCGGGGAACGTCCGTGACGGAAAACCGGTGATGGTCAGGGTTTTGAGGAAAGCGTCGCCCAGCTTCGGTTCCAGACCACCCGACAGCGGCTGGTCCACCAGTAGCGCGTCGAGATGCATCGGGATTTCCGGCACCCGCACGCGCTGGTTCCGCGTCGAGATCGTGGAATGCAGATAGGTCAGGGTTTCTCCGTCATCAAGCCATGCTGCTTCGGGCATGAACCCGTCGAGCAGAGCCAGCAGACGATCGCTGCGATCGACAAAGGCATGAAGCATCCCATGCGGGTCGGGACCGTCGCGCTCCCGGCCCTCATAAAGAAAGCGCGCTGCCCGGTCAGATGATTCAGCAGGCGGTAGCCAGACCAGGGTGAGGAAATACCGGCTCTCAAAATGTGCCCCCTCATCCTCGAACTGCTCCCGCCGTTCGAGATCGACCATCTGACTGGCGGCGTCCGGGAAATTGCTTTCCGGGTAGATCGTGGCCGGCACACGCTGTGCCTCCACGAACACGGCCCAACCCGAACCCAGACGCCGCAGGGCATTATTTAACCGCCCGGTCACACCGACCAGTTCCGCTGGCGTGGCACTATCCAGATCAGGACCACGTATTCTGGCAGTACGCTGAAAAGAACCGTCCTTGTTCAGGACCACACCCTTCTCAACCAGAGCGGCCCATGGGAGAAAATCTGATAGAAGGGCGGAACGATTACGATATTCGCCGAGGGACATCATGGCCGATCTCCCTATGCCCGAAGCCAGGCGGGGTAGCGGAGATGCCGCCGCCCGACCTCGATGAAGAACGGATCGCGCCTGGCACCCCAGACGGCAAGCGTGTGCCCCACGATCCAGAATCCTGCGCCGATCAGCCACAGGCGCAGCCCAAGAGCGATCGCGGTCGCCAGCGTGCCGTTGGCAATGGCGACCGCGCGAGGCGCCCCACCCAGCAGGATCGGGTCGGTCAGCGAGCGATGCACAGGGACATGAAAACCCGGCACCGCGTCATCGTCGTATCCGGCGGCCATCAGATCAGTGCTCCGCCAGAGAAGGAGAAGAACGACAGGAAGAAGCTGGACGCCGCAAACGCGATGGACAGGCCGAAGACGATCTGGATCAGGCGACGAAAGCCGCCGGAAGTTTCTCCGAAGGCCAGAGTTAGGCCGGTCACGGTGATGATGATCACCGAGACGATCTTCGCGACCGGCCCCTGCACGGATTCCAGAATCTGATTGAGCGGCTCTTCCCATGGCATGCCGGCCCCCGATGCCCAGGCCGATGACCCGAAGCAGAGCCACAGCAGCATCGCAGTGCCGATCACACGACTATCGGGCAGGCAGCGAGCAGAACGGGCGACGGAATGGAGGCGTGAACGGGACATCATGATGACTCTCCCTTCCCGGAGAACGCTGTTTCGAAGGATGACAGGCTGGCCGGACGGATGCGGTAAGCGTCTGTGGCGGAATCAAGACCGTCGATTTCGGCCAGTTCGCTCAGACGACGGGCGGTCCCGCGCCCTGACAGCACGGCGACCACGTCGATGGTTTCAGCAATCATCGCGCGTGGCACGGTGACGACGGCTTCCTGGATCAACTGTTCAAGTCGATAGAGGGCAGCCAGCACCGATCCGGCGTGGAGTGTACCAATTCCGCCCGGATGGCCGGTTCCCCAGGCCTTGAGCAGATCAAGAGCCTCGGGACCACGCACCTCCCCAATCGGGATACGGTCAGGGCGCAGGCGGAGTGCCGATCGAACCAGTTCGGACAGTGTGATGACACCATCCTTTGTACGCATGGCGATCAAATTTGGCGCCGTGCATTGCAGTTCGCGCGTATCCTCGATCAGGATCACGCGATCCTCTGTTTTTGCGACCTCGGCCAGCAGGGCGTTGACCAGCGTGGTCTTGCCCGTCGATGTCCCACCGACCACAAGGATATTCCTGCGGGCCATGACGGCAGTGCGCAGCCACTCCGCCTGCGCCTCTGTCATGATGTTGGCCGCGACATAATCCCCGAGCGTGAAGACCGCGACCGCTGGTTTTCGAATGGCGAAACTCGGCGCTGTCACGACTGGCGGGAGCAGCCCTTCGAACCGCTCACCCGTCGGCAGTTCAGCAGAAACACGGGGGGCACCGGAATGTACCTCTGCTCCAACATGGTGGGCGACCAGACGCACAATGCGTTCGGCATCAGCAGGCAGGACCACTTCCCCCGTGTCAGCCAACCCATCTGCCAGACGATCAATCCACAGCCGGCCATCCGGATTGAGCATGACCTCGATAATGGCCGGATCAGACAGGTGATCTGCGATGGCTACACCCATGGCGGTGCGCAGCATCGCGGAACTCCTTACCGCACCCGGCGAGAGAGGCTGATGAGCTGTCATGGAAATCCCCGCTCTACCGAATACTGTCAGATCAGCCGTGAGGCGCGGGATATATTAAGAGAGGACTATTTCTTCACTTTTCAATAGTGTTCTTTGTGACTGCGCAGTGCGGCGTAACGAGGCGCAAAATTATCGGCGAGGAACGGGAAACAGAAAGACCTGACCCAATAAAAATCCGGTTGTGCCGCGCCCCGATGTGCAGCATCGTTGAGCGGCTTCATGCCCAGACAGCGATCCGAATTTTCAGGAAGATATTTCGTGGACGATATCAGCGACAAGCACACTGCCCTTCTCGCCTCCGTGACACAGATCGTCACAGCCCATCTCTCGAATGGCAACACGGCATTACCGACAGAAAATGTTCCTGCCTTCATCCGGGAGGTCCATGAGACCATCCGCACCATCGCCGGCGTTCAGGACAACCCAGCCGAAGACACACACCAGGACGTCGAAGCCACACTGGCCCCGGCAGTTCCGATCGACCAGTCTGTTTCTCCCGATTACATCATCTGCCTTGAAGATGGGAAACAGCTCAAGATGCTCAAGCGTCATCTGATGTCCCGCTACCAACTGACGCCGGCCCAGTACCGGGAGCGATGGAATCTTCCCAAAGATTATCCAATGGTCGCTCCCGCCTATGCGGAACGCCGTGCTGCCGTCGCCCGTGATATCGGACTTGGACGCAAGGGGCGGACGCCCACACCAGAAAAGACAGTAGAGAAGGTGGTCGCGACAGCAGAGGTCATGCCCCCGGAAACGACGCTTACGGACGCATCCAGACCGGCTGGCTCCACTGGCCGGCCCGCGCGACTGTCATCTCCCGCCAAATCGAAACAGGACAAACCTGTACAGCCAGCATCAAAGAAAGAACAACCCGTCAGCCCCCGTGCTGCACGCCGCAGCAAACAAACTCCATCAAAGGCGTGATAGTGTCATTGCGCGCTACACCACACCCGTATCGCCATAAGGTGCGTCGGGTGGCTGAATATCCTCATGCAGGCGTCGGCCTGTCGCCAGACGCCTGCCGAGTGCCTCGATGAAGCCTTCATAACGCTCCGCCGCCTGCGCTCGTGCAGCAGCAGCCGAGCTTTCTGGCAAGGCGGGCGTCATGATCATCCAGAAACGAATGAACTGGGCCAGCGTCTCGACGGTAATCCCGGTATCGCGCTCCAGCCGTGACAGGCGTTTATCGACACGGTCCAGCCGTCGGGTCAGTGCGGCCTGCCCGGTCCCCTCTTCTGGCGAGAAAAAGACAGAGAGAGCCGTCTCGACCACGAGAGAACCGGACTGACGGCGGCGGGTGGCCATGTCACTGACAGCTTTGAACAGATCGGGATCAAGATAGACCGTCATCTGCTGCTTCTTGCGGGCGCGCTTCATGGTCCACCGATCTCCATGCCATCATCGCGGTCAATGGCAGCCAGCCGGGCGACTTTCTGCAGATCGAGAAAGTCCCGGTCCCACCGTGTGCCGCGCTGGCCGGCCTCGGGTGGTCTGGTCTGTTCGCGCTGCTCATCCGTCTCATCACGGGGTGGAATATCGCTGGGGTCGGCATCCGGAGTCCGCTTGTGCCCCGCCCCCAGAGGTGTTTCCTCTTCCTGCGCTGGCTGTGTGGGAACTGAGGTATGTCCGGCTGTCTCCGGCGATGGGCGTAAGGTCCAGTCATCTGGATGCGTTGGTGCTGACGCCGTTGCCTCGCCCGATTTGGGCGGAGGCAGCAGCCGTTCCTTGAAGCGCGCATCACCATAATAGCGTGCCTTCTTCGCCCGGACAGGCGGGGTGCCCGCCGCCATGACAATTTCATCGGCTGGTGGAAGCTGCATGATTTCACCAGGCGTCAGGAGCGGGCGCGCACTTTCCTGCCGCGAGACCATCAGATGCCCCAGCCAGGGCGACAGGCGATGCCCGGCATAGTTTTTCTGGGACCGGATTTCAGTGGCGGTCCCCAGCGCATCCGAGACCCGTTTGGCGGTCCGTTCATCGTTGGTGGCAAAACTGACCCGCACATGGCAGTTATCGAGGATCGAGTTGTTCTGACCGTAAGCTTTCTCGATCTGATTGAGACTTTGGGCAATCAGAAAAGCTTTGATGCCGTAACCTCCCATGAACGCCAAAGCGCTTTCAAAGAAGTCGAGCCGTCCGAGTGCGGGAAATTCATCCAGCATCATCAGCAGGCGATGATTATGTTTATGCGCGTTCAGATCCTCGGTCAGCCTACGTCCGATCTGGTTCAGCATCAGACGGATCAACGGTTTGGTGCGACTGATATCCGAAGGGGGCACGCTGAGATAAAGCGTGGTGGAACACCGCCCTTTGACAATATCCGCAATCCGCCACGCACAACGCGAGGTAACTTTCGCGACGACCGGATCGCGATACAGACCAAGAAACGACATGGCGGTAGAAAGCACACCCGATCGTTCGTTGGGAGATTTGTTCAGCAGTTCACGGGCAGCTGATGCGACCACCGGATGCGGGCCATCCTTGCCGAGATGCTTCGTCTGCATCATCGCAGCAAGCGTGGCTTCAATCGAGCGTTTCGGATCGGACAGAAGATTGGCAACGCCGTAGAGGGTCTTGTCTTTCTCTGCATATAGAACATGCAGGATGGCGCCCACCAGCAGAGAGTGTGAGGTTTTCTCCCAATGGTTCCGGCGTTCAAGCGATCCTTCGGGATCGACAAGCACGTCCGCGACATTCTGCGCGTCGCGGACCTCCCACTCCCCCTGGCGAATTTCAAGCAGCGGGTTGTAGGGATCAGAGGCCGGATTGGTCGGGTCGAACAGAATGACCCGGCTGAAGCGGGCACGAAAACCCGACGTAATCTGCCAGTTTTCACCCTTGATATCGTGGACGATGGTTGATCCGGGCCATGTCAGAAGGGTTGGAATGACAAGCCCCACCCCTTTGCCAGAACGGGTCGGCGCAAAACAGAGGACATGCTCGGGACCGTTATGGCGGAGATAATCCCGACCATACTGCCCAAGAATGACACCGTCAGGATCAAGCAGTCCGGATTGTTGTAATTCCTCACGACTGGCCCAGCGTGCACTCCCATAGGTCGCCGCCCGTCTTACCTCACGGGCGCGACGGATAGAAAGCGTGATGGCGGCCACCAATGCCAGCACGCCTCCACTTCCTGCGATCCAGCCTCCCTGATTAAAAATATCCGGGGCATAGGCATCGTAAAGATACCACCACCAGAAAAACATGGGGGGCCAGTAGACGGGCCAATGATGCGCAAGCGTGAACCAGGGCGGACCAAGCTGGGGCTGAAAGCCCAGTTTCCACGCCACCCATTGCGTCGCCATCCACCATGACAGGACGATCATGAGCAGGACGACGCTCACCTGTCCCCATAAAATCCGTGATCCGGACATAGTGATTTCCTCCATACAACCCCATGGAGGAAAGGAAACGAAGACAGATAGCTGGATTCAATATTTTCAGCCCTACCTGCGCAGCCCGGCGCAAAAGGGCGTAAAATTGTCGGCGCAAGCGTTACCAGAGTCCATTACAACAGCGTCTTTGGTCTTGGCGACAAAACGCACTAACGGCATAGATCAGGACATGTGCTGACCAGCCACGCAGGCATAATCATGCCTCGACGCACAATCTGACCATTCTCGATTTCAAGCACAGGCTCCGGCATAACGCCTGAATTATCAGAGATGACAACATGGTCAGACAGGCCAATAACAGTCGGAAGATTGCCGAGGCTGCCAATATATCGCCTGCGAATGGCTTCCGGTTCAATGAAATGTCCACCACCCGCAGCACGTGCCCTGACGCGCTGAACATTCATTTCAACCGAAGCCAGAGCAATATATCTCAACTCGACATGATATCCGGCCATACGGGCCGCCATGATGCGACGGATTATGGAGTGGCCGGATAATGTCGTTTCGAGAGAAATCGATTTTCCGGTTGCCAGAGATACATTGAATATCTCGATGGCTCTTCGCCCTGCTTCCCGGTCGGCATCGCGCGGGCTAGCCGGATCGATGCCCCGTGCTATCTGATCGGGGTCAATGACGACGTCGACCGGCTCAATGTCAGCACTGGTGCCAACCCGCAGACTACTTTTGCCAGAGCCGTTCGGTCCTGCATAAATCAGTAATCGCGTCACGCCGGATAGGGAAAATCTTCATCGCGGAACTCTTCCAGCGGTGCAAGACGTTCAACCCGACCGCCGGGGAATTCGCGCACAACCCATCCCTTCTGGACATAGGTCATAATCTCACCACTGGCTGCCCGCGCTACTCGCGCCCGCTCACCAGCAATGCGGACCGCCTCAAAGCTGGCCCACGCATAATGCTGCCGTTCCTGCGTTTTGTGTCCGGACATCACGATCTCCATCTAGATCACCAAATCTTCGGCGCTAGGTTAGCACAACCTCGGTCTGACAAAGGTATGTATTTTCCTAGTGCAATCAACATTGAGCATCGTCACCAGGAAAGTGACAAGGCAGTCGTGCAATCAGTCCCGTTTGGCACGAACCACAACAGTCGAAATTCCTCGCTCTGTAGCATACCGTGTCGCACGATCGAGAACTTCCTTCATAAGCCAGTCAAATGGACCTGATCCACCAAAATCCTTTTCTTTACTGTCGTAAAAATAGCCTTTTTCGACACCTCTCTCGTCTTTGTGAATAACGACGGCGACATGATGATTGGCCGGAATATCTTCTCTTGGAGAGAGATATACAATACTAGTCATTTTACCTCACACAAAATTATTTCAAAGGATAATCGCATTAAATCAGACTTCAGCAAGCTCACGCACTTTAAGCTTACGCTCAAATTCTTCAACCTCTTGAATAGTGAAAGTTAGATGATGGTTAGTATCAAATCCGATCCATGTTCCGGCATTACCCGATTTTATCTTTCCTTTTATTTTCTCTTTTTTACTGCAGGATAAAAGGTTTCTATCTCCCCAGCTAAAATCTGCTCCAAGATAGTGCTCAGAACTTACTACATTTTCAGCAAGAGCATGCATTTGAACATACTTCCCGTCATCAAGCTTAATCGAGTGTCCACGCATTACAAGAAAGTGTAATTCCGTCGTGTAACGAATTTTACCGTTGATGTTAGGATTAGGGTGTTCTGTAGTTGTTGGACCACGCACTCCGTAGTCTCCACTCTTAACAAGATCGGCTGGGAATTCAGACCTAAGCATCTGATAAACCAACATCTCTTTGCGAAGAATCAATCCACTTGTATCTCGTTTGGAGACCGCCTTGTCGACAGAGGATGGTAGGGAGCAGCCACACACTGTGTAATATAAGAAGTTAGTTTTTTGGAGATGTTTGATGATCCCGCTTGCTTTTCCGACAATGTCTGGGACAGGATCTGCTATGGCTGAGAGGTCGGCAAAATCTAAAATTACACAGCACTGCCGCGGATCAATATTCAATTCTTCAATAATACTATCTATATTTTCCTGAAAAAATTCCGGTTCAGAAAAATCTTCGATGGCAGTGATGTCCAAACGCAAACACCACCCATTAATTTGACAAAGAGGAATATTTTTCAAAGCCAACCTATACTCAGCACTCTCCCATCGATCATATCCGATAACTGGCGTCACAGGATTACCCGCTGCAGTCAAACGTGAAATGATGTAAGGGATTACATGCTCGCCATTCTCAGCCCGAGCATCCGGCGCCCACCGAAATCCATCGATCATTGCCGGCCGTTGAGGCCAACGATCCGCTATTTCATCAATCTTTCGGTCCAAGTAAGTTATAGTAGGATTTTCACTCTCCTTCATATACTTACGGCTACGAACACTTTCCGAAGGCGGATCAATCTCAAAGAGAATGGATAATTTATCCGAACTCCTATCATCCAGATGATAGATTGCCTCGAGTTCGTTTTGATTAGCCTTTAGAATAGAAATGTGCGTAGCTGACATTATACAGCATCCTCAAGCTCAGAAACGAACATGTTTTTCACCTCTCCACTACCCAGCATATCACTGAATACAGAGAAATTCCCTGTATCCTTTCTTAATCTACCCGCGACTATCGCAGGATGTATTTTCAATTCTCGTGCAAGATTATTGATGCTCTCTTTACTTGGAGAAATATAAGCATCACTTCGCCGCCAAATAAGTCGCGGTATAAAAGCTTCTCCAGCGAGGCGATTGGCTTCAGCTTCACGCCTATCTTCCGATGAAACATTTAAATCATCAACAAAGGCTTCTTCATCTCCATCTAAATGTTTCCAAACATGAGCCACTTCATGAAGTAATGTGAACCAAAAATTATCTAGCCTATCGTATCGTAGCGTCAGAGCTATTATTGGCGTTCCATCTACATCTTTGAGAGCTGCCCCATCAACTTGAGTACCTTTTAGATGTCCTTCAAAAACCACAACAATCCCATGGTTCTGAAGATATTCAACAGCCAAAAGGGGGCCACGCTCTGACCAACTCAGTTGGGCTAACTCTCTCAAAAAACCTGAATTAATCTTACTAGGATCAAATGCATTTATATTATTTTTGGATGCTCGCGCTTTCTGTATAACGCGAGCAAGCCAAGCATATAAAGCGTACACCGTCGTAGGCGACGTGGCGTCACCTGCAAGACTACGACGGAAAGATGCAGCTCCTATCTGCAGACCTGAACCCGCTATGTAATCTTTAATTACACTTTCAGCCAAACCAATACTTTTATTTGTAAGACGATCCATCCATCCACGGCTTACCATTTCTTTAATTGGAAATTTGGACCAATCGATTTCTTTTTTTACTGGAGCCACCTCATTTAAGCCAACAAGAGTATCAGCCGAAATGCCCAAACCTAGGGAAAGGGCACGTATCATCTGAACCGTCAAAGGCCGCTTACGGTTTAAGACCTCAGACACTCTGCTGCTAGTTCCAAAATACGGAATCAAATCCGCTCGCTTAAGGCCCCGTTCTTCCATGCGAAAAAGAATAGCATCAATCGGATCTGTTGGTTCTACCGGGCACTTCCCGTTTTCATAAGACTCGATGAGGACAGTCAAAACCTCCATCCGGTTTTGTTCGGCCGCCGTCAGAACTTCACTGCGTACGATCAGATCACCAACCTCCTTAAGGTAAGCGTGATACTGATCTTCAGTGCGAATGATTTTAGCGTCCATCATGGGTTTCAAGAGATTTTATTGCCGTTATAAGGGCTGTTCCCTGAGGAAAAGCGATCAAGACCTCTACTCCAGTTGGGCGGTGCAGTAGGGGAAATATGAAGCGGCTATCGCTATCGCGATAAGAGCGCGGGAATTGACTCGACACATCGGATGGATGTTTCCAGTGTGCATATTCGAGCTCTTTTATCCAATTAGCGATCCATTTACCTGTTTCACTGTCAGAAACGGCTAACGGCGCTAATTTTGTTCGACCAATCAACCGCACTGATGTTCCTCCCAATATGGGATCGTTTATACCATCGATAAATCGATTGTAAACCTCCCAATTTGGGAGGACTTACTGGTTGTGTTATTCGTGCCCCCCAGCGATCCTGCTAAAGCCAGGAACCGCCACCACATTAAAAATGCTTTAAACATGCATCACCGCGGCTCTCACGATACTAACTCTGAGTGGGGTCTGGTCATTTCCACAGCCGCTAACACCATCAAAGCCCAATTCCCATGTCCCGCTTCCGTCCGAAGGACCAGTCCACACCTCCATCCTCCCGCGCAACACCGGAGACATGACGCCCGATCTGTTTCTCCAGCGATGGCGTCCAGGGGACAAGCTGGAACCCGAGGCCGCCGTCAATCATGGCGAAGCGCCCCGAGGCGAGGGTGAGGCGCTGCCGGTAGGTTCCGGTGACATACTCGCCGGTCTCGGCACTCTGGACGGGCTGACCAGTTTCGCGGGCCAAACGTTCGGCCACGTCCCCCATCTCCCGCGCCCGCATGGAGGCGACCATGCCACGCGGATAGCGCACGCGCGCTCCGTCCTGCTGTGCGATCCCCTGCTCGACCAAGTGAGCGCTGCGCTGGCCTAGCGCGTCACGGACGTCCGCCCCGAAACCACCCTCTCCCAGCGCCACCGGCTCGCGTGCAACAAGCTGCCGATCCAGCCATGTCGCGCCCTGTGCCCGCACCTGCTCCCCGATCGACAGATCGGAGCGCACCGCAAGTGTCGCCCGTCTCTGCCCCTTCGCATCCTGATAGGTCCGCAGTTCAACCAGCCCACCGTGCGGCACATCTCCAGCCGCCTCCAATGATGGCAAATGGACATGATGCGTGCGCCCGTCCACGCCGTCGATCACCGCATAGGCACTCCCCTTCAACTCATCATCCAGACCACGCGCGACCAGACGTCCGATCACCGGCTCGGCCAGTTCTTCCCCAGCCAGTATCCATGACGACGAGGCCCGTTCGATCCCCTGTTCACTCAGACCACGGTGGATGCGTTTGATGATGTCATTGCGCTGCCCCATCTCGCGCAGGGTGGCTTCCGCCGTTTCATCCAGCCGCCATTGTCCAGCCCCGACCTCATGGGCAAGGCCCATCCGTTCCAGTCGCCGCAGCCGCCCGACCTTCATGACCGCGAATGCGTCAGGCTGCCGGTCAGGCGACGGCGCCATATCGATGATGCCGTGCTGGTTCGCGTCCTGCTGCAACTGGCGGTCCAGTTGGGTCCAGCGTTCCGCCTCGACCTGACGCTCGACATTGCGGTGAATTTCCTGGTCGGTGCGCGGCCCGAGTTCGAGCGTCACCAGGTTCTGGGCGCGGGCACGCAATCCCTCGCGGATGTAATCCTTCGAGATGACCAGATCCTCGCCGTCCTGGTCTTTGCCCCGCACGATGATGTGGATATGCGGATTGTCGGTGTTCCAATGCGACACGGCAACCCAGTCAAGCTTCGTGCCAAGATCCTGTTCAGCCTGCGTCATCAACTCCCGCGTGAAGGTTTTCAGGTCCGCCATTTCGGCTGCATCCTCTGGTCCCACGATGAAGCGGAAATGATGCCGGTCGTCCTGACACCGCTCGGCGAATTCGCGCGCGGGCACATGGTCGCGCTCAGCCCCGAACAGCCTGGCCTTCTCTCCGTCCTTCGTCACCCCTTCGCGCTGGAGGTAGGACAGATGGGCACGCAGGGTCGCCCGTGCGCCATGCCGGACCACCCGCGCCTTGACGATGGCAAGCCGGGTGCGCCGCGACAGGAGACGGTTGGCGCGGGTTGCAGCACCCCTGCCCCGCCCGAAAGTGGACGGTCCCTTTCCGGCACGCCCCGAGCCAGAACGGCCCATGCCACCAGCCCGGTTGGTGGCGGCCAGCACGCGCCCGATGAAGGATCGCCCCTGGCGGGCACGGGATGAGCGGATGCGACCCGGCCTGACCCGGAAATCGTCATCGCGGGCCATGAAGACCACGACCTTGCGCTAACACATTGAAAACAAACCGATCACGCGATCGGACACCTTGGGATGGGAAAATGACCTTGTGAAAACCCCAGAAAAACCGCCCTCCCCAACCATGCCGCACCTTGCGGCTTTTATCTTGCATTAGCCCCCAAACACCCGATCCCCAGAGCAATCGCCATTCCCCTGTCTTCCCTGCTCTCCGCGCCATCGGCATTGGCGCGTGCCCGATCATGGCGCCTGCTCCATGGAAATGGGCACGAACAGCGCCTCGGACGTGCCGACCGATGCCCGGGGCATGTGCGGGAAATGGCCGGCAAACAGCGTCTTTTTAGGCTGATCGCGCGCAACGGAAACGCCGCTTTCGTGCAGACCGTCCGCAGGAAACGTGCGCCGGTCGAGCAGGTGCGCGACAGAGGCGACGTAGTCCCGTGTTTCGTGTGGGAGGGGCTGGCCCGTCGCAAGATGGGCCTCATAACGGCCCGGTCCTGCGTTATAGGCTGCCAGAAACCCTGCATCCCCATAACGGTCGTGCAACAGACGGAGATAGCTGGCACCGGCAAGGATGTTGTCCTGCGGGTCGAAAGGATTGCTTCCAAGCGCGAGATCGCGCCGCAACTCCTGCCATGTCGCGGGCATGATCTGCATGAGGCCCATCGCCCCTTTGGCGGAGATGGCATGGACATCACGGCCGCTTTCGACCTGCATCACCGCGCGGATCCATTCTGGCGGCAGGGCAACCCGCTCTGCCGCCTGGCGGATCATTCCCTCGATGTCCTGCGCGCTGGCAGGACGCATCAGCACCACCGCCGAAACCGCCAACCCTGTGCAGCACAACCGGGCGAAACTGGACCAGATGCAAGCGGCGGCATTGCGTCCACCCCGTCCTGCTCCTGCAATCAGGCGCATCATTCTCGTGCTCCCTGACGTTTCTGCGGGCGGTTCCAGACAAGCTGCCAGACCCGTCCACCCCGGCCCGACTGGAACAGGCTCGCGCGCAGGCCCTGTGCCAGAGAGGGATCATCGACCACCACGACGATGTATTCGCCAGCCCGTTCGCCGGTGCGTGTCCAGCCCGCGCCAACTTCCGGGCCTTCGGCACTGTCACCGAGATGGATGCGATAATCCGGTGCGTTACCGCCGTCCGGTGTCTCGACACGCACCAGCGTCAGTTCGGCATCCAGTACGAGTGTGCGCAGACGTCCGGAAAAGCCATCAGCCGTGCGCGTGAAGAGTCCAATCTGCGTCATGTCAGTGATCCTCTGAGGTATGAGAAGGAGGCGGGCTGGCGGCAGGCGCAGGGCCCGCACCAACCCAGAGCGGTGTCGCGCGCCCGATCACGCTGCTGACCGGCAGAGAACCGAAATACCGCCCGTCGAGACTGCGAGGTTCGTGCGTGTTCATGACGAAGAGTTCGCGCACACCGAGACGGTGACAGCCCTGCCAGACGGGCAAGGGACGGTGCCGATGATCGACAGGCAACGCATCCCCCATAGTCCGACCGTCGATCGTGATGTGACTGCCGGCGCGGCAGACTGTCTGTCCGCCGACCGCCGCCACCGGTTTGAGCAACGGTACACTGCGCGGCAGATACCCACCCCGCGCCAGCATGTCGGCATCGCGTTCCGGCAGGCGGAGTGCGACCAGATCCCCGACATGAGGAGCCCGCACCGGGTGCAGACGATACAGCCCTACGGGCACGCTGGCGGTCGCGTTCCAGATCAAGCGCGGCATCGGATGCAGCGCCATCGACAGACCGACGCCAAATACTGCGAAATACGTGGTGAAGAACCAGCCCCGTCGCGTCATGACACGGCCCTCCGCCGTTGCCACGCAGCATGTCGGGGCGCGGAATAGCGGGGAATATCCTGACCATCAGGCCGTGACCGCCCGAGCTGTCGCCAGTATTCCGGATCAACATCGACGGGATTGATACCTTGCCGTTCCAGTGTCTCGATCACAGACAGCACGGCGCGCACCTGCGGCCAGCCCGTGAACAGCAGCAGACGCTCCGCACCTGTGGGCACGAACGGCAGGCGGTCGCGCGGCTCGCCAGCCAGCGGCGCCCTGATGATATCGATGCAGCAGGTTGTCGTCCCGCAATCCGCCTGCGTCCAGCGTAACAGGGCGAAGACCGCACCGGGCGCAAAGCTCAGACGACGGCGATAGCGATCGATCGGGTGTGTTTCCAGAGCGTGCCCGAAGCGAAGCCACTGTTCGATGCGCTTCTCAAGCCAGGTCAGTTCGAGATGCGTCAGCACCTCGCACGATGGGTGCATCATGCGCGTTCTCCGGCAGGGAATGGAAGAAGGGATGCGAGACGATCAAGGGCGCGCTGCGCCATCTCGGCGTCGATCTCACAACCGACGTAGCGGCGACCGGCAAGACGGGCCGCGACACCCGCCGCGCCCGATCCGGCAAACCAGTCCCCGACCAGGCCATCAGGCGGGCAACTGACCCGGACGATCAGATCCAGCAGAGCCACGGGCTTCTCCGTGGGATGGATCGCGCGGCCATGTACGTTGCGGAAGCGTTGCACCGACCGGGCCAGACGGGGGCCGCCATCGACGCTGCGATACGATGCCGCACCGATCGCGCCGGTATGGGTGGGGCGCATCTTGCGGCGCACCACCCGCCCCCGCGCGTCGTCTGTCGTGGCAACAACGTTGTAGATGTCGCGCCAAGGGCTAGCCTCCGGATGGAACTGCACCAGCAGTTCATGCACGCGACGGAAACGATCTGCATGAAAGACGCTGCCGTTCTGCTTCTCCCAGACGATCTCCTGAGCCTGCCTCAAGCAGGCCGCCCGGAAATCCGGCGCGGTAGCCATGAAGCTGCGCAGAGAGCCGAAGACCCAGAGCGAGCCGTGAGGCTTCAATGCCTTTGCCGCCAGCGGCAGCCATCCACGCACGTGCCGATCCCACGCCAGCGATGTCTCGCCATAGGGCGGATCAGCGATGATCAGATCAAAAGGCCCGTGATCAGGCATCAGGAGCCGGCAATCGCCGCAAAGGAGGGTCATGACCAAATCCCCCGCTCCATACCGCCGCATCTGCCCGCCGCCATGGACCACTGCGCAGAACTGTCGGAAAATGTCGCGACAGAATCGTCGGTTTTTATGATAGTCGAAGACTCACGCACGCGCTCCAGCGCGGTGTACAAGTACAGAATAGTTATAATATTTAGTACCTTTAGAGAGCGCGAATTTCTCCTTTTATTCCAAATTGTTAGAGGGATTTCCCGTTCCTGATAGGTCGAGAATCCGATTCCTGATAGGTCGATGGGCATCAGGAGTCCTCCACATGGTTATCCACAAGCTCTTGTGGGTAAGTTTCTTTGCTGGGATCAGGGGAGAAGCGGAGAACCGGCACATTGCTGGCATCGGTCTCCAGACGCAGGCGGTAGCCCGGCAGGGTGTCCGCCGCGATAAGGCGACGGATTTCGAAAACGAACCGGGGATAAGGAGAGCGGGATGCGGATTTGCGGTAAAGATGGGGCAGATCGAACGCCCAACCATCGGACTGCCGACCGGCATGACGGCGAACGAGGAGATACAGCCAGCGCTCGAACCCGCCGGTCAGGGCGAAGTAACGGGGATCAAGCGTGAGCACGCCCCGTCGACCGATGGCATCGCAGAGCCATTGGGGCAGGATCAGGTCCAGTTCTCCACGCCGTTCCTGCCAGGCTATCAGCCACGAGAAGCTCTGCGCGCCGTCACGGGTCTGGCGCAGCGATGTCGTCACTTGGGTTCCGTGCAGCCGGTCCAGCGCCGTCCGAAGGCGCTCATAACGAATGGCAGCCGGGTCGCGCCCGGTGAAGCGCAGCACCTCACTCATGCTGCCCTGCACGCGCGGTGAGACTGGAATACCCTGCCTGCGCGCGGCCACCAGCCGGGACACAGCCCAGATCAGGATATCGGCATCCCATATGGTTGCCATCGGACCGTCATCGCGACCTGACACCTGCATGGTGACACGCCCCATGACAAAGCTGACAGGCACATGCCGGGGGGATTTGCTCAGGCTGAAGAACGGCCATGACATGAGATCGATCAGCAGGCAGGGCGAGAGAACCGGTGGCACCGGACGCGCACTCATGGCCGACGCTCCAGCCTTCGGCTTCCGATCACACGGGCTTTTTCATAGGACTCTTCGGATGTGGATTTGCAGGCGACATTCTCGATCCAGTGCCGGATGTCGTTGACATGATAGAGAACCCGGCCGCCCATCTTGCGAAAGACGGGCCCACTACCCCGGCAGCGATAGCGCTCCAGCGTTCGTGGCGAGATGTTCAGCCGGTGGGCGGCCTGTGGGGTAGTGAGCAGTTGTTCGTCGAGAAAATTGTCCTGACGCGGATGTGACGGCGTCATGCTGGCCTCCGTCGGTTCGGGCGTGACTGGGCGCAGCGTGGACGGGAACTGTCGTGGCGGGGACGTACGCAGATTGGGGCCGTCTATGGGCGTACGTGCCGGGCGGCATCGTCCGGACGGTGAAGCAATCTACCGGGAGAGACGGAAACGGGCTGGTCTGAGAAGGGTGAGATATTCGCGCTCTTCGGCAAGCCGTGTTGCCTTACGCAGCAGGCGCCCAACACGTCCACGCTGGGAAGAGGTGTCCCATTGCCGTGCGTTCATGTGTCTTACGGACGGATCAAGAACCACACCGATATCGCGATGGGAGGCACCAGTTCGTCGTCCGGCATAGGCACAGATGGCATCTGCGATAAAACGCGCACGGTAAAGCGGCAGCCCCAGCGCCCGGGATAAAGGCGGAACGGGCATTCCGGAAAGATAGCGAATGAACCTGCGCACTTCTGCAATCCGCAGTTCTTCACCTCCGTCCAGAGGAATGAGGACTGCAGCGCGATCACGTGCTTTCGCATCACGGATCTGGACACGGTAGGTGTTTCCGTCGTGATGCAGGGCGAAAGATTTGCTCTGTAATCCCTGTCGTTCTGTGGCCATGGACGCAAAGAGAATGACTGGCAACCTACGGGAATCAAAGCCAGTAGGTGCTTCCACGATGACTGTGACACCGGGATAAAATTCCGGAGCCCAGAGCGCCGGTTCTATCCATGCGGGGATTTCCGGTTCAGCCGGTACAGGATAACCCCCAGTGGCGAGCAAACTGCTCCACCAGTTCATGTCGCGAACGAATACTCCTAAGCATCCCGAGTTGCCGACCAAGAGACTGATATCCCGTGACGTAAGCAGGAATCCGGCGCAACAGTTCATGCGCAAGCCCGGGCGCATCGAGGTGGTGCAGATGTGAGCGAAAACGTGGATCGTGCCAGTCGGGCTGTTTGTCCATGGCAGTTCTCTCCCATTCCCCGCCAGAACTACCGAGATGGCCAGAGCACGTCATAGATGCCGCGAGGAAAGCGCTGCATCCCGAGATGATGCATAACCGGAATGTTTTTAATAGACCTTCCTTCGATTTGCCAACGAGCACGACTGTTTTTCGATAAAAGCTCACTATTTTCAGGTGGATCTGTCAGCCGGGTTGCCTTTGGTACGCGTGTTGGAAAACGAGGCAGTGCTTCCTTGAATGATGGCATCATGACGATATCGTGAGCACTGAAAGCTGGGCTCACCACAAGAAGAAGGGCTGCGAAGCCCCCCGTCAGGCGGGGGGCTCTGCATCGCGTCGGGCAAGCGCCTCATTGAGTTCGCGCTCGATCTGTCGGCGCTCGCGGCGGCTCAGGTGAAAGCTGGTCAGTTCGGCGCGCAGCATCTGGATGTGGTCGTGGTACGTGGTCATCGTCCTGCTCCTTTCGTTTCTCGAAGACAGGACGGACGGCTCATGCCGTGGTGGACCGGGTCAGGGATCGCCGCAGGCGACCGGCTCACCGGCGCGTGGGGGAGCCGATTTTGTTCGGCGTGCCCGAAGGGTGCATCGGGCAAAATTGGGGGGACCACGCGTCCTTGACCCGGTTCGCCCTCGCGCATGGTACAATGGGAAAGCTGAGGGAAAGCCCCTTGTTCCTCCTGCGTCTCACGGCGGGCGACCAGCGCTGCCGCCCGCGCTCCGGAAAAGCACGTGGGAAAAGAGGCCCGGAAGGCCCCGCCCGGGGAGACCGGGCGGGGTTGGTGGTGGGGAGCTTACTCCCCGTTCCGGCTGCGGGGCCGGGTCCAGATGAGGGTGTAGCCTTCCCCTTCCTCATCGGTGAACAGGTTGGCGAAGATCGGGGCGGCGAAGGAGGGATCGTCCAGCTTCAGGCTCAGATAGGTGCGGCCTTCGCTGGAGCGGCGGGTCCATGCGGCGCCGAGTTCGACCTTATGCGGAGCGCCGCATAAGGTGGAT